>CAWDPB010000179.1:0-30211 GCA_963804075.1 uncultured Acidobacteriaceae bacterium | reverse complement strand
GGCCCACTGGGACCTTCGGCCAGTCAGGGTCATTGGCGACGGCTATTCGCTGGGCACGGCCTCCGAGCGAAGATCGCCACCCGGAAGGTGAACCCGAAGCATTATCCAATTGATCCCGACTTCGAGTCTACGGCCAGGAAGAGCGGGTGCTGCTCCATGGAAAGCGGCAAGGCGTCTACCGAATAATGTTCATTATTCGACGTGACACGGTGCACGTTCTGACGGTCCGGCACTCGGCGAGGCGGAACCTCGCCGACGAGATGGCCGAGGACGAAGCGGCCGAGGGAGGCGAGCCCGTTCGCTGAGCTTAACCCGGTGCGAGGCGGCGGGCCTAATCCGTGCACCAAGCCGCTATCGGTGGAGCGCATCGGCTTCTGCAAAAGCATCTCAACCGGTTACTTTATCGTTGGTTAGATGTTCCTCAATTCGCAAGTTGCGAGACCGCGGTGCGAGGGCCGGTCGGGGATCGGTGTACTCGCGTCCTGGACGTGGTCCGGGAGTGCGGGCTCTCAGTACGGTTGGAGTTTGTTTGATGGCCTCACGACACACGAGAACGGCGTCGCTGGCGTTCACCGCGGTGGGCGCGTTCTGCTTGTCAATCTGCGCAGCACGAGGCGAAGACCCGTTTTCGGCCGCGATCCGGCCCACCGAGGCGAAGACGCCCGAGGACGAGCGACGGTCGTTCCACGTCCCGCCGGGGTTTGAGGTCCAGCTCGTCGCATCGGAGCCCGACATCCAGAAGCCGATGAACCTCGCCTTCGACGCCAGGGGACGGCTCTGGGTCAGTGGGTCCACCGAGTACCCGTTGCCCCCACCCGCCGATCGGCCGGGCCGTGACTCGATCCGCGTTCTCGAAGACAGCGACGGCGACGGTCGGACCGACAAGGTCACAGTTTTCGCTGACCGGTTGAATATTCCCATCGGTCTTTATCCCTACAAGACGCCGCACACGAGCGCTGATTCTCAAATATCCCGACCGCGTCATGTTCGGGACTGACGAGGGCGCGAGCGAAGCCATGTATACGAATTACTTCCGGTGGCTCGAGACGGAAGACGAGTATTTCCCCTATGCGCAATATCCGGCGCAAGGCCGCTGGATGATCTATGGCATGGGCCTTCCCGACGAAGTTCTGGAGAAGGTCTATCACGAGAACGCGGAACGCCTGTTCGTGCAGTTCAAGGGCGAAGCGCGTTTCGGCAAATAGAGTTGAGAGGCCGCGGCTTCTTCGGCCGCACCGCGCATTCCAGAATGCCGACTCGAATGCTGGCCGTTCAGTCTCCGGCTAATTCGATTTCGGCGGAGTCTAGTTGGCCGGAGGGACGGCTGCTGAGATTTGCCAACAAGAGGCTCAGCAGCGAAACCGCTCCCAGCAAAGCGACGCAGCCCGGCCATTGTTTCCATCGCCAGGACCAGCCGGTTAGTGTGGCGCCGACGCTTCCTCCGAGATAGTAGAACATGACATAAAGACCGGCGGCAGAAGAGCGGGCTCGTCCGGCGATTGCGCCCGTTTGCACCGTCGCCGCGGCTTGCGCTATGAACACTCCGGAGGAAAAAATCGCCAGCCCAACGATGACTACAGGCAGCGACTTGACCAAGGTGAGAAGCAGTCCCGTGATCATCATCGCGCAATAAACTAGTGCCGTGCGGCGAAACCCAAAACGATCGAGAAAACGGCCCGATTGCGGTGTAATCACGACTCCCAGCAGGTAAACAAAGAAAACGCCGCCAAGTTGTGCGGAGTTCAGGTGGTAAGGCGCCGCAGCAAGATAGAAGTTGGTATAGGTAAAGCATCCCACGAGGGCAAAGAGCGCGGTAGCGCCGGTGCCGAAGTTGGCTAGCAGCCGTGGATTGCGCAGGTGTTCCCTGGCATCATCGAGCGCCTGCCGCATATCTTCGGTGGGAACGAAATTCCTGGCCAGAGGCAGCCATGAGCGAACTGCAATCGCTCCGAGCAGATTTAATGCGGCGAGTACGAGGAATGTGGCACGCCAGTGCCAGTGGGTGGCGATGACTCCGGAGATGAAGCGGCCGAGGAATCCGCCAATGACGGTGCCGGTGACATATGAGGACATGGCGCGTCCTACGCCGCGTCTCGCCCACTCCTCATTGATGTAGGCGAGCATAACGGCGATGACGCCCGGCACAAAAAGTCCCTGAGCAAAGCGCCACAAAATGAGCGCGTGCAGGCTGGTAGAGGTCGCCGCAAGAGCCGTGGGAATGGTCAGCAGGAACAGCGACGGAACGATCACTTTCTTTCGTCCGCGGCGTTCCGCGATCATGCCGATAATGGGAGCCATGAGAGCGGTGGCAAGAATCGTCGCGCTGACGGTGAGACTGACTTCCAGCTCGGAGGCATGAAAAACCTGCCGCAGGAGCGGGAGCAACGGCTGTGTGCAGTAAACGCCCAAAAACGTACACATGCCAGCAAGCATGATCGCGATGGTGGGCTTGTCGAATTTAGCCAAGAGACTCTGAACTCCAGTCCCGGCCTTAATGGTGGTTCAGCTGCGGATCAAAGCGGTGAGCTGAGTTCTGTGAAGTTGGGGTGGGAGACGGGAATTGAACCCGCAACCGTCGGAGCCACAGTCCGATGCTCTACCAGTTGAGCTACTCCCACCGCAGATTTCGATTATAGCAATTGCCGGGAAAAGCGGCTTTGGGCTTTCGGCTTTGGGCTCTGGGCTTTAGGAAAACAGGAGTCTCGGGAAGAATGCCTTGCGGCGGTGTGGGCGCCGCCGGCTGGGTAGGGGTCCTTCGACTCGTTCGGCTCGCTTCGCTCACCTCACGTCGCTCAGGATGACACGATGACAATAAACGCGTGTGAGCGGAACCGAGAGCTCAGGCCGAAAGCCGTCTTATCTTCCCACTCCCATGTACTGGAAGCCCATGGCGCGCAGGCGAGAGGAGTCGAGCAGATTCTTGGTATCGATGATGATGGGCCGCCTCACCAGGTGGCGGATCTTGGCGAAGTCGAGCATGCGAAATTCCGGCCAGCCCGTTGCCACGACCAAGGCGTCCACGCCTTCGGCTACTCCATAGGCAGAGTCGCAATATCTGACCATGCCGTCCAGTTGCAGGCGCGCTTCGGGCATTGCGACCGGGTCGTATGCCCTGAGGCGTGCGCCCTTCGCGAGCAGGCCGTGAGCCAGTTGTACGGAGGCTGAACCCGCTATCGAATTCGTATGCGGCTTGAAGGCCAGCCCCAGAATGCCCACGTCCTTGTTGTGGACCGTATCGAGCGCGGACGTCACTTTCTGTAGAAGGCGGTTCGCCAGATCGAGATTCACCTCGCGCGCCGCGTTCAAGACACGCAATTCAGATTGATTTTCGCGGGCCAACTCGGTCAGCGAGTCCATATCGCTCTGGGAAAAAGTACCGCCCATGCCGGCTCCCGGCTGCAGGCAGCGCGGAGCGATTTTCTTGTCGAGACCTAACGCCAGCGAAAGACTGACTGCGTCCGCGTCGACATGCTCACAAAGGCTGGCGATCTCGTTGATGAAGGAAATTTTGGTGGCCACAAACGCGGTGGCTGCCTGGCGCGCGAGTTCCGCCGTCTCATAATTGGTGACCAGCACCGGCACGCCGCGCATCACCAGCGGATGGAAAATCTGCTTGAGGGCGGAAACCGCTTCGCTCGACTGGGTGCCCAGAATGATACGATCCGGCCAATTGAAGTCTTCCACCGCGCAGCCATTGGTGAAAAACATGGGCTGGCAAACCAGCAGGCTTCTGAGGCCCTTGGCCTTCATCGCCTTTTCAAGACGCGTGGTCGATCCGACGCGGACGGGCGTAACGATCAACAACACCTGAAATTTTCCTGCAGCGCCGGCCAGCCGCAGCACTAACTGTTCCAATCCGTCCGGTGAATCTTCGGCCAGAAAAATGACCTGCGCCTTGTGCGCCAAATCCTCGGGATCGGCGGTATAGACAAGGCGTCCGGAGCGCTCGTTGCGGCGGATCACATCCTGCAGGTTCTTTTCGTAGAACGGAAGGTTGCCGTGCGCCGCTTGCATCATGCGCGCGCCATCGACGTGGCAGCAGCAAACCGGTGTGCCGAAGTCGGCAAGACATCCAGAGATGACCGTGGCAAGGTAGCCGGATCCGTAAACGCCAATTTGCATATGCACTCTTCTCGGAGATTCCCCGAGTAGGGAACTCCCATAACCCGCAGCCTGGGATCCGGCGCTGGGCCCGCCTTGTAATTTCATGGTAATCCGACCGTGGGAGTTGGCAACGGTCGGAAAGTACATGACCTAAAGGGCCGCTAGATGGCGCGTCAGTTGCCGGTTTTAGGGGGTTTCTCCAGAAGGACAGGTACGACCCAAGGTGCTCGTGGGATCTTGGCGACGAACGGAAGGCTTAGACCTGCGAAGAAGGCTCAGGGTCTTGAAGACAGTTGGCCGCGGCCCAAATGCAGGGGAGCCACATCTTGCCAAATGCCATTCGATTCGCGCACAAACATCAGCTCATCTACGTGGACCTCGCGCTTGCCTTCGAACTGTCGCCATCGTTCCCGGGCCAGGATGGTGGCCGCGCGCGCCTCTTCGTCCAGTTCGGTCTTTACGATCGTAAGGTGAGGGATGTAGGGCCAATTCTCCTCGCAGCATAGCTCCCGTCCGCTTAGCTGATCGTGAAGTTCGCGCATGCGATACGCGGCGCGCGCCACCTGGATGAATACCGTGGGAGTGGTCGGAAGAAAGGTCTCCACGTCGCCGAGTTCCACATCGAAGGGGACAACGTGGTTGCAGGCTTCTTCCAGAAATTCGACGGCGGCGCTCTCGTTGCCACACAGTTCGCGCGGAGGAAGAATGGTGAGATGAGCTGGCATGTGGGGCATGGCGGGATGAAGCTCCCGGCGCAGCTTCTCGACGAATTCCCCCACTGGATTCCGAACGTACGTCACCAGCGCGTGGCGTGAACTGGGCATGACTCTCGAAGCGGAATTATAGCTGAGTGGCACGGCGGTAAACACGGCACCTTCGGGGAGTGCCGACAGCGTCACTGCATCCCATTGATTATACTGAGGGCAAGGGTTCTTCAATCGTTTGTGCAGCGGGGGATTTGTGAGTTCTTCTTGGAGAATGGCCATTCTCGCGATCACTCTTATTCTGGTTGGATGGGGAGAGTGTGACTTGTGGGGGCAGGAGGCTGCGGGGCAACCTTCCGTGCTGCACATTCAGCATTTCGTGACCACTTCGAAGACCGGCTTTCCGCAGTTTCTTTATATGTATCACCTGCTGGAGGGGGCGAAGTCGACGGCCGAGGCACGGGCGCTTACGGGGACGATTTCGTTAGAGAACTCTAGCTCGAATTTCAGCGAAGTCTTGTGGTTACTGGCCTACTGGCAGGGTGAATGCCCTGTGGATGACCAGAGTCTGGCGGGGGCGAATTTCTTGTGGAGCGACATTCTGAAAAACCCCTCGCAGTCGACCTCCAGTTTTCCAGTGAACCTTAACTTCCCGCATCCCCTGCCGATGACGGGGTGCATCGGTTTCGTTTTCGGCGGAGGGACGTTGGTGACAGGCAAGGTTACGATGTCGGCCGACTTGAACCTGACGTACGAGCCATCCAGCTCAAACGCGAACACGGTGGTCGATCTTTCCGGCGAATATTGTTTTGGCCAAAACTGGGGCTGCCAGAATGCGACGACCGACGATACCAAAGGATTCGCAGTTCCGATCACGATGCCGGCGGGGCAGCTGGTGGAGTTGTTCGGAGATATATCCGACAGCACATTCGATGGGACGCAGAATTTCGGGCCTCTGCCGACGGGGAAGTCGTGGGGTGCGGTCAACGATTTTTATCTGCTCCCCGGAGGCTGCGGAAAATTCGGGAGCAACCTCAACCGCATGGGCTTCCCGAAACCCGCGCCGCTGGCGACGCTGTACAGTTGGCTTCCGGACAACGCCGTGCACCTGGAGAGCGTGCCCATGGAATATGAGATTCCGCCGGACGAAACGGGTCGGGCAACGCTCCAAAAACGAGTAGAAAAAGATTTCGCCGCTCCCGTGACTGTGAATGCCGGAGATTGCGTGGTTGTGATCTACGGCAGAAAGGGTAATGGAGCGACCGACAACGAGACACAGGTAAAGGCGGTGTTGGTGCCGTAAACCCACGGCTGAGTCATCCGACGTTCGCGACGAATTTGCCGGCCATTTGCTTTCCGCTCGGGCAGGAATCTTCCCATCGCTTCATCCACGCCGATACTGCGACTCACGGATAAAGTGGCAGCTGTGTATCTCCGTTATAATTAGGGAACAGTCGGGGCGTAGCGCAGCCTGGTAGCGCACCTGCCTTGGGCGCAGGGGGTCGTAGGTTCAAATCCTATCGCCCCGACCAATCTTCAGCTCAATGTATGATTCGCGGAATCCCACGTTTCGAAAAACGCGAAACGTGGCCACCCAGCCTGAATTGCCCGATTGACGATTCCCTCCGACCTATCGCTGGCCGGTAAGCTGCCGGATCAGATTCACTTCAGCTTCGCGATAGGGAGTTCCATCAGCGTGCAGCACTTCGTGGAACCACACGGGCGGGTCGTCGACGATGTAGGGGTGCTGCCATGATTCCCACGGCAAGTTAGTTTGCGTCTTGCCGGCGACGAAGCCCCAATTGATAGCGCCCACGTGCTCCTGTTTGGCGATCGGCAGAATCGTGTCGAAGAGGCTGCCTATGGAGCGCGCCATGAATTCGGTGCAGATTACCGGCCGATTGCGTTTGCGCAGCCAGTGCACCTCTCGCTGGAAGGACTCGGGCCAATCATAACTGTGAAACGTGATAATGTCGGATTCGCGCAGCTGAATTTGTTGCTGCTCACTGAGATTTTCTCTGTTCGGCGACGTATCCGTGTCCCAGATTCCGCTGGTGAGTGGCTGGGTGGGATTCGCCGCGCGTGCCCACTCTAAACACTTGCGGCAAAAGTGCCGTCACTCGGGCGTCTTTGTCTTTGAGTTCCTCTTTTTCGTAACTCCCCTTATTATCGGCCCCCGGTTCGTTCCATAAATCCCAGGCAAGAATTCGATCATCTTTGGCAAAAGCCCCTATGACGCCCTTTACGTACGCCTCAAGACGCGGATATTGTTTGGGATCGCCGAGCGCGGCCGCACCGGGACTCTGGACCCAGCCTGAATTGTGGACGCCTGGAACCGGAGGGTGCTGCGGGCCGAGGTGGGGCAAAGGATCCCAGCAGGAATCGAAAACCACAAACACCGGCCGAATATGATGCCGGGATGCGATGGTCAGGAACTGGTCGATGCGCTTCTGGAATCCGGCCGCGTCCTGTTGCCAGAGCAGGTCATGGAGGAAAACCCGCATGGTGTTCATGCCCATGGCTTCCGCCCAGGTGAACTCGGTATCGATTTCAACCGGATCGAAGGTTGCCTCCTGCCACATTTCCAGCTGATTGATGGCAGACTTCGGAACGTAATTGCTTCCCACAAGCCAGGGCTGTTGCGCGTACCAGGCATTCGCTTTTTGCTCCGGCCAACGCGCAGTTTTCCCCCAGAGTGCAGCGTTACACACGACGGCGAAAAACATGGATGCAATGAATGCAGATGTAAGGGTTTTCATTGTGCGAGACTCTCCCTGCATTTATATGCCCTCATGTTCGAGGACTTCAATCTTTCCCGTGGTATTTGCGTTGTCCAGGGAAGCTCCGATTAAGTCTCAGCAAAGAGCGCAAACCACAGGGTACACGGGGTTTCACGGAGGATATCAGAGACATAATTGGAGCCTCCTAAGGGCCAGTCTAGATGGACGCAAACCGTGCTAGAGTATTGATTCTTGGTGAAACCGGTACCTGGACGCAGTGGTCCACGTTTCAAATCCGCGCGCCCGGCCAGTTTGGCTTTCCGCGGACGCGGTTCGTTGCTGCCTTCGTTTCACTCGTTGAACGTTTCATTCGTTAAACCATGAGTCCTCCTTCTTCCGCCAAGGCCAAGCGCACGAAAAAGGTGGTTGTTCCCGCCCCTTTGGACTCGTCCTCGGCCACCGATTCTCTCTCCGCGGAGGATCGGCGAATTCTACTGTTTTGTTGTCTGGCGCTGATTGCCGCTGTCTTTGCCGTCTACTACCCAGTGGTCCACAACCAGTTTCTCAACTACGACGACCAGCAATACATCACGGAAAATCAGCACGTAACAGTCGGCCTGACGTGGAAAACGGTCAAATGGGCTTTTACGACCGACACCGAAGCGAACTGGCATCCGCTGACCTGGCTCTCTCACGCTATAGACTGCCAGCTGTTCGGCCTGAATCCAGCCGGTCCGCATATCGTGAATGTTCTGCTGCACGCGGCAAATGCTGTGTTGCTGTTTTTGTTGCTGGAGAGCGCCACCGGCTTTCGCTGGCGCAGCTTGATGGTAGCGGCCCTGTTTGCCCTTCATCCCCTCAATGTAGAGTCTGTGGCTTGGGCAGCCGAACGCAAGAACGTGCTTAGCATGTTGTTTTTTCTGCTCGCGTTCCATGCCTACCTACGATATACGCGCGAACCGGGCTGGCGATCGTACCTTCCGGTCGTGGGTTTCTATGCGCTATCGCTGATGGCAAAACCACAGGCGGTTACGTTCCCTTTCTTGCTTTTGTTGTGGGATTACTGGCCGTTGCAGCGGCTTTGGCCTGACGAGCACGGTTCGGCCGGACGGCACACCAGTTCGTCCAAATCGCGAGGCGGCCTTCTGGTACTGGAAAAAGTGCCTTTGCTGTTGCTTACCGCCGCCAGCGCGGTAGTCACGATGGCGTCTCAAACGGCAGGGTTAGCGGTGAAAACGTCTTCTCAATACAGCTATCTCTTGCGGCTGGAAACGGCGCTGGTCTCGTACGTGAGGTATCTGGGGAAGGCGTTTTGGCCGGCGAAGCTGGTAGCGATGTATCCGCACCCGACCCAGCTCTATCCGGTCTGGCAGGTGACCGGAGCTGCGGCCGTATTGCTGCTGATCACCGCCTGGGTAGTCCGGGCGAACACGCAACGCTATCTCGCGGTGGGATGGTTCTGGTTCCTCGGCAGCCTGGTGCCCATGATCGGATTGGTGCAGGTGGGCGATCAGGCCATGGCCGACCGCTACGCATATATCCCGTTCATCGGCTTGTTTGTGATGATCGTGTGGACAATCGCCGACATGGCCGGTGCACGCAAAATTCCGCCGCGCTGGCTCGCTATTCCCGCTGCCGTATGCCTGCTGGCGTTGGGAATAGTTACTTTCCGGCAAGTGAGTTACTGGCACGATCCTGAGTCGTTCTGGCGCCGCACGCTGGCGCTGACGCAAGACAACTATGTGGCGCACACGTCCCTGGGAGGTTTTTTGCGCAGCCACGGCAGAACCGAAGAAGCCATGGAGCAGTACCGCGAGGCGCTCGCGATCCGTCCCGACGATCTTGTGGCGATCCTGAATCTGGGCGCGTATGAGCACGAACACGGCAATCTGCAGGGCGCCATCGAACGGTACGAATTCGTGGCTGCTCACGCCGGCAAGCCGAGCTTTCGTGCGAAGGCTTATGCCAATCTCGGATTTGCCTATCGCCAGATGGGACAAACGCAGAAGGCGAAAGACGCTTTCGAATCGTCGTTGCAGCTTTTGCCCGGTCAGCCGGCTGTCATGGTCACATTGGGCTTAATGGCAGAAGTGGACGGAGATTTCGCCGCTGCCGTCCGCCAGTATGTTCATGCCGTTTCGCAGCAGCCCTCCGACGTCGGCTATCTGCTGCTCGCGCATGCCTTGAAGCAAGAAGGAAAAAACGATGACGCCAAGGCGATGTTCCAGCGCGCGGCAAGACTTTCGAAGAACCTCCCTCAAGCGGAGAAGGAGGCCGAGGCGCTAATCCTCAGCAAAGGAAATTCGCTGCCCGAGGGCGGGGATCAGTAGCGGGACTTGCCGGGCTGGCAGTTCGTGGAGTGGTCGTTCGGAGTTGCGGTCGCGGCAAAGTCTTACCGAACCGCTTGAAGATACATTCCCCCAGCGGCTAAAGCCGCAGCTAATGTTAGGCTTTATCGCAGCGCTAAAGCGCTGCGCCGCCCAAAATCCATCGTCAAATCGACTTCTTCCGCTGCTACTGACGCCGTACCATTTCAAGACAGGTTCAAACTGACGACGGCGGACTGACGACCAACGGCGGTTTGGAGCTACAGGTCGTACTTCTTCATCAGGTGCCGGAAGGAGCGGTAGGAGATTCCGAGCAGATCGGCAGCGCGCACCTGCACTCCCTGTGTTTGGCCGAGCGCCGATTGAAGAAGATTGCGCTCGATTTGCGCGACGTAGTTTTCCATGTTGACGCCTTCCGGCAAAACCGAGCCCGAGACGCCAAAAGAGGTTTCCGCGCCCGCAGCCACGGCGCGAGCTTTGGGGCGCTCCGCCGGCAAATCGATGTGCAATTCGTTGCCCTGTTCGAGCGCAACCGCGCGCTCAATGGTGTTTTCCAGCTGGCGGACATTGCCCGGCCATTCGTAGCAGGCCAGTGCGTCAAGGGATGCCGCCTGCACGCCGTGAATGCTCTTTCCCGCACCCGGCGCGTATTTCTTCAGGAAATGATTGGCCAGCAGGGGAATATCCTCGCGGCGCTCGCGCAGGCTGGGCACGCGGATGGGGATCACGTTGAGCCGGTAATAGAGGTCCTCGCGGAAAGTGCCCTCGGTGACCTGCTTGTCGAGATCGCGATTGGTGGCCGCGATCACCCGCACATCGATCGCAATTTCGCTGGTGCCGCCCACCGGCCGAACCGTGCGTTCCTGCAAGACGCGCAGCAACTTCACCTGCATCGGCAGAGTCATCTCGCCGATTTCGTCCAGAAAAATCGTGCCCTGATCGGCAACTTCGAACAATCCGCGCCGGTTCTGATTGGCTCCCGTGAAAGCGCCTTTGACGTAGCCAAAGAGTTCGCTCTCCAGCAATGTTTCGGGAAACGCGCCGCAGTTCACCGAGACAAAAGCCTCAGTCGCGCGGGGCGAACATGTATGTACGGCGCGCGCGACAAGTTCCTTGCCCGTTCCGCTTTCCCCATAAACCAGGATGGTGCTGCTGGTGCCGGCGACAGTGCGGATGGTCTGCTTCAGCTTCTCGAGCGCGGGACCGATGCCGATGATGTTTTCGAGAGAGTTGCGCGCGGCCGCATCGCGGCGCAGCGCGAAGTTCTGGCGCGAGAGCGAAACCCGCGTGAGCGAGCGCGCAATTGCCAGCTTGACTTCATCGACCAGCCCCGGACTTTTGCGGATGTAATCGGTCGCGCCGCCCGCTTTCACCGCCTCGACCGCGGCTTTGTAGTCGTCGACTGCCGTCATCAGGATCACAGCCGAGTCGGGAGAAACCTGGTGAGCATGGCGCAGCACCTCGACGCCATCGACGCCCGGCATTTTGATGTCGGTCACGATCACATCGAACAGTGCGCTGTCGATTTTGCGCCGGGCCGCATCGCCGCCGGTAACCGTTTCCACCTTATGCCCATCGCGGCGCAGCGCAATGTCGAGCAGCTCGCAAATCGAACGCTCGTCGTCGCAGACGAGGATGTTACCCACGGGTTGCACCTCCTGTTGCGGCGATTGCAACCGAAGCGTTCTCCTGCGTGGGCGGCGGCTGGCTTGCCCCGCATTCCATGCGCCGCAGGCGCAGCACAAAGGTGGTTCCCTTGCCTAGTTCCGATCTGGCCCAAACCTTGCCTTCGTGCGCCTGCACGATCTGATACACGATCGCGAGGCCGAGGCCGGTGCCGCCTTCAAAGTTCGATTGGAAGGGCTCGAAGATCTTCTCCGTCTGGTTGGCTGGCATTCCCGGGCCGGTGTCGGAAAAAGCGATGTCCCAGTCCGCGTCCCGCCGCGAGACGGTCACGGTCAGCTTGCCTCCGGTCTTCTGCATGGCGCGAACCGCGTTCTCGCAGAAGTTCCAGAAGACCTGCTTGAGCTTGTCGCCGTCGGCCAGCACCCAGGCTTCCGGTTCGTGGAAGGCGCGCTGCAAATCGAATTCCCGCGTCTTCGGCGGTCAGCCGGTGCTCGAGCAATGTCAGCGTGTCCTCGATCAGCGGAATTAGGTCCACGCGCTCGAAGCGGTATTGCTTGCCGCGGGAATAGGCGAGGAAGTCGGTGATGATGGCGTTCAGCCGGTCGCGACTCGCGCGTGACAATTTGCAGAAGGCGTTTTTCTTCCGGGCTTAATGCCGACGCGTCGGAAAGCATGCTGACCGATCCGGCGATGGAAGTGAGCGGATTGCGAATTTCATGGGCAATGGCGGCTGCCAGACGCCCGACCGCAGCCAAGCGGTCCTGCATGCGCACTTCGCGCTCCAGGCGGCGGATTTCGGTGAGATCGTCGAAGCTGTAGATGAATCCAAGATCGCCGCTGGCGCTGAGATTGAGCGCCGAAACCATCACGCGAAACGTCTTGCGGAACCCGCTGGCGGTACTGTAGCGAACCTCCGCGCCAGCGCGGCCCGCGTCCATGTCGGGCAGGGGATCCTGAAAGAGTTCAGCCACCGAACTCCCGCGCAACTCCATTTCGGAGATCTCGAGCAGATGCTGCGCCGCCCGATTGACCAAGCGTGATACGGCCATCCGGCCCAGTGGTAATCACGCCGCCGCTCATCGATTGGATGATGTTTTCATGCAGCGCCTGCAGATCTTCGAGCGCGCCGCTGGCCGTTTTTAGCTGCACGTCGACCTGGCGGAGCTTGGTCATCAGCAAGCCGGCCAGGTACGCGATGGCGAAATAGGCGAACAGATTGACGAAGATCACGACCTGGAGCGCTTTGAGCTTCGGGTGCGAGTTCGCGTACGAAGGAATCACCCCGTAGTAATCGAACTCCAGAATCGCTCCGAACATGATGAAAGCCAGCGCGGCGCTCAGGTAGGCCCAGGCGCGCGGCAGCAACATGGTGGCGACGACGATGACCAGCGGATAAAGAAAATTGAGCGAGCTGTCGATGCCGCCAGTCAGGTGAACGACCAGCGTCACCATGGCAAGATCGGCCAGTACCTGAAGAATCGCCTGCAGCCGATGTTCGCTCCACACGGAAATCAGAAAAAGGAAAAACAGTGAGAGCACGAACCAAAGCACCATGCCCGTAAGAAAGGGCACAAGCGGTACCGGGCTGGGCGTGAGGCGGATGACGGCGAGTTCGATGGCGAGCAGGACCAGCAGGATCAGGATTCGAACCTTCACCAGCCAGGTCAGCCAGTTCCGCTCATCGGTAATGGAGTGCATGAATTCGGTCGTCAGTCGTTCGTCGTCAGTCGTCTCGTCGGTTTGCCGTCGCGGCAAACCGTCTTGCCGAACTGACCAACGACGCCGAGCTCCGACGGCTTTGCGCTATCCCGCCAGTTTTCCGATCATCGAGAACAGCGGCATGTAGAGCGAAATCACGATGCCACCGATGCTGACGCCGAGCATGCCGATGATGACCGGCTCCAACATGGCCAGCATGTCTTTGGTGGCGGAATCGACTTCGTCCTCGTAGAAGTCGGCGATCTTCTGCAACATCGCATCCATGGCGCCGGTGGCTTCGCCGACGCCGATCATCTGCGTCACCATGTTGGGAAACACGCCGCTTTCGCGCAGCGGATCGACGATGGTGCGGCCTTCTTCGATCGCTTTGCGCACTTTCATCAACGCTTCTTCGAGCACGGCATTGCCCGATGTGCGGGCGGTGATCGCCAGGCCTTCCAGGATGGGAACGCCGGAGGTGATCAGTGTGCCCAGAGTTCGTGTGAAACGCGCGACCGCGATCTTGCGCAACAGCACACCCAGGATCGGCAGCCTGAGGAGCATCGCATCAAAGTAATAGCGCCCGCGCGGATGCTTGCGAATCTGTCTGACGCCGAAGACCAAGCCGACGCCGCCCAGGATGAAGAACCACCAGAAGTGCCCGACAAACCGCTCAACCCGATGACGATGCGAGTGGCAGCGGCAGCTCGACGCCCAATCCCACAAAGAGGTTGGCAAAAATCGGCACCACCCATTTCAGCAGCGCACCGACGATCAGGCCCGCGAGCGAGACCACTGCCACCGGATAGATCAGAGCCGACTTCACGGCGGCGCGCAGCTTCACGGCCTTTTCGACGTAGATGGCCAGGCGCTGCAAAATCATGTCGAGAATACCGCCGGTTTCGCCGGCCTCCACCATGTTCGTGGTCAAATCGTCGAACACGACCGGATATTGCCGCATGGCATTGGCGAGGGTGGCGCCGCCTTCGACCGTGGTGCGCACGCCCAACAGGGTCTTCTGAAAGGTCGGGTTCTCCTGATTCGCGCCCAGAATTTCCAGGCACTGCACAAGAGGCAAGCCGGCGTCGATCATGACGGAGAACTGGCGGAAGAAGACGGCGACGTCCTTGACCCTGACCTTGCCGCTGCCGAAAGTGGGCAGCGAGAATTCCTTGCCCTTCTCTCGGATCGAGCTGGGCGTGATCCGTTCCCGCCGCAGCTGGGAGGCGAGTCCGTCCTTGTTCGGCGGCAACGCGCTCCCCTTGCACTTTCTCGCCCGAGGCGGTCTTGCCTGAAAATGTAAAAACCGGCATGGCTGCTTTCTCCTTATTGGCCAGGTGTCAGGCCTGGTCTCGTGCCTATGATCTGCGACCTGCATGATTGCAACTCGCCTTCGCCCTGAACCCGAAGCTAGACCGAGGCCTGTCCGATTTCATCGCTTTAGCGGCGCTGCGCCCTTGTGCATCGTGCGGCTGTCGGCCGGCTCAGAAGGCTTGCGCCGCGCGCAATCATTTCCTGCAGTTCGTCCTGGTTGCTGGAGCGCAGCAGCGCCGTTTCCATGTGATTTGCTTCTGGAAATAGGCGGTCGCCAGCGCCTGGTTGAACGTCTGCATTCCGTACTTTTCCTGGCCCGACTGCATCGCGGAGTAAATCTGGTGGATCTTGTCCTCGCGGATCAGGTTGCGCACGGCCGCGTTCGGCACCAGGATTTCCATGCACATGGCGCGGCCCTTGCCGTCGCAGCGCGGAAGCAGGCTTTGGCACATGATGCCTTCGAGAACCAGCGAAAGCTGAGCGCGAATCTGCGCCTGCTGGTGCGCCGGAAACACGTCGATGATGCGGTTGATGGTCGACGAGGCCGAGTTGGTGTGCAGCGTTCCAAACGTCAAGTGGCCGGTTTCGGCGATGCGCAGCGCCGATTCGATGGTTTCAAGGTCGCGCATTTCGCCGATCAGCACCACGTCCGGGTCTTCACGAAGCGCGGCGCGCAGCGCGTCGGTAAAGCTCTTGGTATCCGAGTGCAATTCGCGCTGGTTCACCACGCAATTCTTGTTCATGTGGATGAACTCGATCGGGTCCTCGATGGTGAGGATGTGATCGTGGCGTTCGGTGTTGATCTTGTCGATCATGGCGGCGAGCGTCGTCGACTTGCCGGAGCCGGTCGGCCCCGTCACCAGCACCAGCCCGCGCGGCTTGTCGCACAGCTTGCTGACCACCGGCGGCAGACCCAGCTGATGGAACGACTTGATCTCGAACGGAATCAGACGGAAGACGCAGGCGGTCGCCCCGCGCTGGTTGAACACGTTGGCGCGGAAGCGCGCCAGGCCTTTCAACCCGAACGAAAAGTCCATTTCGAGGTTTTCCTCGAAGCGGTGCTTCTGCGAATCGGTCATCACGCTGTACGCCAGTTGCTTGGTTTCGGCTGGCGTGAGCTGCGGCAGGTCGAGCGGCACCAGATGGCCGTGCACGCGGATTTGCGGCGGAGAGTTGGTGGTGATGTGAAGGTCGCTTCCGCTCATCTCCATCATGCGGCGAAGCAGATCGCTTAACGAGAGTGCCATGACTATTCTTTCCTCAGCCTTCTAGTGGATCGTCTCGCGAGCCACTTCTTCGAGTGTGGTCAAGCCTTGTGCAACCTTGATCAACCCGCTGCGGCGCAGCGTGATCATGCCGCGTTCAATCGCCTTTTTCTTCAGTTCGAGCGCGGACGCGCCCACCAGAACCAGTTCCCTGATTTCGTCGTCGACCTCCATCACTTCGTACAGACCGGTGCGGCCCTTGTAGCCGGTTTTGTTGCAGGTGGCGCAGCCCTTGTCCCTTCATGATCTGCACGGTCTCCGATTCTTCCGGCGTGTACCCTTCGTCGATCAGCGCCTGCGGCGGCATTTCAACCGGCTCCGCGCAGTCCTTGCAGATACGACGCACCAGGCGCTGCGCACAGATCAGGTGGACGGAGGTCGCGACCAGGAACGGCTCGATGCCCATATTCATCAGGCGCGTGATCGTTTCCGGCGCGCCGTTCGTGTGCAGCGTCGATAAGCACCAGGTGGCCGGTGAGCGCGGCCTTGATGGCAATTTCCGCGGTTTCAAAATCTCGAATTTCGCCGACCAGAATGATGTTGGGATCCTGCCGCAGGAAGGCGCGCAGGGCGGCGGCGAAGTTCAGGCCGATCTGCTCCTTCATCTGCACCTGGTTCACGCCGCCCAGCTGAAATTCGACCGGGTCTTCGGCGGTCATGATGTTGGTATCGGGCTGATTGAGCCGCGAGATCGAAGAGTACAGCGTGTTCGTTTTGCCCGATCCCGTCGGCCCCGTGACCAGCACCATGCCGTAAGGCTTCAGAATTGCCTTCTCGAACTTGACCAGCGATTCTGGCTCGAAGCCGAGCTTGGTCATATCGAGCCGCAGATTTTCCTTATCGAGCAAGCGGAGCACGATCTTCTCGCCCCAGAGCGTCGGCAGCGTGGAAACGCGGAAATCGAGCTGCTTTTTCTTGCCCGCGATCTGCATCTTGAGCATGATGCGGCCGTCTTGCGGCAAGCGCTTTTCGCTGATATCGAGTTTCGCCATGATCTTCAGGCGTGAAGTGATAGCGTCCTTCAGCTTCAGCGGCGGATTCATGATCGACTGCAGAATGCCGTCAATACGGAAACGCACGCGGAATTCCCTCTCGTAGGGCTCCATGTGGATGTCGCTGGCCCCGCGCTTTACGGCGTCGGTCAGCACCAGGTTCACCAGCTTGACGATCGGAGCCTCGTCGGCGGCCTTCTCCAGTTCGCGGAGCGTGACCTCTTCCTGCTCGCCCTGGACCTCAACGTCGCCAGCGTCGCCGGCATCGTTGATCGACTGCATCACCTGCTCGAGTTCTTCTTCCTTCGAAGTGCCGTACGCTTTTTCAATCCCCTCGACGATGGAGCCTTCGGAGGCCACGACCGGTTCAATGTTGAAGCCAGTCATGAACTTGATATCGTCCATGGCGAACACGTTCGTGGGATCGACCATGGCGATGGTGAGCGACGCGCCCACCCGGCTGAGCGGAAGGATCTGATAACGCTTGGCGGTTTCGAACGGAATCAGCTTAACGACGGCGGGATCGATTTCGAAGTAGGAGAGATTAATGGCGGGCACGCCATATTGGCGGGAGAGAAAGTTGGTGACATCCTCGTCCGTGAGAAAGCTCAGCTTCACCAGCGCCGAGGCCAGCCGGCACTGTGTTTCTTTCTGGAGCTTGGACGCCTGTTCCAACTGCTCGGGGGTTATGACCTTTTCTTTTACGAGCAGGTCACCCAGCCGCTGAGACATATCTCTCCTGTTGGCCGCAAATGCGGAATATGCGAAACCGATGATTTCCGGGGGGATCAACGGGAATGTTTCGCACTGACACAAATTGTCAACCCAATGGGCATTCTGAAAAAGTAACTTAGGTACCTGCCACAGCTTTCACAAGCCCTTGACCCTGCGTAACTTGTTGACGAGGTTCAAACCGAGGGGCCTGCAGGTGCCGGCAGACGTAGCACTAACGGTAAAAGGAGGATGAGACATCGATGCGATGGGAAACTGCAAGCGGCTCACATGCGCCATAGTCACCGGGAACACAGTCATATGTGAGCGGCTCCTAACAACGTCGCGATCCAGTTACGGCGTGCTACAATCCCCGCCATGGAAACTACGACCCTACTTGAACAACTACGCAAGGAACGGGACGAACTGTCCGCAACAATTAACGTGCTTGAACGCAGGTTCAATTCCCGGCCTTCGACCAACGGCGCAAAACCAAAGAAGCACGGCAAGGTGTGGACAGCTGCTGAAAAAGCAGTCCTGAGCCGCAAGCTCAAAGCGGTATGGGCTAAGAGGAAGGCTAAGGCAAAGGCGCAAAAGTAACACCTTCAGCCAAACCGCGCTCTTGTGGATGACTGAGGGCGCTATAGTCTCTTAGCCGTTGATACCTAAACGACATCTCACTTCGTAAAGTATCGGCGAACGTAGGCACCTTGCGATCTGACGATAACATTCGCCGCTACTTTAAAACGCTCTACCAAGCGTGGGGTCGCCAACATTGGTGGCCGGCGCAATCCGCCTTCGAGGTCATCGTCGGCGCTTACCTTACGCAAAACACATCCTGGACGAATGTGGAACACGCGCTCGGAAACATGCGCAAAGCGCGAATCCTCAGCATCCAGGGCATTCGGCGCACACCGTTGCCCCGGCTGGAGCGTCTGATTCGATCCGCTGGCTACTTTCGGCAAAAGGCAAGCCGGCTGAAAACATTCGTCCGCTTCCTCGACGAGTGCTATGCCGGATCGCTCGCCCGCATGTTCGCCCAACCCACAGCCAAACTGCGCGAGGAGTTGCTCGCACTCAACGGCATCGGACCGGAGACTGCCGACTCAATCCTTCTCTATGCGGGAAATCATCCCGTCTTCGTGGTCGATGCCTACACGCGCCGCATCCTGGAGCGCCATCGGTTGGTCGAAACTCGCGCGAGTTATGAGGAGATTCGCGCGCTGTTTGAAAGCGCCCTCGCACCGTTAGCGAAAGGATGGTTTGAAGAGGAAAGGACGTTCGGAGCGGAAAGAGCGTTCGAGGCCGAGCTCACCGCTCAGTTGGACCCGACTTCTTCGATGAGAGGCGCGGACGGTCTGCGCGGATCTTCTCACCCGCCTTCACGCATGAGCACAGCCACGCGCACCGCTACGGCACAGGTATTCAATGAAATGCACGGGCTGATCGTGGGCGTGGGGAAGAACTTTTGTAAAAAGTCACAACCGCAGTGTGAGCGGTGTCCTTTGCAGAAGTTCCTTCCGGGCGCACAGTAGTCCGCATGAGTCAGAGCAAAAGGACGCGTTTGCTTATCGTGTATCTGTCAGCATTCTGCCTGGCATCCGCCGCACCGACAGCGCCCGATTCCTTGCGTGAGGCGGCTGACCGTTCCCACATGCTCATCGGCGCAGCGGTTCGTCCAGCGCAGCTTTCCGAGGCCGCCTATGCTGCAACGCTGGCCCGCGAGTTCAACATGCTTGAGCCTGAAGACGCTTTGAAATGGGAGGTGTTGCGGCCCGATCCGCAGTCGTTCGATTTCTCGCAGGCCGATCAGGTCGTCGATTTCGCCGCCCGGCACAATATGAAGGTCCGCGGGCACACGCTGGTATGGCATCGGCAAAATCCGGCATGGCTGATGGCGGGACACTACACACCCGCGCAACTTTCCAATCTGCTGGAAACCCACATCAGGACCGTGGTCGGGCATTATCGCGGAAAAATCTTCGCCTGGGACGTCGCCAACGAAGCCTTCGACGAAGGCAAGAATGCAGGCAAGCTGCGCAGCACACTTTGGTATGACCAGCCGGGGATTGGCAGAGCTTCGAGCTACGAGCCGCGAGCTTCGGGCAATCCCACCCGCTCGCAGCCGCGCAGCCCGGAAGAAGACTATGCCTATCTGGCGCAGTGTTTTCGCTGGGCGCATGAGGCCGATCCGCACGCGCTACTGTTCTACAACGAGGCCGAGGCGGAGGAGATCAATCCGAAATCCAATGCGATCTACGCCATGGCGCGCGCATTCAAGCGGGATGGCGTCCCCATCGACGGCATCGGATTCCAGATGCACATCGCCAATCTGCGTGCGGATATCGCCTCGATCTCCGCCAACATCGCCCGCTTCACCGCTCTCGGTCTGCAAGTGCACATCACCGAAATCGATGTTTCGCTCCCGGTCGATGCCAATGGCAATGCTAGTCCCGCCGATCTGCAACGTCAGGCGGATATCTATCGCCAGGTCGCCGAGGCCTGCCTTTCCCATCCCGGCTGCACCGCAATCCAGACATGGGGATTCACCGACAAGTATTCATGGATCGGATCGCACTCGAAGCACACGCAAGGGGCGGGGCTGCTGTTTGACCGAAACTATCACTCCAAACCCGCCTACGACGCGGTACGCGATGCGATCGAAAGCCGAGTATCACCCAGCCGCTCACGTTAAATTTCTGGGCGCTGTCGCAAACAGGCCTAGAGCTCATTGAGGAGCATCAGTCTTGGCCAAGGCCGTGAAATTCGCCACTGCTAATCCGTAGCAACCCAAATTGAGAGGAATTGAATGTGATTCCGACAAACTCGTCCGGCTTTCCTCCGTCTATCTGAGCAGATTTCTTGACCGGCCCAAGGTAGACAATTTGTGGTTTTTTGGTTCGGTAAAACGACAGATGTCCATCCTTGAACGGATCTCTATTCCATAGCAATTTTCCGTCGCTAGAAATTGCCGCCACATGCCGACCATCAGTTTCCACATAAAGTAACATTCCACTGTGTGGATCTTTGTAAACCTGAGGGCCGGGAAAAGGCCTCAGATACACATCGACGTAGCTCTCTTGAGCAGCACCGAGCCAGATCATGGATAAAAAGACTACGAGCAAGCGCATTGTCCTCATTCGATCCCTCCGAAAGCAGGGTTTAAGTGATCCGTTCATCTTGCTCTCATAACTTTGTTGTGGATGTTAACACCGCCGGACCGATCAGTTGATGCATTCAGGCGATAGCTCACAACAATCATGCCGCCGTCCCCGGCGGTTCTATAATGACTCCAACTGCCGGCCCAACCTGCCGGCATACTGGTCTTGGCCACTCCGAGCCCAATTCGCGACGCTGAAACGAAGACCTCCGGCCGCCGGAAAGCTGTAATTGCGCTCGCCATCGGTTCGTTTCTTTTGCTTGCCTTGCTGGTCGCGCAGGCCTCGTTCAACCTGAAGTTCATCAGCCCCGACAGCAATCAGCAGCTCTTCTTTTTCGCCACGCTGACGGGGATGATCTTCTTCACCTTTATCGCCCTGTCGCTGGTGTTGGGGCGCAATCTGCTGAAGCTCTACGCCGAGCGCCGCCAGGGCGTGGCTGGATCGAAGTTCCGCACTCGCCTGGTTGTGGTCCATTTGCTTTTGTCGTTCTTGCCCGTCATCGCCATGTACTGGTTCTCCTACGGGCTGATGAACCGTTCGATCGACAAGTGGTTCTCGCAGCCGGTCGAGGAGGTACGCGCGGATACGGCCGCCTTATCCGCCGAGCTTTTTGACTACGCCGCCTTGAATGCCACGTCCGAGGCCGTCTCGATTTCAGAGTCCGAGGAGTTCCTGCGAAACTTCACTTCCGGCAACTTCAGAGCTGCCGATGAAGAACTGCGCGAGCACCTGCCCACACTCCAGGGCGGATTCGTGCTGGCCCTGTCAGGAGGCGAAGCGCGGGTGACCCTGAACACGCCCGCTTCCTGGGCGGAGATGAAGGACCGCTTTCCCCTGGCGCGCGCGCTGCATGGCGATCATCCGCAATTTCAGTGGGGCAAGACCAGCTACATTGTTGGCGCCGCCCCGGCCGGAGACGGATCGGTCCTGGTTGCCATGCCGCTGCCGCCGAAGTTCGCCGAAACGGCGCGTCAGATACAGGAGAGCCAGCAGCGCTACATCGAGTTAGCGCGACAGAGGAAACTGGTTCGCCGCATCTATCTCGGATTCCTCCTTCTTCTTACTGTGCTCGTGCTTTTTGCCTCCACGTGGCTGGCGCTGTTCTTGTCGAAGCTGGTCAACCGTCCGGTCGCGGCGATCGCGGCCGGCACGGAGGCCATCTCAAAAGGCCAGCTGGATTATCGCGTGGATATTCGCGCCACCGACGAGTTGGCGGAGCTGGTGCAGTCGTTCAACAGCATGGCCGAGCAGCTGGAATCCAGCAGCCGCCAGATTGAAGCTTCGAGCCGCGACCTGAGCGCGGCCAACGAGGCTCTCGAAGGCCGCCGGCGCTATATCGAAACGATTTTGGAGAGCATTCCCACCGGCGTGATCTCCATCGATGGCGTGCGCCGCGTAACTCTGGCCAACGCCGCTTTCTCCAGAATGTTTCATCCCGAGCGCGCAGAGTTTGCCACGCCGTCGGCGCTGGTTGGATGCCGCTTGTCCGATCTGCTGCCTTCCGAGGTGATGGCCGACCTGGAGCCGCTTTTGCGCCGCGCCGATCGCATGAGCCTCACCGCCGCGAATATGGAAGTGAATTTGCCCCACGCCAGGGTGAACGCCGCTGTGACGGTCGCGGCAATTGAGTATCCGGCGACGCGGTCGGGCTACGTGCTCGTGTTCGAAGATCTCTCCGACTTACTGCGCGCGCAAAAACAGGCCGCCTGGCGAGAAGTGGCACGTCGCGTGGCACATGAAATCAAGAATCCGCTCACGCCCATCGCGCTCTCCGCGGAGCGCATTCACCGGCATCTGGCGCGCGGCGCCGTGCCCGATGCCGCGTCGATTGAAATCATTCGCGCCTGTGCGGAGACGATTAACCATGCGGTCGAAACGGTGCGCGCGCTGGTCGATGAATTCTCCGTGCTCGCGCGTTTCCCCGCGTCCCATCCCCATCCCGCGAATCTGAATACGCTGGTGGAGAGTGCGCTCGTCCTTTTTAATGGCAGGTTGGATGGAATTCGCGTTAGCACCGATCTTGCTCCCGAGCTGCCGCAAGTGATGGCCGACCCGGAAGCCATCAAACGAGCCGTCGCCAATCTGGTGGATAACGCCGCCGAGTCGATGCAGGATGCAGTTCACAAGGAGATCATCATTTCAACCGCGTTGCTTGCCAACCGCGACGCCGTCGAGCTATCCGTCTCCGATACAGGCCACGGCGTTTCGCGCGAAGTGAAAGAGCGGCTGTTCCTTCCCTATTTCTCAACCAAGCAGCGCGGCACTGGCCTAGGCTTGGCGATCGTAAGCAGAATTGTGGAGGACCATAACGGCTCCATCCGGGTCGAGGAAAACAAGCCGGTCGGTAGCCGCTTTGTCATTGAGCTGCCGGTCGCGGTCGAAACGCTTAGCGCTCCGGCGGCAAGCTAACATAGCAAATAGACATATATTCATAGACAATGGCCAACATCCTGATCGTCGACGACGAAGCCTCCATACGCGAATCACTCCAGGGCATTCTCGAGGACGAAGGCTACACGGCAACCGTCAGCCCGAGCGGCGAAGACTGCTTGATTCAGCTGCGCAAATCCAATATCGACGTGGTGCTGCTCGATATTTGGCTGACTGGGATCGACGGCCTGGAAGTGCTGGAGAAAATCCGCGCGCTCGAAGACCCGCCTGAAGTCATCATGATTTCCGGCCATGGCACTATTGAAACCGCCGTGCGCGCCACCAAGCTCGGCGCCTACGATTTCGCCGAAAAGCCGCTCTCGCTCGCCAAGACGCTCATTCTCGTAAAGAACGCCATCGAAGCCCGCCGCCTGCGCAACGACAATCGCGACCTGCGCAAGCAACTGCAATCGAAAAGCGTGATCGCAGGCGATAGCGTTCCCATGAAGGCTTTGCGTCAGCAGATCGCTGTGATGGCGCCAACCAACGGCCGCGTTCTCATCTACGGCGAATCCGGCACGGGAAAAGAGCTGGTGGCAAACGCCATCCACACGCAGAGCCTGCGCAAGGATCAGATGTTCGTTGAGATCAATTGCGCCGCGCTGCCCGAGGACTTGATCGACAGCGAATTGTTTGGACATCGCAAATCGTCGTTCCCCGGAGCGACGGCCGACAAGGAAGGCAAGTTCCAAAAGGCCGATCATGGAACCCTGTTCCTCGATGAAGTCGGCGATATGAGCCTGAAGACTCAGGCCAAGGTTTTGCGCACGCTCGAACAGCAGCGCTTTGTACCCGTGGGCAGCGACGATCCGGTTACGGTGGATGTTCGCGTGATCGCATCCACCAACAAAGACCTGGAAGAAGAGATCGCCAAAGGAAATTTCCGCGAAGATCTTTTCTATCGTTTGAATGTGATTCCATTCGTGGTCCCGCCGCTGCGCGAACGCAAGGAAGACATTCCGCTGCTGGCCCGGCATTTTCTCAAGGAATTTGCTTCCGCCTACGGCCGCCGCACGCGCGAAATTACCGACGACGCGGTTGAATCGCTCATGCGCTACTCATGGCCGGGCAACGTCCGCGAATTGCGCAATGTGATCGAGCGCATCGTTATCATGAATCCCACAACCACGCGCTTTGAACGCAAGCATCTTCCGCCGCTTCTGCATCGCGACGGCAGCCGCCGCGTCGCCGCGGGCGAAGGCTCCACGCTTCACCAGGCTCGCGCCGCCTATGAACGGGACTTTATTCTCAAGAAGCTCGACGAGAACCACGGCAACGTCAGCCGCACCGCCGAAGCGCTCGGCCTGGAGCGCAGCCATCTGTATCGGAAGATGAAGAGCCTGGGAATTGCGGCGAAAGAGTGAAGCCGTCGTTAGTCGGCGGTCGTTCGGTGTTCACTGGATATTTCGACGATTGACCTCAGGGCGGGGCGGCAATCGCAGCACTTCACGAAAATTACCGGATGACTTACGATAAACGACCAACGACCTTCCATCGAAGGACGAACGGCGACCGACGCTCCTACTTCTTAATCATCCGAATCTCAGTTCCATTCTTATGAAACTGGACTTCGTCCATCAATTGATTGATCAGGAAAATGCCGCGTCCGTGATCGGAGAAAATGTTATCCCCTGCGCATGGGTTGGCAACTTTGCCGGGATCGAAACCGGGGCCGGGATCGCGTACCACGATCAGCATGCTCCCCTGCTCGTTGCACGCCACATCGCATTCCACCGTTTTTGAAGGATCGTTCTTGGCGCCATGAACCACGGCATTGGCAAGCGCTTCGGCCAGCGCTAGCTCGACATCGTCCTCGCGGCCGGGAGAACACTTCGTGTCGCGCACCACGTCCATCACGCTGCGCACCACCTGATCAACCGCTTTTTGGTCGGCGCTGAGCGAGACACTTAACTTCAGCTCGAGTTTCGAGTCGCCCAAAGAAGGCGCGGGTTGCTGGTTTTCGGACGACGAGGAAGAATCAGTCATAGAGCGGTTCAGTTCGGTCGAATTTTCGCTGGTTCGCTGTTCCCCATCACCCTAGTTAAGATGCGGTAAGACGCTGAGAGATTGTAGGGATTTCCCCGGTCCGATGCAACTTTAATTTCGAGCGCCAACCGGCTGCAACTGCCGCCTCCAGTCCAGTTCCTCAACAAATTGTCTGGAATCGCGCCATCCCGGCTGGACTTTCACGAATAGCTCCAGAAACACTCTTGTGCCCACCATCTTCTCGATGTCCAGCCGCGCGGCCGTGCCGATCTTCTTCAGCATCTGGCCGCCTTTACCGAGCAGAATCGCTTTGTGCCCGTCGCGCTCGCAGAAGATCACGGCCGCAATTCTCGTCAGGCGCGGCCTTTCTTCAAACTGCTCGATCATCACCGAGACCGCATGCGGCACTTCTTCCTGTGTTTGCATCAGGACATGCTCGCGGATCAGCTCAGCCGCCATGAAACGAACCGGCTGATCGGTGATCTGATCTTCGGGAAAATAACGCGGGCCGTTCGGCAGAGCCTTCACCACGCAGGCCAGCAGCTCGTCGAGCCCTTTCTTCCTAAGCGCCGAGATTGGAACGACCTCCTGAAAACTATGCAGCGACTGAAAGTGCGTAATCAGCGGCAGCAAGGCGCGTTTATCCGAGATCAGATCGATTTTGTTCAGCAGCAAAAATGCCGGCGTGCCCGATTTCTTGACCATATCGAGAGAATACGAATCGGTTTCATCCCACTTCCTTTTGGCGTCGACGATCAGCAGAATCAGCGCGCAGCCTTCGAGCGCCTCGCGCACCTCGGCCATCATCTTGCGTCCAAGCGACGAGCCGGACTTATGCACGCCGGGAGTATCAATCAGCACGATCTGTCCGCTCTCGCGCCCCTTCTGTTTTGGGATGTTGATGATTCCAAGAATGCGATTGCGCGTAGTCTGCGGCTTGGGAGAAATGATCGCCAGCTTCTCGCCGACGAGCGCATTGAGCAGCGTGCTCTTGCCAGCATTGGGACGGCCAAGGATGCAGACGAATCCGGAGTGAAAGGACATAAGGATAGGGTACTAGGTTTCGGGATCTAGTTCTCAGTTTCCGGTTCTCAGTTCCCAGCTCTAGTGGACCGCAGCATACGGACAGTCTCCGGCTCTCGGCTCTTGGCCTTTTTTAAAACAAGTTTTTCATCGAATGACGAGGATGCGCACGCCGATGTTTAGGTTCTTCCATGACCGGTCCGCCGTGTAAACCGTCGCGTGTAGGGAGATTCCGAGAGCTAGGCTCGCGCGGTCTCCGAGCGACAAACCTAGAGCGCGGGTCTGGGGAACGAGGTCTCCTGCGGTCCTGGCCTGCCCGGCAGTGAAGGCGACCACCTCCTGAATTGTTGCATTGGCGGCGGTCCAGGCATCCTCAGGGGTAAAGCCGCGTTGCAGGAGATTCCCGTGCACTTCAGCCAGATTGACCGTACTAGCTGCGGCGTTGCTCAGGATCTGCGGCGTCAGCTTGTCTGCTCCAGCCTCGCGATTGATCACGGCCATGAGCGCCGACGCATCCAGCACAACCCTACTCACATTTGGCGGCCTCGCGGCGCTCCGCAATCAGTTCGTCCACCAGCGAGACACCGGGCTTCACATACTTTCGGACAAGCCGCTGCGCGCGCTCGATTCTGCGTTTCATGGTGGTGATCCGCAGCTCGTCGTCTTCCATGCGCAGGATCACCTCGTCTCCGGCCTTGATGCCGAGGGCTTTCCGGTACGAGGCGGGGATGACGACTCGGCCGTTTTGGTTAACGCGAGTGCGGGTTTCAGTGGTCATGTGTCACGTTGTTTATGAAATGACATTATAGTATATAAATGTCAAATGAAGTCGTCCGCGGAGACGCCGAGCCATCAGCGCGGCGATTCGCTTGGGCAAGTACTTTGGCCTGCCCGCGCAGTTTTGGCTCAATCTGCAGAAAAATTACGAACTGAGAATCGCTGAGGGCAGCGGGGTGGAAAAGAAGATTCGGCCCCGCAGGGCCGCCAGCGACGCCGTAGTTGCTGGCGCTAGCTGACTTGCCCTTCGCTTCGCGCCGGCGCCTTCAGCCCCAGTTCCGTCATCACCATCTGCAGATCCTTCCATGCTTCGCCTTTCTGGCGCGGGTCGCGCAACAGAAATGCTGGATGGTACGTGACCGCCAGCTTGCAACCATTCCAGTCAGGATTGTTGCTGCGAGCATCGGGGCGAAAACCCGCGGGTTTGAAATCGTAGAAGCGGCCGCGCAGTTGGGCCATCGAAGAACTCATGGCAAGGAGTGTTTTCGCGGCCGTCGCGCCCAGGGCCACGATTATTTTCGGCTTGATTACTGCAATCTGCCGCATCAGGAACGGAGAGCAGGTTTCGCACTCCTCGCGCTCGGGCGTGCGATTTCCCGGTGGGCGGCACTTCACAATGTTCGCGATGTAGACCTGTTCACGGGTGATGCCCATCGCCTTGATCATGTTGTTGAGGAGCTGACCGGCACGGCCTACGAAAGGCTCACCTTGCTCATCTTCATCGGCTCCCGGGCCTTCGCCGACGAACATCAGCTCCGTGGTCGGATCGCCGACACCAAACACAATCTGCTTGCGTCCCTGCTTGTGAAGAGGACAGCGAGTACAGTCGCCGAGGTCTTCGCGGATGATCTTCAGCGCCTTGACTGGATCGCTCACACCCTGCTCGGGTTTCGTGGCGAATACCTCAAATGCGTTGCCTTTGACAGGCACGGCCACTGCCGCGGCTTTGCGTGGACTCATCTGTTCTCTCGATTCTGGCCGCGGAAGCGGCGACTCATATTCGGCCGCCGCATTGCCGACCAGCAGGCACACTGGCTGCCGGTAGAAATCGTAGATCCCCATTTCGTTGTAGTAGCGGATGCGCGCGACCAGGGCGCGGCGAAGCTCAGGGTCTAATGTGCGAGGCATTGCGGATAAGGATAACAAACTGCTCGGCTCTCGGCTTTGGGCTTTCGGCTCTGGGCGCTGACGAACCGAGGCAAGGAGAGATCCCATGTCGAAAGCCGCAACCGGAAAGCAGATGTCGGGAGACTACCGGCTCGCCACGTGGCTGCGCTTGCGCAGCTTTACCACCTGGTCGAGTACACGCTGCGCAACCTCCCACTTCGAGGTTTCGGGGACCTCGACGACTTCCTCATGAGAAATAATCGTGACCGCGTTGCGATCGGAATCGAAGCCAACGCCCTCGCGCGAAACATCATTCACAACAATGGCATCGAGTGATTTCGCCGACAACTTCTTGCGCGCATTCTCAAGAACGTTCTCGGTTTCGGCGGCAAAACCAACAACGATTTGCGGATGATCGCCCTGCGATTTTTTCTGTTTTGCGATGTCGGCGAGGATGTCCGCCGTCGGTTCGAGTTCCAGCGTCATCGGTCCCTTGCGCTTGATCTTCTGGTCAGACGCAGTCTTAGGGCGAAAATCGGCCACGGCCGCCGTTTTTATGACGATGGTACACTCCGGCAGAAGCTTCAAAACAGACGCGCGCATTTCGTCCGCGGTTTCGACCTGCGTTAACTCGGCGGCACCGGGAGGCGTGATTGCAACCGGGCCGCTTACCAGCAGCACGCGCGCACCACGCCGCAGCGCCGCTTCGGCAAGGGCATAGCCCATGCGTCCACTGGAACGGTTGGTCAGATAGCGGACGGGATCAATTTTCTCGCGGGTCGGTCCGGCGGTGATGAGCACAGTTTCACCAGTCAGATCCTGCGAGGCACCAGCCGCTTCGAGCACGGCAGCCACAATTGTCTCGTTCTCAGCCAGTCGTCCCGCACCGGTCATGCCGCAGGCCAAGTATCCGCTGCCCGGCTCCACGATGCGAACGCCGCGTTTCCGCAATATTTCCATGTTGGCCTGCGTCGCCGCGTGGTTCCACATATTGACGTTCATTGCAGGAGCGACGACCACGGGTGCAGTCGTGGCGAGATAGAGAGTGGAGAGAAATCGTTGGCGATGCCTTGCGCGAATTTGGCAAGAACATCGGCGGTGGCGGGCGCGACCACGAGAGCGTCGATGGTCTGCGCAATCGCAATGTGTTCGATGGCGGATTCGACGTTGGCTTGCGAGTCGTCGCCACCGAACAGATCGGTGATAACTTTTTCGCCGGAAAGCGCCGCAAAAGTCAGAGGACGGACGAACTCCTCCGCCGCGCGCGTCATGACGACCTGCACGCGAATGCCGCGGTCCTGGAGCAAGCGGACGATCTCCGCCGACTTATAGGCCGCGATCCCACCCGAGACGCCGAGCGCGATTTTCATAACAAGAAGCGGCGGTATTCAGGCCAAACGCCGCTTACATAATCGATGACCTGGAAGAGCCCGGGATGCCACTCTCCGCGCTTGTGTCACACACGCGGTTCACGGGCTTTACGCATCCGCAAAGCCGGCAGCACTTTCGCTTGCACCTTCCGATGCCAACTTCGGCAGTTCGGGCACCACCCATTTCACTTTGCCAGCCTTGATTTCATCCTGCGCGATGCGGCAAGGTTTGCGCGAAATCGTGTCAATGGCTGGTACAGCGCCGCCTTGTAGCTGCCGGGCCCGCCGCGCCGCTACAAGAATGTACCGGTAGTTGCTGTCAAATCCTTCAATCAACTTCATACACTCTCCTGGACCTTAACCACCTTCAACCCTGGGGGACAGTCAGTTACGCACCGGCACGTTGCCGAAAGAAGCCAGAATCGGCTGCACTCGCTCGCGCGCCTGTTCCAGACGGCAAGCTTTCGCCGTCTCCAGGAGCTGAGTCTGTTCGGCCGTGGGCTTCGTCCCGCTTCGCCAGATCCGCTCGGCCAGGACTATGGCCTTTAGTTCGTCGGCGGACTGTTCGAGCAGGTTGTTTACTAATATATAGTCGTATTTCGTGTAATTCTCAATCTCTCGGCGGGCCGTGTCCAACCGGCGGCGAATTACGGCCTCGGGATCGAGTCCCCGGTTTCGCAGGCGCCATTCCAGCTTGTCGCGGTCCGGGGGGAGAATGAATATGCTGACCGCATCGGGAACCTTCTCCTTAACCTGAGCCGCCCCCTGGACATCGATGTCGAGCAGAAGGTCGCGACCGTGGAGTTCACTCTCGCGCAGAAAGCGGCGCGAGGTACCGTAGTAGTTTCCGAAGACATTGGCGTACTCGAGGAAGTCATGGGCGGCGATCATGGCTT
>CAWDPB010000178.1:0-15523 GCA_963804075.1 uncultured Acidobacteriaceae bacterium | reverse complement strand
ATGTATTGCTGCCGATAAGGACGCAGATCGCCAGAATGATGCCGATCGGCTGATTGAGGAGGCGTTGAAGCCTTCGGCATCGAAACCAACCTTCGGCGGCTGACCGATGAAGTGGGCGGCCGCGTGCCGGGGACTCTGGCATTTCAGCAGGCGGTGAATTGGGGCGTGGCCGCGCTGAAAGAAGCGGGCGCGGACAGCGTTCACACAGAGGAATTCACCATTCAGAACTCCTGGGCCGAGGGCGCGACGGAGATGACTGCGTCGCTCGATCCGGTGCTCACACTTCCGCGTGAAGGCGGTTTCCGTGGCGTGGGCGCCCGCGTTGGCGGCGGTGAAACATGTGTCCGTGGTGTTTGTGGGGATGGGCACCGCTCCGGAGTTCGCCCAGGCCGGAGATATTGCAGGGAAAATTGTGTTGGTCGATAGCAAGGTTTTGGCGAGCTGGGGCGATCTTATGGGGGAATATGCGCGGGTCCCGGGCGTGATTGACCTGGCGATGAAGGGCAAGGCGAAGGCGATCGCATTCATCGCGACCCGGGAACATGGAATTCTATACCGGCATTCGAATTCGGTGGCAGGCGAGATCGACCCGATTCCGCAGTTGATTGTGGCGCGCGAAGATGGCGAGCGGATGGTGCGGCTGCTAAAAGCCGGAACCGCTGTGTGGGCCGATCTGGCGATCCCGAACAAAATTGGCGGCCCGATCAAGACGTGGAATGTGGTCGCCGAGATTCGCGGGCGCGAAAAGCCGGATGAGTTTGTCGTGCTGGGAGTGCATCTGGATTCGTGGGAACTGGGGACGGGCGCGCTCGATAACGGCTGCAATGCGGCGCTGGTGATCGATGCGTTGCGGGCCATCAAAGCGTCGGGACTGAAGCCTCGGCGCTCGATCCGGTTCATCCTGTTCTCGGGCGAAGAAGAGGGAATGATTGGCTCGCGCGAGTATGCGGTGGCGCATCGCAACGAACTGGATAAGGCGGCGGGAGTGGTGGTGTTCGACGGCGGTACAGGGAAGACAACGGGTTTTTCATCCGGCGGACGGAAAGACGTGGTCCTACGCGGCCACTAAGATGGTTGCGCCGCTGGAACAGTTTGGCGCGAACAAGTTGCTGGAGACGGCGGAGTCGGGTACCGATCATTACGATTTCATGCTGGAAGGCGTGCCGACGTTTGTGGCGGAGCAGGATGAAGCGAATTATCATGGAGAATTACCATGCCACGACCGATACATTCGACAAAGTGGATTTCGCGCAGCTCAAGAAGCATGTGGCGGAGGCAACGGTGCTGACTTTTGCGCTGGCGGATGCGGAGGGCGCGTCGGTCCTCGGCTAACGCGCCCGCAGATCGAGCAAACCCTGCGCGAGACTCATCTGGATGAAGAAATGAAGCAGATGGGCATGTGGGACGAGTGGGCGACGGGGAAGCGGGGAAGGGTGGAGTAGAGCAGGTCTCAGGTCTCAGGTCTCAGGAAAACCACGGATGAGGCGGAGAGTCGACGAGTGACGGGAGTGCGGCCGAAGACAACAAGACTAAGGGCTTTTCCTGAGACCTGACAGCTGACACCTGCGACCTGTATCGTAAGATTCCTTGTGCTCTTGTTTTGGATTCTCTTCAATCTGTTCGTCGTTGCGATGCTGGCGCTGGATCTTGGCGTGCTGAATCGGCGCGCGCATGTCCACGGCTGCCGGGAGGCGCTGGCGTGGTCGGCGGCGTGGATTGCGCTTGGCTGCGGCATTCGCGGCCTCGGTGTTCTTCTGGCATGGGCGCGCCGAGGCGCTGCAGTTTGTCACCGGCTACGTCATTGAGATCACGCTCAGCGTCGACAATCTCTTCATCTTTCTGGTCATTTTCCGATATTTCAAAGTGCCGGGCGAGCATCAGCACAAGGTGCTGTTCTGGGGAATCCTTGGGGCGCTGGTGATGCGCGGAGTTTTCATTGCGGCGGGAGTTAGCTTGATCCGGCGCTTTGACTGGATCGTCTATGCGTTTGGAGCGCTGCTGATTTATTCGGGGCTGAAGTTGCTGCGGCAAGGAGATCAGCAGATTAATCCCGAGAAGAATCCGGTGCTGCGTTTGGTCCGGCGGATTCTGCCGGTTACCGACCGTTATGAGGGCGGGCGATTCTTTATCCGCGGGTTGAGCGGCGGTTCTACAGCAGATTTACCAGCCGATTTACGAGTAAAGACGCGCTGTACGCGACCCCGCTGTTTGTGGTGCTGCTGGTGGTGGAGACTTCGCGACATCCTGGTTGCGGTGGATTCTGTTCCGGCGGTGCTGGCGATTACGTTGAACGCGTTCATTGTCTATACGTCGAATGTGTTTGCCATCCTGGGACTGCGCTCGATGTACTTCGCGCTGGCGGGATGATGGATCGTTTCCATTACCTGCATTATGGGCTTGTCGGTGGTGCTGATGCTGGTTGGGGTGAAGATGATTGGATCGCATTACGTGAATGTGCCGACGGAATGGGCGTTGGGGATCGTGCTGGCGGTGCTGGCGGGGTCGATTGCCGCGTCGTTGGCGTGGCCCCCGAGGCGCAGGGACCCCGAGGGGTTTGATTGTTGCCGGCAAAGCCATTAACCACGGGGGAACGAGAGAACATGGGGTTTGAACCGATTTGATTTTCGTCTCCAAGGTCCGGTTCAGCTATGATCGACAATTAGTCATGATTCGCATTCCGGTACGACGCTTCGCGCTCCTATGAGGTGCTGATTGGCAGTGGTCTGCTAGCGCGCGCAGGGAAACGCTTGCAAGTCTTTTGGCAAGCAAGCGTGCGTTTGTGGTTACGGTGCCTCCGGTGCGCAGGCGGTGGGCCAAGGCGCTTGTGCAATCGCTGAAGGCCGCGGGAATTGAAACGACGCTGCTTGAAATGCCGGACGGTGAGCGCTCTAAACGGCTGGTTACGCTCGAGAAATTGGCGGAGAAACTGGTGGCTCTGGGAGCGGATCGGGCTCGACGCTGATCGCGTTGGGCGGCGGAGTCGTCGGTGACGTCACCGGATTCCTCTGGCCTCGATTTATATGCGGGGAGTGGATGTAGTTCAGATCCCTACGACCGTGCTGGCGCAGGTGGATGCGGCGATTGGAGGCAAGACGGGCGTGAATCTGTTATCCGGCAAGAATCTGCTGGGGACGTTTCATCAGCCGCGGGCGGTGCTGGCCGATCCGGATGTGCTGAAGACGCTCCCGGCGCGCGAATATCGAGCGGGGCTGTATGAGGGATTGAAATGCGGGATCATTGGCGATGCCGGATTGTTCCGGCTGTTTGAAGAAGAAGCACAAGGAGCTTTTGGCGCGCGAGCCGGAGGTGATTGAAAAAGTGATTGCCGATTCGGCGAGGCTGAAAGCCTCCGTGGTGAGCGCGGATGAGCGCGAGGGCGGGATGCGGCAGGTGCTCAACCTGGGGCACACGATTGGGCACGCGCTCGAAGCGGAGACAGGTTACAAGCTCTTGCTGCACGGCGAGGCAGTTGGATGGGGATTGCTCGCGGCCACTCACATAGCGCTGTCGACGGGCAAACTCGATAGCGTGACAGCCGGACGCATCATGAATGCCGTACTGGTTTTGGGTGAGCTGCCGCGCATGGATGTGAAAACGGCGAACATTTTGAAGCGTTTGAAAGTGGATAAGAAGACGCGGCAGGGCGTGGTGCACTTCATTCTGCCGCGCGAGATTGGGAAGGTCGAAATTACCGGCGAGGTGGGCGAGACCGCGGTGCGCGGCGCGGTCGAAGAGATCCGCAAGCTGGCGCGGAAGTAGGAGCGCTGGCCGCTACTCGGCTTTCGCTTTTCGTGGCTTTCTTCTTAAGCTTCCATGGAAATCCGCGAGAACGGGTCAAGACTCCATTTCATGAATTCAAGCCAAAAAGAAAAGACTGTGGGTGCGGCGCCGGTGGGGGCGTCGGATCGCGAATCGGCGGCGAAGGCCGTGCAGGAGATGTTCACCTCAATTGCGCCGCGCTACGATCTGCTCAATCACGTTCTTTCATTCAATATCGATCGGCTGTGGTGGTGGCGGACGGCGCGGCGGTTTGACGCGATTTTGAAGCGGCCGGGCGCGTGCGCGCTCGATCTGTGCTGCGGGACCGGCGATATGGCCTTTGCGCTGCGCCGGCGCGCGGGAGCGGGTGGAGCGAAGATCTTGGGGGCGGATTTCTCGCACGCCATGCTGCAGCGGGCGTCGGCAAAGGGACGTGCAGCGTGTGCGGCAAAAGAGACGGGGCAAGCTGAGACGGGGCAAGCCCCGTCTCTACGGTGGGTTGAGGCGGATGCGCTGCGATTGCCATTTCCCGGTGGGCAGTTCGATCTGGTGACTTCGGCATTTGGATTTCGCAATCTGGCGGACTACGATGCCGGGCTGCGCGAAATTGCGCGCGTGCTGCGGCCGGGCGGGGAATGCGGCATTTTGGATTTTGGCGAGCCGCGCGGGCTGATCGGCGAAGTCTATCGCGTGTATTTCAAGAAAGTGCTGCCCGCGATTGGGACGCTAATTTCGGGAGTGCGCGGTCCGTATGCGTATTTGCCGGCGTCGGTGGAGCGTTTCCCGGCTCCGGAAGAGATGATGGGGCGTATGAGACAGGCTGGGTTCAGCGAGGCTTCGTGGACTCCTTACACGATGGGCGTGGCGGGGGTTTATTGGGGACGAAAGGCCGACTGACGGCTTAGTGATGTTGAATCCGATGTCTTCCTGAGCATAGGGAGGAAAGCGCGAAGCGCGCGTCTCGCCAGTCGAAGGATCCCTACTTCCTCACGCCCATTGAATCATGCAGCCATCGAGTCACGACGACGCGGGATTATTCTGGAAGGAATCCGCATAGGCTTCGAGATTTGTTTTTGAGATGACACGCTGATAGTCGCCACCCAGGAAGGCTTTCAGGCGGTCGGTATTCATGATGTACTGGCCGGTCATATAGGGGACGGCGTCGGGCGGGATCGCGGAGATGTTGCGGTTCCAAAGAAATTGCAGAATTTGGCGCATGGTCCACCTGCCGGGGACGCGCAACAACTTCGCATGTGCGGTCTCGATGCACTGGGCGAAAGTCATCGGGTCGCCGCGGCCGGCGACATTGAGGATGGTGAGCCGCTGCGGTTCCGGTTCGCGCTTTAAGAGCCACACAATCAGCTGGGCCATGTCATCGACGTGCACAAACTGGATCTGGTTGTCGAGATATTGGCGGCCATAAGGCAACATGCAGGGAAGACGCTTGCCGGCCTGGCGCATGCGAGTGGCCCGCTCTCCCTTGCCATTCGGTGTTCCGCGAAACGCTCCCATCAGATAGTTTTCGACCGTCGATCCCGCAAAAATGTGGGGTCGCAGAATAAACACACCGCAGCCACGGAGGGAAGGAGCGCGCTGCTGGACGACAAGATCGCTTTCCTTCTTGTGGATGGCGTAGGGCAGTGTGTGAGCGTGCAGGGGAGCATCTTCGTTGACCGCCTGGGGAAGATCGGAGCCATAGGCGGAAACGCTGCTGGGAAAAATGAAATGACGAACCATATTTTCCTGGGCTTGTCCGGCGGCGCGGTTGGCCTCCGTGATGGCTTCCATGACGCGAGCTGTGCCGGCGACGTTAATCTGCCACATGCGGTCGAGGTCGATGACGCCGGTTCGTTGGGGATCGATGACAAACGCGAGATGAACGACGGCGACGGGCTGAACCTCGCGCAGAAGCAAGTGCAGGTGGCGGGTCGATTCCTCGCGGCCGAGGTCGAGGGACAGGAAGCGATCCACGGGAGCGGCAGGGGGCGTGAGATCCACGCCCACCACCGCGTATCCCGAGAGATGCTCGAGGAGCCGACAGCCAAGATTGCCGGAAACGCCGGTGACCAGGATGGTTGGCTTCGACGTATCCATTTAGTCGCGGTCGTCATCCTTTGCGGCCGGTCTGCCGCGCGGCGGCAGTTGCATGCCGGCGGGACCGCGGGCGGGACCGAAATAGGCGTCGTTGAAGTCGGTATTTCCCTGGAAGTGCTGCATCGCTTCGCGATAGTGCTGAGAGGAGAGCTGATTCTTAATCTCCGTCTTCACGCTATCGACCGACAGGGTGGTTTTGCCGACCATTTTGTAAATGTAGTTGCCGCTGGGGTCCGAGATGACCTCGGAAATCTCATCGGGCTTGAGGGACATTACCGACTGTTGCGATGCCGGGAGGCCGTTTTTGCGGACGTGCTCCATTTTGGTTGGCGGAGGATTGCCAGGAAGTCCGGCAGCGGTGAAGGCGGCTTTTTCCAGCTTATCCGGGTCTTCGCCCTTTTCCAGACGCGCGTGGAGAGCGACCGCTTCCTTCTTCATTGCTTCCTCGCCCTGCTTTTGCTGTTCTTCCGGGCTGAGTTCCTTGGTCTTGGGTTTGGCTGCGGCATCGGCCGAAGCGCCCTTGGCGGGCGCGGCAGGAGGCTGAACACGCTTGGTGTGAGGGACGAAAATCTTTATGAAGGTAGCTTCCTCGTAGTTGGCAGCATTTTGCTTGTAGTAGTTGTTGATCTCCTCGTCGCTGATGTTGTTGGAATCGGCTTGGAGAGCTTTGGTTAACTCCTGAGAGAGAATCTGCATCCGAGCCAGCCGCAGGGCCTCATCAAAATGAGGAGTCTTTTCGAGGCCGCGTTTCTCGGCCGCGGAAGACATGGTCAGCACCTGTGAGTAGCGGGTGGCGAATTGGCGGCGCATGGCGGCGGCCATTCCAGGCTGAATGTTGTCGGTGATTTTTTCGAACTCGGCTTTAGTGATCACAGTCTTACAGGCATCGCCCTGTAGGCTGGAATCGGCGCAGAAACCCTTGATGGTGATGACGGGATCGTCGGGGTTCACCTTGGGTGGTTCGGGCGCGGCAGGGGTGGCTGGGGCAGCCGCCTGGGGCGTGGCGCTCGGGGCGGCCGAAGCCGGAGGCTGCGGTTGCGGGGTTTGCGCGCAGACAAAAATTGCGGCAAAGAAAAGGCATACTAACAGCTGAAGACGCATGTGACTGGATCCTCCAAGAATAGTTGCGATAAGCAGATAATCGTAGCATGGCGGGCGGGTTGTAGTGCAGGGGGTACCGGTTTGGCGAAAGCCGAATCGGAAGCGATAATGAGCGGGTATGCAAGAGACGCAAAGCGCATTCAGTTCGGAGTCGATGCGGCAGGAGAAGCGGACGGTTGCCGGAAACTCTGTGCTGGCGGCGCTGCTGATCACCGTGCTGAAGATCGCGGTGGGACTGGCGACACGCTCGCTGGGAATCCTGTCGGAGGCCGCGCACTCGGCGCTGGACCTGATCGCGGCTCTGGTGACGTTTTTGTCGGTGCGCGTATCGGATAAACCTGCCGACGCCGATCACCAGTACGGCCACGGCAAGGTGGAGAGCTTTTCCGCGTTTATGAGACCGGGTTGCTGTTGCTCACCTGCGTCTGGATCGTCCATGAAGCGTTTCAGCGGTTGTTCTTCCACACGGTCGAGATCGAGCCAAGTCTCTACGCTTTCGGGGTGATGTTTCTTTCGATGGCGGTCGATGTTTGGCGGTCGCGGGCACTGGGCAGCATGGCGAAGAAGTATGACAGTCAGGCGCTTGAAGCCGATGCGCTGCACTTTTCCACCGACGTGTGGTCGAGTGCCGCTGTGATTCTGGGCCTGGGGCTGGTCTTTGTGGGCCGCCATTTTCATGTGGCGTGGCTGAGGCAGGCCGATCCGATTGCGGCCTTGTTCGTGGCTTGCGTGGTGGTGACGGTGAGCTGGCGGCTGGCGCGGCGGACCATGGATGCGCTGCTGGACGCGGCGCCCTCGGGCGCCCGCAACCGCATCCTCGACGGGATTGGGAAGGTGGATGGAGTTCTGGAAGTGGAGCGGGTGCGGATTCGAAAATCGGGCAGCCGGTATTTCGCGGATGTTTCGGTCGGACTGTCGAGAAATCTTACCTTTCAACGGTCGGAGCAGGTTTCCGATGTGGTGACGGCGCGCGTGCGGGAGATTCTGCCGGATGCGGATGTGATGGTGCATTCGGTGCCGCGGGCGCGGCATACGGAGAACATTTTCGACCGGATTCGCGCGGTAGCAGGGCACCACAATTTCAGCGTGCACGACATCAGCGTGCAGGACCTGGCTGGAGAACTGCACGTGGAGCAGCATCTGGAGCTGGACGAGCAGCTCAGCATGAAGCAGGCGCATGACGAGGTGACGCGGCTGGAAGCGGAGATGCGCGCGGAGATTCCGGAAATTACGACGATTCTGACGCACATAGAGAGCGAACCGGCGACGATTGAAACCGGCGAGCAAATCGTGCGCGAACCGGGACTGGAAAGCCGGTTAAGGGATGTGGTGAAGGAATTTCCGGAAGTGATGGACGTACATGAGTTTCAGTTCAAGAAAATTCGCGACCGCTTATATGTTTCCTGCCACTGCACGCTGCCGGACGATATGCCGCTTTCACGGGTGCACGACGTGCAGACTGCCCTCGAAATCCGATTCAAACAAGATGCGCCGGAGTTGTTCCGAGTGCTCATCCATCCCGAGCCGGTGACCGACAATCGGCGAGTCTAAACGCGGTTCACGATCACGAAACGGTTACCATCTTGGCAGTCTCCCCCCTCTAAATCGATCTTTGAAGAAGGAGTTATGGGGCGCTCCGGCGCTTGACTTTGAGGAATAAGGACTTATGTTAAGTCATCTGTAATCAATCGCTTAGGCGTTAATGGCGAGTGTTCAGCGTATTTCCATTTGTATGTTATTGATAAATAAATATCTTGGACAATTTTTCGCCTCGCGGGGCTGGACTTTCCATGGTTGTTGCTGCACCGGCTCTATGCGGCTTCGCTGTGGATGGGATGCTCCAGCAGGATATCGATCCGGTCACCGATGGCGGTTGAGGAACTGCGAATGGTCCCCGTGGGGAGTTCGATCACAGAGGTGGCGTGGGCCCGTACCGCGGCTACGCGCCAGGGTTTCAGATCCTCCTCAATGTGGACGACGATCCGGTCGCGGTCCAGGTAGACGGCGTCGATGGGGAAGCGCATGGCAAAGGTGTGGATGCCGTGGGAGGGATTGAGCCAAAGTCCGCGGCCGGGTGGGAATGCGGAGGCGTTGGTTGCCATCAGGCCGCGAAAGCGCGACCAATGGGTGCGCGCAATGACCAGATCGGTGGCGAGATAGGTGGAGCGCGTGCGGTTGAAGGCGTATGCGGTTGGCCCCGGCTGGGGCATGGGAACTCCTTTTGGCCTGAAGAGGATCGGCTCCAGGCGAGAGATCGTCAACGGCCGCCACCGGTGATGGGAAGAAGCAGGCGCATCAACTGAATGACGGCCGGGCCGACCGTGACGAAAATCAGCGAAGGCATAACGAACAGCACGAGCGGGATGATCATTTTAACGGTAGTCTTGGCGGCCTGTTCTTCGGCTCGCTGACGGCGCTCGGTGCGCAGCGAATCGGAATGGATGCGCAAAGCCTGAGCGACGCTGGTTCCAAAGCGGTCGGTTTGGATGAGGGTTCCGACGAGCGCGCGGACGTCTTCGACGCCGGTGCGCGCGGCCAAATTGCGGAGGGCTTCGGCGCGCGGTTTTCCCGCCTGTGTTTCCAGGGTGAAGAGATGGAACTCGGTGCTGAGTTCGGGGTGGGCGTGGCGCAGGTCTTCACCCACGCGGTTCAACGCCTGGTCGAGAGGAAGACCGACTTCCACGCAGATGACCGTCAAATCAAGCGCATCGGGAAGGCCGAGGCGAATGCTGCGCTGTCGTTCATTTATTTTTCGCTTCAACAGGAAACGGGGAATAAAAAAACCGAAGGCGAAGAGTCCGAGCATGAGCAGCGGGGAATGGAATCCGTAAATCAGGAAGACCGAGAAGAATCCAATGGCAGCGAAAAGAACCCGCAAACCGCGGTAGATGGAGACGTGCTGCGGGTCGCGGTATCCGGCCTGGATCAAGAGCGCGCGAGTCCGGGAAACGTCGTGTGGCGAGATGGGCAGGGCGCGGCTGAGGGGATCGAGCGCTTGCTGGATACGGTCGCGCATGGGCGGCTTCTGCTGGGCTTTGGGGCGCTGCCAGCCGATTTCGCGGAGGCGCGAGCCGAGCACGGAAGAGGGCGCGACCGTGGCGGCTCCGAAGGCGAAGACCACCACCACGATGGTCACGAAGATCAGGATGGGGAGAAAGATTTCCATAGAAACAGTTGTCACTTGCCAGTTGTCAGTTGCCAGTAAAACCGAGAACTGACAGCTGAGCTTAAATCAAACTTGAATCCTAATGATCCTCCGGATGACGAAATAGCCCATGGTTTGCAGCGTGATGCCACCGACGATCAAAGCGTGGCCGATGGGATCGGTAAACAGCGGCTGAATAAATCCGGGGTTGACCGTCAGCATGATCACCACGATGGTCGGAGGCAGCGCCATGAGCAGCACCATGGTGAGCCTGCCCTGGGCAGTATGAACGCGGACCTGGCGAAGGATCTTGAAACGTTCGCGGATGACGTAGGAAAGATTGTCGAGAATCTCCGCAAGGTTGCCGCCGGTTTCGCGCTGGAGCATGACGGCGGTGACAAAGAATTTGACGTCCACCAAGGGAATGCGGTCGGCGAGGTTAATGAGGGCATCGCGGACGGGAAGGCCGAATTTTTGCTCTTCGTAAAGCTGACGGAATTCGCTGGCAACGGGCTCGGCGATTTCACTGGCGATCATTTCGAGAGCGGTTGTGAAGGCGTGGCCGGCGCGGACTGCGCGCGCGAGGGTGTCGATCGCCTCGGGAAATTTCTCTTCGAACTTGGCGAAGCGTTTGGTGCGCATATGGGAAGCGTATGCGTAGGGAATAAAGAACCCGAGAAGCAAGCCAGCCCAGCCGAAAACGAGCTTTCCGCCGAAGATGACAGCGACGCTCGCGAACGCGACCGCCGAGAGGCCGCAAAGCATGAGGAAGTTCCCGGCGCGAATATCGACATTGCCTTGCGCGAGGACCTTCTGCAGATCCGAGACGCGATCGGAGCGGCGCAGGAGAGTATCGAATGCCGGGATCTTGCTGAGCATTTCATCGCGCAGCAGGGCGGCTTCGGGAGTGGGCTGTTCGGCCGCTTTATCGGCGTTGGTGAGGCGGTCGCGCAGTATGCGGGCACGGGCCTTGCGCTCGTCGAACAAGGAGATGACTGCGAAGGCGGCCAGTGTAACGGCCAGAAAAACGACGATCGCGAGAACGAAGGCCATTCGCTAAACCTCCAACCGGGACGTGAACAGGGAAGCATTCAGGCGGCAGCCCGCGGTAGCGAGACGGTCGGCAAAATGCGGAGGTTGGCCAGTGGCGCGAAACGCGCCGCGAACGCGCCCGTTCTCGTCGATTCCGGTGCGCTCGAAGGCAAAAATATCGTGCATGGTGATGCTATCGCCCTCCATGCCGGTGATTTCCGAGACGGTGATGACCTTTCGCGTGCCGTCGGAGAGGCGGGCGATCTGGACCACGGCATGAATGGCGCTGGCCACCTGCTGGCGGATGGCGCGTTCCGGAATGTTGAGATTGGCCATGGAAACCATGTTCTCGATGCGGTTCAGAGCGTCGCGCGGCGAGTTGGCGTGAACGGTGGTTAGCGAGCCCTCATGGCCGGTATTCATGGCCTGAAGCATGTCAAAGGCCTCCTCGCCGCGCACCTCGCCTACCACGATGCGGTCGGGGCGCATACGGAGGCTGTTGATGACAAGCTGGCGCATGCGGACCGCGCCTTTGCCTTCGATGTTGGGAGGACGTGTTTCGAGGCGGACGACGTGTTCCTGCTTGAGCTGCAATTCGGCGGCGTCTTCGATGGTGACGATGCGCTCCGTGTTCGGGATGTATCCCGAAAGAACGTTAAGAAGCGTGGTTTTGCCTGCGCCGGTACCGCCGGAAATGAGCAGATTAAGGCGGCCTTTCACCATGGCGGAGAGCAGGTCGAGCATGGGTTCGGCCATGGTTTTATTTTCGAGCATGTTGCGCGATGTGACGGGATCGCGGCCGAAGCGGCGGATGGAAAGACAGGCTCCGTCAAGCGCAAGAGGCGGGATAATGGCGTTGACGCGGGAGCCATCCTGCAGGCGGGCGTCCACCATGGGCGAAGATTCATCGACGCGGCGTCCGATGCGGGAGACGATGCGGTCGATGATCTGCATCAGGTGCTGGTTGTCTTTGAACGAGAGCGGCGTGATTTCGAGCTTGCCGCCGCGCTCGACGTAGACGCGGTCGAAACGGTTGACGAGAATATCGGAGATGGTCGGATCCTTGAGCAGGGGCTCAAGCGGGCCGAGGCCGAAGATTTCGTCGAGAATCTCGCGCGACAGGCGCTCGCGTTCGGCGAAGCTCAGAGGAACGGCTTCGCTGTTGACGGAGTTGCGGATCAGGACGAGAACTTCTTCGCGGGCCGCGTTGCCGTTGGAGCGTCCGAGTTTTTCGAGGTCCAGGCGGTCCAGGATCTTGCGATGAAGATCGGCCTTTACCTGCTGATAATCGCCACGCTCGAAGGCTTGCAAATTAGCCATGATTTTATTGAACCATTACATCATTGAACCATTGAATCATTAGACGCGCGGTTTTGCGCGGTTCAATGACTAAATACCTCAATGATTCAATGTCTAAATGCCCCAATCCACTATACCGTCTTAAACAGCGACCAGGCGCTGCGTTTCACTTCCAGATCATCTTTAGTAAGGTATTGGGCCAGCCCGGTGATGGAGCGGGCGATTTCGGTGTTGCCGGTCTGCATGATCGGCACGCCGCGGTCGATGGCCGTGGAGACGGCGAAATACTGATTGGGAATCCGCCAAAGCACGGGCGCTCCAATGGCGGCCTCGGCTTCCGATTCGTCGAATCCAGCGACCTTGCGGTAGCGGTTAAGAACCAGCCCGAAACGGTCGCGGGCGCCTGTTTCCGCAAGATAGTGGGCGACTCTGCCGGCGCCCCATAACGACGCGACGTCGGCGTGGGCGACCAGAAGAACCTTTTCCGAGAGGTTGCAGGCCAGCCGGGTGGCGCTGTCGAGGCGGGAAGAAGCGTCGACGACGATGTAGTGAAACAGGCCGGCGATCATGTCGAACAAACGGGCGAAGTCGGCGGCGGAGGGCTCGATGGCGGTGGGCATGCCACTTCCGGCGAGCAGCTGAAGGCCGCGATCGTGCCGGGACATGAAGCTATCGAGCAGGGAAGAATCGAGCCGGTGCAGGTTGGAGATAGCATCGGCAATGGTGAACGCCGGCCTCAGGTTCAGATGAAGCGCGCAATGCCCAAGCGGGGCGAGATCGACCAAAGCCGTGCTGTGATGAATCGACTGCAACGCCAAAGCGAGGTTGACAGCCACAGTAGTTGCGCCGCTGCCGCCTTTGGTATTGACCACGGTGAAGACCTTGCCACGGTGGCTTTCGCGTCCGGGTTTGCGGCGGGTTGCGGTAAGACGGACGAAGGCCTCCAGCAGGTCGTTGGTGGAAGTGGGCCGCTCGATATATTCGCGGATGCCGGCGCGCATGGCGGTCACTATGAGCTGGGGCTGGGTCATGGGACCGATGGCAAACAGCGCCGCGCCAGGGATTTCCTGGTGCAGCAGCTCGATGGCACGCAAGGCTGCGGGCGATCCAGAGACGGGGATATCGACCAGGACGACGTCGGGAGAGAAGGCCTTGGTTTTGGAGATAACAGAGTCAGTCGAGGCTAAAGGCAAAACGGAGTTTGAGCAGACCGTGCGCGCGACACTGGTGCCATCCACCAGAACCTGGAGAACGGCGCGCTGATCGTTGTCCGCGGCAAAGACGGCGACTGACAACTCCGGCATAACTACTACCCCACTGAACTCATACGTTCAAGCTGCAAGAGCTATCTCATCATAAGCCCGAAAAGGCCGTTTGCGGAGACCTGTCGGGGATGAAACCGGCGTTCAAGAACGGGCGGCATAAACCCATTACTTCCGCCCCGAAAGCAGTCCTGGGGCGGCTCCAACCCAGGATTTCGCGGGATTTACTTCGCTCCCGAGGGCCTTTTTCCGTCAAACTTGGCAGGGTCCAGGACGGGGATCGGCATCGCCGGTCCCTTGGGCGCCTGCGTGTTCGGGAAAATGCGGCGTGCCGTGCATAAGACCATCAATTCCGAGTTACTTTTCTGAAGGCTCTTGCTCCTGAAAAAGTTTCCCAGGATTGGGATATCGCCCAGTCCCGGAATTTTGTTCATGATATCGGTCACGCGATTGTCAATGAGACCGGCAATGACGAAACTCTGGCCATCCTGTAACTCAAACTCAGTATCCGCCTTGCGGGTGCTTAGGGCGGGGATGGTTGTTCCCGAGACGGTGACAGCGTTCGAGTAGTCGAGCGTGCTGACCTCGGGTATGACGTGCATGTGGATGTTGCCGTTGGGCTGGATCACAGGCGTGAACTTCAGCCGGACGCCGAATTCGCGGAACTGAATCGTGACGATCAGAAGCCCGGTGGATTGGGCTGCACGACGGGGAAGGGAAATACTTAACCGCCAGGAAACTCGCTTCCTTGCCGTTGACGGCGACCAGGTTGGGTTCGGCCAGAATCTGCAGCAGGCTTTTCTGTTGCAGAGCTTCAATGACTCCGCCGAGGTTTACCTGCGGATTAAAGAAAAACAGGTTAAGGAAGTTCGAGACCGTCAGGCTGGTGGTGGCCATAGAGGTAGTTGGGACCGAGCCGGTGAGTGCGGAGCCAGTGACTCCACCGAACTGGCCGGTGGTTAGGGTGCCCAAACGTATTTCCCGCACCGGTTGAAAACACATTGATGCCGAGATTCGTCAGCGCGGTGCGATCAACTTCGGCAAACTTGACCTCGAGCAGCACTTCATCGGCGCCAACGGACCCGAAGAAGGTCAGCACGTTCACGACATTCTTGGCGTAGGCCGAGGCGAGGAGGCCGGCATGCTTGGAGATATCCTCGGTGGTGACGTGGCCGGAGAGAACGATGGCGTTTCTGGAAGAGGGTGACTTCGATCTGCTCGTTGGGAAAGAGCTTTTGGAACTCTTCGCGGGCGGCGGTGATATCGACATCGACGCGGAGATCGAAACTGCGGGAGCATCTCCAGGTCATGGCCCGGGGGTCGTTGACCCGCTTGGCGTTTTCATCGCGCCGGTTGAAGGCGGTGACGATCTTCGGCCGCCTGATGACCTTCTGGCGACGCTGGGCCGACAGCGGCTTGCGGCCGTCGGCGGCGTCGATCATGGCGCGGAGCTTGATCTCCTCGCTGTCCAGGTCGATGCGGTCGATGAGCTTCTGGATGGACTCGGCGCCCATGCCGCCCTCGAAGTAGTCCTCGTAGCGGACCCGGAGCTCGCGCCAGAGCATCTCGTCCTCGAGGATCTTCCGGAGTGGAGGCTCTTGAACTCGTCGAACGACCGCTGGGCCAGCTCGATCTCGCTCTGGAACCGCCGCGGACCGACCCGATCTCCTTCTCGCCGTTGCGCTGGCGGGCCTTGACCTCGGTGTCCTTGGCCCCGCCCTTCTCGAGCTCGGCCAGCTCCTCCTCGAGCATCTTGAAGCGACGGTCGATCTCGAGGTCGCGCTTCTTCTCGAGATCGGTGATCTCGTCGCGGATCTCCGCCTCCAACGTG
>CAWDPB010000177.1:0-39988 GCA_963804075.1 uncultured Acidobacteriaceae bacterium | reverse complement strand
GAAAGCATTAATACCGAGCGCAAGGATCGGACGCGCACAATCGGCAGTTGACCGTGTCGGCAATATCATGCGGGTGAATGGAATGAGGCGCTGCATTGCCGTGAGCGACGCCTATCACGTCTTTCGCATCCGTGCTTCGCTCCAGCGAGAGGGGATTGAGGTTGAAGTAGCGCCCCGGCCGGAATCGCGTCCGCATAAACGGTGGGAGCGGTTGTTGGCGGTGATGCGTGAGGCAATGAGGATCTGGCCTGGAAGGCGGGACTGTCGTAAAGCGGAGCAAGCCAAGGACACAGATGAACAAACCGCATTCCAAATATCTGCACGTTTACGCCATAGTGAGGTTCGATTCTTATGTGAGCGACATGGAAGACGCGGCTACTGTTGTCAAAGTGTTCGCGTCAAAAGTTGAGGCTGAGAAAGTGGCAATCAGGCTCCGAGAAGTCAACAAAGAGAAGCGATGCATCTACACAGTCCAATCACTAGGTCCGTCGATACGTCCCTAGTCAGCTGATCTTCTGATTTCGCGCGCCTATGGTTGGATTTGCTCGTAGCTCAAAGCTCATAGCTCTGCTACCATCCCATCCTCTCCCTTAGCCCTGTGACGTCGCAACGTGGTGGCGTCCTTGCCGGCGTACAAGGCCAGCGTTTTTTCCAGAGTCATCGGGCCAAGCTCAGGATGCCGGAACGTGCGCTTCCAATCGGTGTCGGTTAGGTTATGTAGAACGGTGACCCAGCGGCGATGCAAGCTATCGAGCATAGCGAGCGAATTTTCGATGGGCTGGCGCGAGTCTGGCAGTTGGGCCCAGCGATCTTCCATGTAGGGCTTAATGGTCGGCTCGTCTTCGGTCAAAGCGAGTTTGAAGCGGATGTAGGCGTTCATGTGGCTGTCGGGAACATGATGCACGACCTGGCGAACCGTCCAGCCACCGTCGCGATAAGGAGTGTCCAATTGCGTGTCGGAGAGTCCGCGAACCGCGTCGCGTAAGCGGGCCGGAGTTTGCTCGATTTCGTTCGAGAAATTGTTTTTTTCTTCGGCGCTGACCGCGCCGCTATAGGAAAACTTGCCGATGGGATAACGTGGATCGCTCATGCCAGCCTCTAGATGAATTGCTGCACAGCCGAGGTCGCAAAAATAAGTAGCGTAGCCAGCGAGAGACCATGGCTAAGAGCCGAGTTGCCGAAAGCTATCGGACCATCGCCAGAACGCGCACCGGGCGCATCCTGGACCTGCCTGTCTTTTGCGGGGGCCACGATGATCAGCGACCCCGTCGCGGGCAGCGTCGTCAGTGTCGAAGCCCCTTCCACCACGTAGTTGCCGTGCAGGGCGAGTTGTTGGGCCAGGTTGCGGTCTGCACCGGAGATTCGTTCGTCTCTCGACTGCGAAGCCGGTTGTGTAGCGCGCATCCATCAGAAACTGCGCGGCTTGGTCGGTCATTGGGAAGACGCCCCTGTGGCTTGTCGCTGCGCGCCAGACCGGCGAATTGCCACGACCGCTCCTGGCGGTACTGCCACCATGTTGATTTTCCCATGATGCGATGTCGTCGAGCGAAATCTGCGCCGGGCGGTGCAACTTCAGATCCATGACTACCAAAGGGCGCGATGAGCCGCTCGGCGGGAATCTGCCCGGCGGTCCACGTTCCGGGAATCAGCGCGTCTGGAGCAATGATTCGGGTTCTCAGGACGCCCCGATTTTCTGCCCCGCGGGCGCTCTGCGCATCGGTGAGATCGACACATGGGAATAGCGGTCCTGCTGAACAGGTTTCGGCCGCCGGTCGGCAAACAGCAAGATCGCCAGCACGAGCGCGTACGCGATAATGAAACTGCGAATTCGCATGCAGTCAGGCAGTTCGGGTGATGCCAACTTAGGATATGAATGCCCACTTGCATTGTCGCTCTCCCAGACGCCAAGTTCAATCTACGGCAGGACATGACCCGTTGGTTGGAGTGCGTCAAAGACGCACATTGCATGGCTAGTACTGAATTTGACGGCCAAACTTTCGTTTTTGGCTCAATTTTTCGCGCCGCGAATACGGCGTAGAATAAACTCAACATTTCAGCAGGTCTCCTGGGACTTATTCGCTCGGCGAACGAAGGCAACCGCGGCCGCCGCGATGGAGCAGTCTCGATAGGAAGCCAACCGCTGAAACCGAGGGTTCATGTTCGGCCGCGAAGAAAAAGTTTCTCCCTACCGGCTCACCGCTGTGCAGTACATCGTCCTGTTCATATTTCTGCTTCTCGCCTATGGTTTGTGGCGGCTGCAGGTGATGCAGAGCGGGAAGTACTCATTGCTGGCGGAGCAGAATCGCGTTCGCAACGTACCTATTCTTGCGCCGCGGGGAAAAATCCTCGACCGCGAAGGCCGAGTCATTGTCGATAACTACCCGTCGTTTTCCGCTCTGCTGCTGCGCGATTCCGCCCGCGACCTGAATGCCGACGCCGATATCATCGCCAAGGGCTTGCACCTGAATCCCGCCGATATACGGCAGCGGGTTCGCCGTGCAGCGTGGATGCCGCAGTACGAGCCCATTTTTTTGAAGGAAGACATCACGCCAGACGAACTCGCGTTCATCGAATCGCATAAGAACGAATTGCCGGAACTCGACACGATCATGGCCCACCGGCGACTTTATCCGCGCAACGGATTTATGGCGCATTTGATCGGCTATGTTGGCGAGGTCACTGAGGACATGCTCAACCAGCCGCAGTTCGAGCTCTACAATTCCGGCGATGTGGTGGGCGTGAGCGGTGTGGAAAAAGAATACAACAGCGTGCTGATGGGTAAGAACGGATCGCGGCGTGCGATCGTGAACAGCCATGGGCGCGAGATGGGGCGGCTGGATGAAACTCCCGCGGAGCCGGGCAAGCAGCTCAAGCTAACGGTTGATCTCGATTTGCAGATTGCGGCGGAACAGGCTCTGGCCGGGAGAAACGGCGCAATCGTTGCCATGAACCCAAGAACCGGAGAGATTCTTGCCATGGTGAGCCGTCCGACCTTCGATCCGAACGATTTTGCCGTCAAGATTTCGAAGGACGAGTGGAACAAGCTGGTTACGGATGAGAATCATCCGCTGCTGAACAAGGCGATTCAGGCACAGTTGGCGCCAGGTTCAACATTCAAAATCATCATGGCGACGGCGGGCCTGGAGGAGGGAATTGCACAGGACATGCACGTCGTTTGCAACGGGGGTGCATCCTTCTACGGCCGCTACTTCAAGTGCTGGGTTGTGGCCGAACACCGCGTGCATGGAGTCGTGGGCATCAGCTATGCGATCTACCAATCCTGCGATGTGTTCTTCTACACGCTGGCAGAAAGACTGGGGATTGAGAAGATCGCGAAGTGGGCGACGGCGCTGGGACTGGGACAGAAGACGGGAATTGACTTGCCGCAAGAAGTAAGCGGCGTGATGCCCTCGGAAGAATGGAAGATCAAGAACTTTAAGCAGAAGTGGTACGCGGGCGAGACGATTTCTGTTGGCATTGGACAGGGCGCGGTCGCGGCCACTCCGATTCAGATGGCACGAGCGATCGGCGGTATTGCCAGTGGCGGCCTGCTGGTGCGTCCGCATGTGATTAACCCAACCGATTTGCCGCCGAATGTGATTCCGGCGTCGAATGTGCCGGCGGAAACACGGTTGCCGCTTGATCCCAAGAACTGGGAGATCATAACCGACGCCATGGCCGCGGTGGTGAACCCCGGGGGCACCGCGGGCCTGTCGCACCTGCAGGGCATCGACTTTGCCGGAAAGACCGGCAGCGCGCAGACCATCAGCAATACGCTCAAAGCCAGGTTGGGTGAGGCCGGGAAGAAAAACTTTAAGGATAATGGCTGGTTTGTTGGCGTGGAACCACGGCGTAATCCGGAAATTGTGGTGTGCACTTTGCTGGAAGAGGGCGAACACGGATACCTGGCTGCACGGACTGCTGCGCAAGTGATTAAGGCATACGTCGAGAAAGAGCGCCGCCAGCCGACAAAGGTTGCTGGACAAGGCAATGGAAAGATCGATGTTGGCGCGGTGTGGAGTGAGCCTGCGATGAACGAGGGCGATTCTGACCATTTGCAGGCTGGACGGTTCCTTATTGATGTCACCCGGAAGCACGCGCCGCTCGCGGCGGCAGCTCCTGGGATGCATTGATAACGTGATTCTGAGGTTCTTTCGGGAAGGAATCTTCCGAAGTTGTCCCGCCACGGAATGAACGAGTTCAACTTAAGACCTGACAAATCTCTAACGTTCTCCCGTCAGTGACCTTGGTAACCGCGCCTGCGGCGAAGCGCGTTGCTGCTGCTCCGACTGAAACCTAGAATGAAAAGTGGGTTTCTCTGTCTCCAACGCCGTCCATGCCTGAAAATCCCAGCCGTTCTGACATTGCGCGCCGCATCGAGAAGGCGGAAAAGCTGCTGCAAAAGGGCAAAGCGGCCGACGCGCTAACGGAATATCTTCACGTTCTCGAAATCAACCCAAACAATGACAGCGTGCGTCAGATTGCGGCCGACCTCTGCATCTCCGTGAACAAAACGCCGCAGGCTGTGCAGTTGCTGGGTGAGTTGTTCGAAAGGCAAGTGGCTGCGGGAGACGCGACGCGCGCGAGTCTCATCTACAAGAAACTCGCTCGTTACGCCAGCCCGACGTGGGAGCAGAAAGTACGTTTTGGGCGCGTTCTTGAAACCTCGAATAAGAAGCTCGCCATCGCAACCTACGAAAGCGCCCTCGAAGATTTGGAACGGCAGGAAAAGAAGGAAGAGGAACTGCTGGTTCTGCGGCGGATCGTAAGCCTGGATTCTTCGCAGGCAAACTACCTGCGCGTGGCCCAACACTCGGCAGCGTTGGGTCAGCATGCTTTGGCATCGCAGTACTTCCTGCAGTTGGCCGGTCAAGCGGAGACATCGGGTGGGAGCGGCGTGGAGTATTTCGAGCGCGCCTACCGCGAGAATCCGAAAGATGCCAAGGTCGTATTGGCTTACGGCAAGAGCCTGTTGGGGCGCGGCGAAGCCGGAGCTGCGGTCTCTGTTTTTGAGCCGTTCGTAAAGGCGGGTGGCGAGCCGGCGGAATTGCGCGACCCTTATTCCCAAGCCATGGTCGCGGCGGGCCGCTACCTCGATGCCGAGCCCATCATCTGGCAGATGTTCGAACAGAATCCGGCCCGCATTTCTCAGGTAGTGGATCTAATCGGAAAAATGATCGATTCCGGTCTGGATGCGGAGTCCGTTGCACTGGCACGCAAACTGGAAGTGTTTCAGCGCAGGCGCGGTGAGCGGCGGTCGTTCATCGGTACGATGCAGGACCTTCTGGCATCGCGGCGGCCCTCGACACAGATGCTGGAATTCCTGGCAGAACTCTTCAACGCCTCCAACCGCGAGTCGGACTATGCGGACGCGCTCATCAAGCTATTTGATCTCCACATCGCGAAGCAGGACTTCCAGAAGGCCGGCGAGTGCCTGGACCGGGCGGCAGAAGTGGATCCCTACGAGCCAGGCCATCAAAAACGCCTGGATGCGCTGCAAGGCAAGATTGACGCTCACCGTTTCAATCTCATCGCGTCCCGCATTTCACCACTGGAAAAGAAAGTGGAGCAGCAGACGGCTAAGACGGCGGAGCCCGTGCTGGGTGCGGCTACGTTGCAAGACCTTATGCTGCAGGCCGAAATTCTCGTCCAGTACGGGATGCGCGCGAAAGCCATCGAGCGATTGCACCGAATTCGCGAATTGTTTCCCGGCGAAGAAGAACGCAATCTGGACCTGCAGCGCCTCTATATTTCCACCGGGATCGAACGGCAACATGTGAACCCGCCATCCGCGCCAGTTCCCGCTCCGGTGAGCGTGAGCCCTGTGGTGCCCGCGCCTCCACCTTCGGCCGTCGCAGCCGATTCCTCCGATGTCAGCAGTCTGGCGAGAGTCGCCGAAATCGCGCGCAAGCTTTATAACCAGGGCAACGCACAGGGAGTTCTGAAAACCGCAGCCCGCGAAATCGGAGAGGCCTGGCACGCCACGCGTTGCTTTACAGCTCTCCGCAAACCGGGACTGACCGTGACAAGCGTGCAGGAACATCAGTGCGAGGCATTGCTGCCTGTAGGCCCCGGTGCGATGGTGAGCCTGGTCACGACCTTGCAGGATCTCGCCGTGGCGCGCGGATCGGTTGCCATTCGCGAGGCTGCTCACGCTCCCGAGCTGATTGAGGTGCACAAAGCAGTCGAACAATTACAGATCGAGTCCTTGCTGGCTCTTCCGCTTACCGACGGAACCGAGCAGATCGGCGTGCTGGTCCTCGCACAGAATGCCAGTCGTGTCTGGCAGCCGTCGGAAACTCTTGTAATCCGCAGCCTGTGTGATCACATTGTCATCGCGCTCAACAACGCCGGGCTGCGGCGCCTCGTCAACAATCTCTCCGTGACCGAAGAAAAGTCCGGATTACTGAAGCGCGCTTCCTACCTCGATTTCTTGCAGGCTGAGACGCAGCGCGGGCTGCAGCAGGGAACTGCCGTCACCGTCTTGCTTATGCATTTCGGACGGCGCACTCTGGCCAAGGAAATAGGGGAGGCGGAAGTTGATCGGATGATGGATCAGGTCGGCCAGCTGTTGTCGTCGAACATCCGCACCAGCGATCTAGCCTTCCGCTATGAAGAGACCACGGCCGCGCTTGTGCTTGGCGACACAGCTGAAAAGGACGCGATGCATGCCGTCGAAAAATTACGCCGCCTGCTTGCCGAAGTTCGCCTTCCCTGGCAGTCCCAGCCCGTGGAGCTTTGCGCCGCCCTGGCGCAGGCCGTCATGCGCCAGGATTTCGACCCGGTCGACATCGTGACCGAAGTGATCAATCGCGCCGACCAGGCTCTGGAACTGGCGATTGTGCAGGGTCCGGGAACGGTCCTCTGCCAGTCTCCGCAGTTCGCCTCGGCCGCGGTGGCGTAGAGTTATTGGGTGATCCCGTTCACGCGCGATCAAAGAACAAAACCCACATCCCCGCCGGGACACCGCGAAAATGTGGTCTTACTCTTCTGAGAGCTGAGACCGAGAGCTGACAGCTCGCCTCTGCTAAACTCACAGGTTGGCCTAGGGCCAGCCATCTCATCCAATAAACAGGCTTACGTTAGGACCTTCATGCTGAAACCTGGAGACATCGCTATCGTCAGCGGGGCGCGCACGCCCTTTGGGCGCTATTGCGGAAAAATCAAAGACTACACGGCGCAGGAACTGGGCGCCGTGGCGGCGAAGGCCGCGATTGCACGTGCGGACAATGACGGCGCGGGCGTCGATCCCAAGGAAATCGACCATGTCGTGTTCGGCAACGCGCAGCAGACGACGGGTGACGCGCTCTACGGTGCGCGGCATGTGGGGTTACGTGCGGGTGTGCCGATTGAGACTCCGGCGCTGACCGTGAACCGGCTGTGCGGCTCGGGGATGCAGGCCATTGTCTCGGCGGCGCAGATGATTCAGACCGACGATGCAAAGATCGTGCTCGCGGGCGGCATGGAGGCGATGTCGCAGGCGCCGTTTTCCATCCGCGGGCGCGACGGTTTCACGCTTGTGCCGGGCGGAAAGCTGGAAGACTCGCTCATGGTGGCGCTGCTCGATTCCTATTGCGGCATGCAGATGGCCAGCACTGCCGAACTGTACGCCGAGCAGCAGGGAATCACGCGTCAGGCGCAGGACGAGCTGGCGCTGCGCTCGCAGCAGAAGGCCGATGAATCGTATAAGGCCGGACGCATTCAGGAAGAACTGACTCCCGTGCCGCTGCGCAATTCGAAAGGCGAGGCGACAGGCGAGCAGTTAACCGAAGACGATCATCGGCGTCCGCAGACGACGATGGAGGGTTTGGCCAAGCTGCGGGCTTCGTTCGTCAAAAACGGAACAGTGACCGCTGGAAACGCCAGTGGAATTGTGGATGGCGGCGCGGCGGTAATTGTGATGTCGCTTGAAGAGGCGCAAAAGCGGAATCTCAAGCCGCTGGGTCGCATTGTGAATTGGGGCATTGCGGGAGTTGATCCGAAGATCATGGGCAGCGGTCCAGTTCCCGCGTCGAAAGCGGCGCTGCAACGCGCTGGAATGACGCTGGATTCCATCGACTTGATCGAAGTGAACGAGGCGTTCGCGGCGCAGTATCTGGCGGTGGAAAAAGAGCTAGGCTTGGATCGTGAGAAAGTAAACGTGAACGGCGGAGCGATTGCGCTCGGCCATCCGCTGGGCGCAACTGGAACGCGGCTGGTGATAACGTTACTTTACGAGCTGCGTCGGCGGAAGAAGAAGTACGGGCTAGCGACGGCATGTATCGGCGGCGGGCAAGGAATTGCCATGGTGGTGGAGAGCTTTGAGTAACGACTTTTTTACCACAGAGGCACAGAGACACGGAGAAAATCCTAACTACTTAGGATTTTCATTCCGAACGAAGTGAGGAATCTGCAGTCAGCACCTTATCCGCTGCCGAGGACTACAGATTCCTCCCTCCTTCTCGCCGCGGCCGCGAAGACCTCGGAAATGACAAGCGGGTTGAGGTGCTATGGCTGACGATATGCAGATGGCTTCGACAAAACGGCTTAAGCGTTCCTTTATCTATGCAGCGCTCGCCGTGATTGTGAGTACTGCATTGCTTCTCATTGTTGCGTTTTTAGGAAGCGCGTCACTCGGAAACGCGGGAACGTCAACGATTGACATTGTTTCATACGTATTTGGATTCCCCTTGCTCTCAGGCTGGCTTGTCAGCCTGACTATGTTCGGTATGCCGGGAAGCTGTGCAACGTCGGCTCAGATTTTGGGAGTTTTCCTTATTCCGTTCATTAGCGTGCCGATTGACGCTGGATTGATTTTTCTTGTCTGGGAATTTTTTCATCGAAAGAGGTCACGAGGATTGAATGCGGACCGTATCTTGCACATTAATGGGTGATTGAGAATGGAAATCAAAAAAGTAGGCGTTCTAGGTTGTGGGTTAATGGGCTCCGGCATCGCGCAAGTTGCGGCGACGGCGGGCTTCGACGTTACCGTGCTTGAAGTCGAGCAGAAGTATCTCGACAAGGGCTTTGCCGGGATTGAGAAATCTCTGGCGAAATTTGCCGAGCGGCCTCCCGAGAAGGGCGGCATCACTCCCGCACAGAAGGACGCGATTCGTGCGAGGCTCAAGGGCACGACGAACCGGCAGGATCTGGCCGACTGCGACATCGTCATCGAAGCCATCATCGAAAACGTGCCACAGAAGCGCGATATGTACGACTCGCTCGACGGCATCGTGAAGCGCGAGGCGATTTTTGCCACCAACACTTCATCCATCTCTGTCACTGAACTGATGGCCGCCACCAAGCGTCCGGAGCGCTTCATCGGTCTGCACTTCTTCAATCCTGTCCCGCTGATGAAGCTGGTCGAGGTGGTGAAGACGATTGCCACCGCGCCCGATGTTTACGACGCGGCGTACGAGTTTGCGAAGAAACTGGGCAAGGTTCCGGTGCGGACTTCGGATAAGACCGGATTCATCGTAAACCGGCTGCTGGTGCCGTATCTGCTCGATGCGATTCGCGCGTATGAAGAAGGCGTGGGATCGATCGAGGACATCGATAACGCGATGAAGCTCGGCTGCGGCTATCCGATGGGCCCGTTTACCCTTCTTGACTTCGTCGGCCTTGATACGACTTACTACATCACGCACGTGATGTATGACGAGTTCAAGGAGCGCCGCTTCGCCTCGCCTCCGCTGCTGAAGCGGATGGTCATGGCAGGCTGGTACGGCCGCAAGTCGGGCAAGGGTTTTTACGATTACGCGAATCCGGAAAAGCCGGTAGCGGGAAAGTTCTGAACTTCAGCATGGAGTTACGGAGAAGAGATTTATCAAGAGTGATTTTGATGTCCTCCGTTCTCTGTGCCTCCGTGGTAAGTTATGATCCGCATTTATTCGTGAGGATCCGCAAGAAGGAATTCTTATGACCTACGAAAACATTCTGCTCGAAAAGAAAAACTCCATTGCTTACGTCACCGTAAACCGTCCCAAGGTGCTCAACGCGCTCAACATGGCCACCATGGAAGAGTTGCGGGCGGCGTTTCATGACATTAAGAATGATGACAGCATTCGCGTCGCGATCTTGACTGGCTCGGGCGAAAAAGCTTTCGTCGCCGGAGCTGACATCAGCGAGCTGGCGACGCAGGACGCCGTGACTGGCAAGAAGTATGGCCATCGCGGGCAGAGCGTTCTCAATCTGATCGAGAACCTCGGGAAACCTGTAATTGCCTGCATCAATGGATTCGCTCTCGGCGGCGGATGCGAACTGGCTCTCGCTTGCACCATGCGGCTCGCGAGCGAGAACGCCAAGCTTGGCCAGCCCGAAGTAAAGCTTGGCATCATTCCGGGATATGGTGGAACGCAACGGTTGCCGCGGCTAGTGGGCAAAGGGCTTGCTATGCAGATGGTGCTTGCGGGCGAGATGATCACGGCGCAGGAAGCACATCGCATTGGTCTCGTCAATGAAGTGACCGCGGCTGCGGATCTGATTCCGCGTGCAGAAGCGATTGCGGCGAGGATCATCGCCAATGCTCCGCTGGCCGTGCAGTACGCGATGGAGGCGGTCAACAAAGGCATGGAGATGACGCTGGCCGAAGGACTGTTTCTCGAAGCGTCGCTGTTCGGCGTCTGCTGTGCGACTGAGGATAAGAAAGAGGGAACGGCAGCGTTTCTGGAGAAACGGGCAGCAGCGTTTAAGGGAAGGTAAGAGGTCAGAGGTAAGATTGCAGAGGTGAAGACTTCTCTTTCGCGGGTGCGCGCAGATTCACGGAGCAACTGCTCGTTCACCACGGAGTCTCGGAGAAAACTACGAAAGAAAAATTGAAAATTGAACGTCCTCCCGAGCCAGCGGTTCCCGCCATCGAAGGCGGACTTAGCGCTTCGGGCAAGCGGTTCGCGATTGTCGTTTCGCGTTTCAATGCATTCATCACCGAACGGCTTTTTCTGAGCGCTTGCGATGGATTGCTGCGCTCCGGCGCAAAGAAAAAAGACATCGCGCGTCGTACGGGTTCCCGGCGCATTCGAGATCCCGTTGGCGGCGCGCACTCTGGCGGAGACCGGCAAGTATGACGCCATCATTTGCATCGGCTGCCTGCTGCGCGGAGACACGGCCCACTACGACGTCATCGTCAACGAAGTCACGCGCGGCATCGGCCAGTCGGCGCAGGAGACTGGCGTTCCGCATGCGTTTGGCGTGCTCACTTGCGACACGCTCGAACAAGCCATCGACCGCGCCGGCCTGAAGATGGGCAACAAAGGATTTGAGGCGGCGATGGCGGCCGTCGAGATGGCGAATTTGAAAAAATCCGTCGGTGGTCGTTCGTCGTGTCGCCGGAAAGCAAGAGCAAAAGCACGAATAGAAAACCGAAGCGTTGAATCCTCTCACATTTGAAATCTTCGCCTGTACACTAGTAGCGAATCCCGAACGGCCAGCGACGAACGACCAATCGACGAACGACGAACGACCAACGACCAACGACTCACATGGGTACTCGACGAAAATCACGCGAACTGGTTTTGCAGATGCTGTTTCAGGCCGACATGGGCAAGCAGTCGCCGGATGACGTTCGCAAAACATTTTGGGCGACTCGCAGCGATATCGACGACGAAGTGCGCGGTTTTGCCAACGATCTGTTTCGCGTGGCCAACGACAAGTCGGCGCAGATCGATGAGCTGATTGCCCGCCACACCAAGCACTGGAAAATGGATCGCATGGCTGCCGTCGATCGCAATGTGCTGCGCGGGGCGGTAGCGGAATTTCTTGGGTATCCGGAGACGCCGCGGCCGATCGTGATCAACGAAGCGCTCGAAATTGCGCGGAGATTTTCCACGCCCGAGTCGGTGCAGTTCATCAATGGTGTGCTCGACAGCGTTGGGAAAGAACTCGCGCCGTAGATACATTCCAAAATCCCATTTTGGGCCGCTTTGCCCTTTACTTTGTGATTCAGAGGTACCCCCCTCCCCCACCCGGTCTAATGGAATCAAGACTTTGGCGATGAAATTTTTCAAAGTCTTGATTCGACATGTCTTAGAGGCAAAGTCTTGAGCGCGTGGGATTTAGCTGTTTAGGCTCTCGGCTCTTCATCCCGACAGTGCTCAAAATGACGAAAATGTCAAAGACCCTCCCCGCCTGCGGGCCTCCTGGGAGGCTTGAGTAAGTTAAGTTACAGACTGGGTTACTTCTATTCTAACTTAGCGTGTCAAGCGGTATCCAGTATTTAGTATTGCGGACACATTGAGCTGCGTGTTTCCGTTGCGAGGCTTGTTACAGTTTCAACGTCATCAAGGCCAGAAAAAGTCCGGTGTAGGCGGCGATTACGAGCAGCACGAAGAGCGCTCCTACGTTGAGGACGTTAAAGATCCCCCACGGTTTTTGGACTGCGCCCCAGGCCAGTTTCCACAGGCCGAAGCCGCCGATCAAAGCGCAGGCGAGCACGGCGAGCGAGCCAATCAGGCGGCCGTGGGCTACGCGTGGAAAGACGATCAGGAACGTGACGGCCGGGAGAAAGCACAGAGCTGGAACGATGGCCAGCGGTGCTCCGATAAGAAAGGCGCGTTCGCGTTCTTTGGCAGACATGGGCATCGGGCGAATCGGGCCATCTGGTGATCGGGCCATCTGGCCATCGGGTGATCTTTGATCCGATTGTCATTGTATCGGGTGGGGGCGTGGCGGGCGGCTCCGTCCATTGGTCGCAGAATGGCAACAGAGCGAGGATTTTGAGTGAAATCGGATATGCCGTCAACCGACAAACCAGGACGTAGCCGTACGGTCAAAGGAAAGATCGGTAATGGGCTAATGACTGAATAGCCCACTACCAAAAGCTTCGATGACGATGTATACATCGAAACATCGAGGTTCCATCTGCCATCGTAGTTACGGGGTTATTTGGAACACCACCCCGCAGCCCGCAGCGCACTTAGAATTGCCGCCGTTCTGGGCTGTGCCATAGAGATTTCCCTTGCTATCGAGGATCAATGTGGCCACCGGGTAATACCCGTCCGCACCTCCGGTGAACGTATAGAGAACATTCAATGTGCCGGATGGAGTGACCTCGAACACCGTGCCCGAGTTGTTTGCGTCCGCGTATCCGGTCACGCCATAGAGATTTCCCTTCGCATCCCGGACCAGGCCAGTGAAGGGGCATGATCCGTTCGCGCCATCGAAATTGGCGAGAATTGTATGGACACCCGCTTTCTTGACGGTCGCTTTTGTCAACTCAAAGACAGTTCCAGAGGGGTGAGCGCCACCGGATTCGGTGGTGCCATAGAGGTTTCCCTTGGGATCGCGAACCAAACCCCACGGGCCCGCACCATCGGACCCGCCGAGAAACGAATAGAGCACCGTTTCTTTCCCTGTCGGAGCAACCTCAAATACCGTGCCGCTGTTGGCAGCGCCGCCTTCCCAGGTGGAGCCGTAAAGATTGCCCGCGCCATCTCGAACCACTCCGCCAAAGGGAGTAGCGCCATCGTTGTTTCCGGCGAAGCTGTAGAGCACCTTTTCGGTGCCGTCCGGCGTCAGTTGAAACACGGTGCCTTGGAGATGAGCTCCCCCGAGACTGGTTGTGCCATAGAGATTGCCCTTGGAATCTCGCACCACTCCGGACGTGGGATACTGGCCGTCCGGGGCGCCCATGAAGCTGTAGAGCACTGTTTCCACGCCCTTTTTCGATATCTCAAATACCATGCCGCTGTCGTACGCGCCGCCGCCATAGGTTGTGCCATAGAGATTGCCTTGCCCATCCCGAATCAGGCTTCCAACGGGGAACTGCCCGTCGGGATATCCGGTGAAGGTGTGGAGAACCTTGAGGGCGCCGGTTTTTTGGATCAACTCAAAGACCGTGCCGCAACATCCATTATCCCAGCCGGCCCAGTAGGTTGTGCCGTAGAGATTGCCTGCCGCGTCGCGGACTAAGCCGCCGTCGGGATTATTCCCGTCGGTCGCTCCGGTGAAACTGTACAGGGTTGTCATGGTTTGTGCCCGCGCCGGCTGGTTCACGGCGACGAGCAGGCCCACAAGGGCGACGAGCAGCAGTAATCCAGGAGCTTGGTGTTTCAGGAAGTAATGAATGTCAAACACTGCGTCCTCCGTTCCGAGTAAACAATCATGCCTATGCAACAGCAGACTTTGCGGGGGAGAAGGGGAAAAGACGTGTCACGTCGCGTGATGGTTGCGAATGTGATGGTGGGAGAGGATCGATCCCCCCGTTGTTTTGGGGAGTTGTGAATTAGGATAGACATCCGATGCGAAAAATGCAGTGATCTGCGACACGGCGGCCTGTGATAAGGTAGCCCCGAAAAAGATGCTGGAAACATCAAAAAGTCGCGGAAGCACGTGTGGTTACAGATACTTCCGTCGGCCACAGATAGCCACCGCTAACGTTCTCTATTTTCAATTGGGAGAGTCGGGGCGATGGCAAGGGAACTCTCCGACGAGAAAGGCGCGCTCGCGTTCTTTGGCGGTCACGGGCATCGGATGATCGCGCCATCGGGTGATCTTCGATCCGAATTGTCATTGTATCGGTTGGGGGCGTGGCGGGCGGTTGGGGCTCCGTGCATCGGTCGCAGAATGGCGACAGGCCGAGGATTGTGAGTGTAATGGCGATTTAACGCCAGTTGACACAACGTGAGCATGGGAAGCAGCTCGGGATATGACTACCCCTCGCGGTACAATAAGAGCGAGCAATTTTACGGTTGTGTTCGGCGATTGGCCGCTATGCTGATCGAACCAACGTGCAGTAAGAGCATTGCATCAAAAGACGCTAAACTTGAAGTGGTACTCCTGTAAATGGCCCAGGTAAAAAGACCGACTTCTCCATGAAGCCAAATCTAGTTCCGGTTGTGCTGGTATGCCTCAGCTTATTGAGTGGTTGTGGCGCTGGCACCCTCGGTCCCGGCCTCCCCGGCCCGCCACCACGGACCCTGGTTTCGATCACCGTGACACCGGCCAACGCGGACGTGCTCCTCGGCACCTTCCAACAATTTACGGCTACCGGTACATATTCCGATCACACTACGCAGGACCTTACCGATTCCGTCACCTGGTCCTCATCGGACAGCAGTGAGGCGTTGATCATTGCAGGGGGAATGGCAACAGCCCTCGCCTTGGGCTCGGTTACGATCTCCGCCACTTCCGGATCTGTCACCGGGAGCACGACCGTGAATATCCAGCTCGCCGTCCTGTCTTCTATTACGGTTCGGCCCGCAAACAAGAAGATTGCCCCGTTGACGAGCACGCAATTTCAGGCAATCGGCACTTACTCCGATGGAAGCACTCACAATGTGACCGGCCAGGTTTCGTGGAACTCATCCAGCGCTGCCGTCGCGACGATCGGAGCCGGCGGACTAGGGAAGGCTCTGACTCCGGGAAGCACGACGATTGCCGCGACGGCGGGTTCGATCAGCGGGTCGACCACACTGCGCGTCTCAAATGCCACGATCGTGTCAATCTCAGTCACGCCCGCGGGGAGCACCATCCAGCCGGAAACCAAGCTAACCTTCGGCGCAACCGGCAAGTTCAGCGATAACACGAAACAGCTCATTACGAGAGACTGCACCTGGGCCTCCGACAATCCTGCGGTGGCGGCCATCGTAGTGCGGAGCACGGTGACCGGAATTGGCCCGGGTACAGCCAACATTTCCGCCACCTTTAATGGAGTCACGGGCAGTGCGCCGCTGAATGTCAGCTCGGTTACGCTCACTTCGATCTCCGTGACTCCATCGACGGCAGTACTCGCGCCGACCACATCCATAAACGCCGTCGCTACTGGAACTTTCAGCGATGGCAGCAGGCAGGTGATTACCGGGGCCGTCACCTGGGCGTCATCCGGGCCCGACATCGCAAGCGTCAACGGCGGGGGCATGGTAACCGCGCTCGCGCCGGGAAATGCGACGATCACGGCACAACTCGGCTCGGTCAGCGGTGACTGTGCCGTTGACGTCGACGGCTCCCCACTGACATCGATACAGGTCACACCGCAAACCGCAAGCATACCTGTGCAGACTGAAACAGCTTTCGTGGCCATCGGCACCTTTGCAGACGGCAAAACTCAGAACCTGACGACATCGGTCTTGTGGACTTCCTCCCCGGCATTGTTCGCTCACCATCAGCACAGCGCCCGGAACGAACGGGCAGGCTACGGGACTTGAACCTGGAACAGCGGCCATCACAGCACTCTTTGGTGGGCAGCTTGGAACGGCAAGTTTGACCGTCACCAGCGCGGCGGCCACTTCCCAACGCTTATCTGGGACCGGCATGAATCACGCACAACAAAGTTTGACACAGGGCGCGGTTGACTCACGGGCCACAAGACGGGGGTCAAATTGAGGTTTTTGCGATATTCAACGAAGTTGTCCATCGTGTCGCTGCTGTGCGCGAGTCCGTTACTGGGGCAAAGTTCCCCGACTCCCGCAGTGAAAGCTCCTGAATGGAATGTCTCCGCCGGTTACAGCTACTCGGACGTAAGTTTTTCAGACAAGCCAAATGTCAATATGCAGGGCGCTAATCTTGGTGCAGCCATGGACTTCGCCCCGCACTGGGGAGCGATGTTCGATTCCAGCTACGTTCGCGGGGGCAGGGACACCCGCACCGGACATGGGAGCTACGTCGCCAGTTTTCTCGCAGGTCCGGTCTTTGTTCCCGCACAGAACGAGCACACCCGGTTACTTGTTCGCGCCCTCGCCGGCGTGGGTCTGGTGGACGGCTCGGTTCCGGTGGGTGAACTGTATTACCGCGGATGGCAGTCGCGCTTTACCTGGGCGGTAGGAACCGGAATCGAACACGACATTTCCGCGCAATTCGCATTTCGAGGAACTGTCGACTACTTGCGAACGAAATTTGTAAGCTCGAATCTTGCCGTGCAGCCGCAGAACAACATTCGTGTGAGCGGAAGCCTGGTATTTCGTTTCGGTGTTCCTCGCCATGAACCTCGTTTCGGCACCAGGGAGCCTTGACCACGAGCACGGTGTCCTCCGCCGGTGGGTGGACTTCGGCCCCTGATTTGCCAAGGTCAATGACTTCTTGCCGCAGGTTACACCAGCGCGATTCGTAGTTGTTGAAAACCGGGCGACTTCCAATCATTGCCTGTCAGTTGTGAGTGTAATGAAGGCGTTAGCACTTGTAACCAAATGGGTACGAGTTAGTTGGCATGCTGGGCGTCGTCCTTCCCGAGAAATGCTACTTCGATTCGTATACGGTCTTTCCGCCGACGACTGTGCGCAGGACTTTTGTGGCCAGGATTGTTGCGGCGGTACGGCGGTGATGTCCTGGTCGAGGACGACGAAATCGGCGAGCATGCCGGGAGCCAGCGTTCCTTTTTGTTTCTCGGCGAATTCGGCGTAGGCGGCGCTGGTTGTGTAGGCGGCGATTGCTTGCTCGATGGTTAGCTTCTGGCGCGGGGTATGTCTTCTTTCCATCTTCGTCCGTGCGGGTGACTGCGGAGTAGATTCCGCGAAATGGCGTCACGGGTTCGACGGGATAATCGGTGCCGAAGGCGAGCATGACTCCGTGACGAAAAACTCGGCCCATGCGTAGGAGGTTTCGGCGCGCTTGGCGCCGAGGCGCGATTCGGCCCAGTTCATATCGGTGAGCAGATGGCTCGGCTGCATGGAGGCGATCACGCTCAAGATCCTTGAAGCGAGAATCTGCTCGGGAGTGGTGACCTGCGCGTGCTCGATGCGAAGACGATAGTTGGTGGTGCCGTCGGCGGCGGTGACGTGCGCGGCGAGTGTCGGCCTTCTCGGCTCCGGCAAAAGCATCGAGAGCCATCTGCACGGCTTTGTCGCCGATGGCGTGGAAGGCGATCTGGTAGCCGGCGAGCAGGCGCTCTTTGGTCATGGCGTTTAGCTTGGCCTGATCGTATTGCGGGATGCCGGTGTTGCCGGGATCGTCGCTGTAGGGCGCGAAGAGCGCGGCCGTCCGCGAACCGAGTGATCCATCCATGAATCCTTTGAGCATGCCGGTGTGGAGCATGTTGTCCGACGCAGGATGGGAACTGCGCATGCGGTTGAGGTCTTCTATCGAGGCGTCAAACGGCAGCCATTCGGAGATGCGCGCGGTTAGTTTTCCTTCCGCTTCGAGTTCTTCGTAGATCTTGAAGTCTTCCCACTGCGAAAAATCCTGCGCGGAAGTGATGCCGTGGCTGGCGAGATCGGCGAGCGCGAGTTCGATGCCGTGACGGCGTTTGTCATGGTTGGGCGGCGGAATCGCGGAGAACACAAGCTGCTTCGCCTTCTCGCGGAGAATGCCGGTCGGAGCGCCAGATTCATCGCGATCGATCTTGCCTCCATCGGGATCGCGAGTGGAGGCGGTTACCTGCGCGAGTTGCAGGGCGCGCGTGTTGGCGACGCCGATGTGGCCATCCACGCGAATCAGAAAAACGGGATGGTCCGATTGCTGATGTCGTCGAGATCCAAGCGCGTGGGCGTGACTTTGACGGGCCAGAGAGTGTGGTCCCAGCCTTCGCCGACGACCCACTCACCTTCTGGAGTCGCGCTTGGCACTTTGCGCGCAGGCGGGCGCGGAACTCGGCTAGCGTTTTTGCGCCGACCAGGTCGACGTTCAACTTTTCCAGGCCGGCGCTGGCCAGGTGCATGTGGGCGTCGTTGAAGCCCGGCATAAGGAAACGGCCATCGAGATCGACGACTTTGGTGTTTGGGCCTTTGAATTTCTCGATCTCTTCGCGCGTGCCGATGGCGAGGATGCGGTCGCTGCGGATGGCAAGCCCTTCAGCTCGCTTGCTGGTTCCCGAGGAAGAGTTTTGTCTGGCGCATGCCGGTATAGATGTTGGCGTGGGTGAAGATTGTGTCGGCTTTGGGTTGGGGCGGAGTTTGTGCAAGCGCGTTATTGGTTGCGGCGATGACAAGCAAGAACAGCGAAATCCAGCGCAAAGATTCTTCGCATGATTCTCGGTTTTATTCTCCGCACTCCCGACAGCGCCAGCAGTGTAAGCAGAATTCGGCTGAGTCCCAGATCGCGTCCGGCGCAATCGAACCATTCCTGCAAGGTATGAGCGCCGCCGCCGGTGCCGCCGCCGCCGATGGCGATCGCCTCGCGGCCAAGAGAAAGCGGAATGTTGGCGTCGGTGGAGGCGCGCTGCACCTGCGCGGTGTTGCCGATCACGGCATCGACGGCGCGAATCACCTTGAGCATGCGAGCGTCGGGGGCGAGCTCTCCGGCGGGGCGGTTGCCAATCTCCACAAACTCGCATTGCAAAGTCTGAGGGCGGCGGGGCGCGCGGGGGACGCAGGACGATTCTCGGCATCCATGGCGTGATCGACAGCGATGCGAAGCGCGCGTTCCAGGCCATCGATTTCGGACATGGAAGTGGAGCGAAGATCGACGCGCATGCTGGCCGACTCTGGGATGGAATTGACGGAAGTGCCGCCGCGAATCACTCCAATGTTGAAAGTAGTTTTGGGCGTTGCGGGAACTGGGGTTTCACTGAAAGTCTGTATGGCGCGGGCGAGGCCGATGATGGGATTAGGCGCGCCGAAGTCGCTCCAGGAATGGCCGCCGGGACCGCGGGCGATGACTTCAAAGCGGCGGCTGCCGAGGGCTTCGGCGACGATGGTGTCGGAACCGGCTCCATCGACGACCAGGCTGTAAGCGATGGAATCGCGCCAGCGCGGCGTCTCGAAAACGTGGCGCATGCCGCGGAGATCGCCTTCGCCTTCCTCGCCAACATTGCCGATGAAAACGAAAGGCAGTGTGTGGGGAAGGCGGGAAGTAACGAGCGCGGATGCGACCGCGAGCATGGCGGCGATTCCAGCGCCGTTGTCGGAGACTCCTGGGCCGTAGAGGCGCGTGCCTTGCTGGCGAATATTGAGCGGCGTGGTCGCAGGAAAAACGGTATCGATGTGCGCGCTCAGCGCGACATAACGGTTGTTTTGGCCGCCGCGGGCGGGGAGCAGGCCGAAGACGTTGCCGACATCGTCGATCTCGACGCTGACGAGGCCGATTTCGCGAAAGCGAGCGGCCAGCCACTCTGCGCGCAGCGTTTCACCGAAGGGAGGAGCGGCCACGCGGGAGACATCCATCTGCCATTGCGCGATCTGCGCCTCTTCAAAGCGGAAGCGGCCGAAAGCCGCGCGGACCTCGGGCATGCGCGCGAGCAGGGCTACTTCTTCTTGAACGGATGGAAACACTTCCGAGTTCGGCACAGATGAATTCGCTCCCGTCATCCTTTTCGCCTATCTTATAACGAGCGCGCGAGAGTAGCGAAAGCGCGGTAGAGAATGCGGAAGTTCGACGAAATATCGGCCTGGCCGTGGGCGACATTGTTGTGGATGGGCGCGGCGTGCTCGGTTGTGGGCATGGCGATCTGCCTTCCGGTGGGCTGGGACCTGGCTGTGTATCGGCAGGCGATGAAGGACCTGCGGGATGGACTCGACCCTTATTTGGCCGGGCCGGCGCGGCTGGCGGGGCAGGACGTTACCGGGAGTCCGCATTATTTTTATTTGTATCCGCCGATCACGCTGAAGTTTTTGCAGCTTGCCAATCTTGTTCCTTCTCTAGCCGGGCGCGTGCTGTATTGGCTGGTGTATGCAGCGGGATTTGGATGCCAGCTTTGGGCGGGATACCAGCTTGCTCTGCCGGTGGAACGCCGCATCCTCAAGTTTGTGATGCCTGTGATCGTTTTCTTTCCGGGCTTCATGCCGAATGAGGTAATTCTCTGCGGCAATCTGGCGATTCCGATCTATGGCGCCGTGCTGGCGGCGAGCGTTCGGGGCTGGCAGAAAAATCTCTGGGGATGGTTTTATTTTGCGGTGCTGGCGGGATCCTTGTTCAAGCCTCCTCTGCTGGTGCTGCTGGCGATTCCATTACTTGCCGGGCGGGCGCAAATCCTGAAGTCGGCTGCTGTGGGGGCATTCGGAGTGATTTTGTTTGCCGCGCAGAGATTCATCTGGACGAAGGAATTTGTGGAATACCTGCGCATCGTGAAACTGGAAAGCATGTTGGGAAACAGTGCGGGACATCTCTGGTCGTTCGGATTCAGCGCCGCGGGCGTGCTGGCATCCACGCTGCGGGCGATGGGCAAGCCGTATGAGGGCCCGGGGATGGGTTTCTTTCTTGCATACAGCGCTCTGTTGTTTGCCGCGCTCGTTTACCTTGGCTGGAGGTACCGGCGCGCGCTTGTCCAAACATGCACGTGGGTCACGGTGCTGCTGTTAGGAACGTTTTTATTGAGTCCGCGAATTTTGCAGTACGACGCGCTGGCGGTCACCGTGCCAATGGTTCTGCTCACCATTCGCGGCTGGAAGGACGCGGTTGGGCGCTGGATTGTGATCGCGGGATTGGGCGGCTCGGTTGTCGCTCTGCTCGCGAATCAGGATGGCGTGGAAATTTCTCTCGCCATGTGGTCGCTATTGGTGGCTGGGATGATTGGACTGCATAGGGAGTCGCAGGCCGGAAAAGTCGAGGCGATGCAGATTCCTCGTCGTTCTCACCGCGCAAGCGCGGCTCCGAACGCCGCGGAATGACCAGACTGAAAGGAACTCGCGGTGCGGCTGGAATCCGCACCCATTTCAAGACACTATCAACGCGACTTCTTTCGCCATGGCTTAGCGAATGCTGCGCATTGCGGTCTCAGCCGGGGAGTTCGCTAGAACCTCCATGCCGTGCTGAATCATAGTAAGGGCGGCTTCGTCCCCGATCGAGGTATTCACCATCATGTGATAAAGGCTGCGGGTGGGCCACTCGGCGTTGAAATAGTGCTTCACGTAGGCGATGCGCTCGCGATCCACGTTGTCGACCAGTTCCTCCGATTCTTCCAGGCTCTTACCCATCTCGCGTAGGCGGCGAATTTTCTCTTCGCGCGGAGCGTAGGTGAAAACGCGGAATGTATCTTCGCGGTCGCGCAGAAAAAACGGGCTTCCGCGGCCCACAATTACCGCATTTCCTTCGGCAGCGATATTGCCAATAATTTCCTTCATCATCGCCACCATGCGGTCAGTATCGAAGGCGTGCGAATCAGCCAAAGGAAGGCTGCGCTCGTAGCTGCCGCGCCAGAAGGCCTTGGCGAGCCGGTAGAGGCGGCTGTCGACACGTTCATCGCAGAGTGCGACCGCTTCCTCGCCGACCTGCGCGCGCTTGGCAATTTCGTGCGTTAACTGCTGGTCCCAGAGTTTCCATCCCAGGCGGCGTGCCAGCTGGGCGGCGATGCCGCCGCCTCCGCTGCCAAATTCGCGCTCCACGGTGATAATGCGAAACATGGCTACCCCTTTTTGAGACGAGCACCCCGCTCGCCCAGCTTCCCCATTAAAGCTGGTCTTATCAAAACGCCGTAGTAAAAGAGAGCCTTAGCCCTCAGGGGCTGAAGCCCACATTTTTCTTGGCTTCTTGTGGCACGGCTAAAGCCGTGCCCTTCCCAAACCCGATTTATGAAATACGCTCTAGTGAACGACCATCCCGGCCGGCTTTGCCTTCTTGATTAAAAACACACATGGAATCAGGCAGCCGATCACCACCCCAAGCACCCAGAAATTATCAATATAGGCCAGCATGGTCGATTGTTGGATGACATTTGCCTGCGCCAGGGCATAGGCATGTTGCAGGGCGGTCCCAGGGCCGGAGCCGGGTCCGGCGCCGCCGCCCGCGAAAGCGCTCGTCGCCCCGCGCAGCATGGACTGAAACTGCGGATTGGCGGCGTTCAAATTCTCCACCAGCCGCACCTGGTGAAACTGCGCGCGGCGAGCCAGACCTGTGGTGACAAAAGAAATCCCCACACTGCCGCCGATATTTCTTGCGAGATTCATCAAGCCAGATGCTGCGTTATTCTTGTCGCGCGGCAGGCCCGAATAGGCGGCGGTATTAATTGGCACAAAGAGGAAAGCGAGACCCATCGCCTGGTAAACACGCGCGATCATCACCGTGTGGAAATCGACGCCCAGATCGAATGTCGTCATATGAAAGAGAGAAAACGAGAGCATCGTCAGGCCAAACAGCATGAGCCAGCGCGGACTGTACCGCGAAAGCAGAAACCCCACCAGCGGCATGCACACCATAATCGTGAAGCCACCCGGCATCAACGCCAACCCTGACCGCTCGGCAGTGTAACCCAATAAAGTCTGCATGAAAAGCGGCAACAGCAGCGTGCTGCCTAGCAAGGCGAACCCAAGCATAAACATCAGAAAGTTGGCCGTGGCGAACGTGCGCTCCCGGAACAGGTGCAAATCGATGATCGGGTCTTTGTGATACCACTCCCAGATCACTACCCATAACAGCGCCGCCACTGAGATGGCGGTCAATATGACGATGAAATTGGATTCGAACCAATCGTCGCGCTGGCCCTTGTCGAGCACTACCTGAAGAGTACCCAGTCCAAGTGCGATTAGCCCAAGCCCGATGTAGTCGATGTGAGTTTCGCTCAGCTTGCGGCGGCGGAAGTAAGGAGGATCCTGAATGAGCCGAGAGGTCAGCACAAGCGAAAGAATGCCGATTGGGATATTAATGAAGAAAATCCACCGCCAGCTGAAGTTGTCGGTGATCCAGCCGCCGAGCGTGGGGCCTATGGCCGGCGCCATCACCACCGCGACACCGTAAACGGCAAAGGCCATGCCGCGTTTGGCGGGAGCGAACGTGTCGGCCAGGATGGCCTGTTCGCTGGGCTGGAGACCGCCTCCACCAACCCCCTGCAGGATGCGGAACACAATCAGCATTGGAAGATTGGGGGCGAATCCGCAGAGGCAAGAGCTGATCGTGAAGAGCGCGACGCAACTCATGTAAAAGCGTTTGCGGCCCATGATGGAAGAAAGCCAGCCGCTCATGGGAAGAATGATGGCGTTTGAGACAAGATAGGAGGTCAGGATCCAGGTGCTTTCATCCTGCCCCGCCGAGAGACTCCCGGCGATGTGAGGCAGTGCGACGTTGGCGATGCTGGTATCGAGCACCTCCATGAAGGTCGCGAGCGTTACCGCAAGCGCGATGATCCAGGGATTGACCGCCGGCCGCCAGGCTGCCGCGTCGTCCATCGTGAGAGAGGCCGCGCTCATTCGTGGATCCACACCTTCGGTTCCACCGACATTCCGGGGCGCAGCTCGTGTTTTTTTGTTTCGCCGGGTTCGAACACTATCTTCACCGGAATCCGTTGCACGACTTTTACGTAGTTGCCGGTGGCATTTTCCGGAGGCAGCAGGCTGAAGCGCGCGCCGCTGGCGCCGGCGATCGAATCGATATGGCCTTTGTAAGTCTTGCCGTTCGCGTCGACTTCGATATCGACCTTCTGCCCCGGCTTCATGTTCCTGAGTTGTGTCTCCTTGAAATTGGCCGTGACCCAGATGTCTTCCAGCGGAATCACCTTCATCATTTCCTGGCCGGGTTGCAGGTTCTGGCCGACTTCGACCGTGCGGTTGCTGACGATTCCCGTCACCGGCGCGATCACTTTGGTGTACTGGAGGTTCAGGAGCGCCTGATCGAGCTCCGCTTTTCTGCGTTCGGCGTTGGCTTGCGAGGAAAGCGCGCGCGAGCGTATGACACGCATGGTCTGAGGCGCGGTTTGCGCGTTGCGCAGATCGGCGTTGGCTTGCTGCTGTTTTCCCTGAGCTTGTTCGATTTGCGCCTGAGCGGCATCCGCGCTTGCCTTCGCCGCTTCTACCGTGGCAGCCGCGGCGTGCGCGCTGGCTACAGCCTGGTCGTACTGCTGCTGCGAGATCTCCTGCTTGTCGATCAGCTGCTTGTAACGCACAAGGTCGTTTTGCGCCTTGACGTTGTTGGCCTCCGCCTCGGCGACTTGCGCCTTGGCCGCTTCGAACTGCTGGCGCGCCGCGGCCACGCCGGCCTTGGCACTGGCCACACCAGCCTGCGCACTTGCCACCTGGCTCGAAGTGTTCACATCCGTGATCGGGACGTTGATATCGGAAGCCGATGCCTGCGCCTGCGCGTCCGCGTATACGGCGCGTGCCAGCGCAACCGCGACTTCGTAATCGGCGGGGTCGATCTCCACCAGCACCGTCCCTTGTTCCACGTACTGGTTGTCCTCTACATTGAGCTTTACAACGTGGCCGCTGACGCGCGCGCTCACAGAGTTGACGTGGCCGTCGATCTGCGCGTCGTCGGTGGACTCGTAGCTCGCGAAGTAGCGCCAGGCAAAAATGCCGGCGACCAGCAGAATCAGAATGACTAGCCCCAGAGCCAGCTTGGCGCGGCCGCTTCCGAGGAATTCCTTGCGGCTGCGATAACGTGCTTCGCTGTTTTCCGCAGGCGGCTGCGGAGCCTGCTCCTGGGGCCGGGGCTCGGCTACGGCAGTGGTAGTCTCATTCGTCGGCATAAGCTACTTTCCTCGTAAATATTCGCGCACACCGTCTTCGGCACGGCCGAGCGCGCGCGCATAGGCCACTTTGGCCAGGTTGTTAAAGTACAAACTTGAAATCAGACTTTCGTGGGCGGAGGCGAGCGCCTCTTGCGCCTGAATCACTTCCAGGTTGTCGGTGACTCCTGCCGAGAAGCGATCGCGGGACTGGGTGAGCGCCTCCTCCGCGAGATTGACGGTGCTTTGGGCGACTTCGACCTGATCGGCGGAAGACTTGAGATCGAGCAGCGCGTTGCGCATGTCCTGATCGATCTGTCCGCGCACATCGGCAAGTTGCGCTTCAGCCTGACGCAGAGCTGCATCGGCTTTGAGCACATCGGCATGGACCTTGCCTCCCTGAAAAATGGGGATGCTGAGGGTGCCGGCGACGTGGTAAGTCGGCAGCACGCTGCCGGGTGCCGCGCCGATTTCGCCGTAATCACTCTCCAACCCGATGCTGGGAAAGTATCCGGAGATGGCGGCATTGTGTTCCAGCCTCGCGGCTGCGACGCGGTCGCTAGCCGCTTTGTAGTCGGAACGCAACGCATAGGCACGCTGGAGGCTGGTTTCAAGATCGGGGACGGGGAAGGGCTCGTAGGGCGCTTTGTCGGCGAGGGCAAATTCCTGGCCGGGCGCGAGGCCGATGACGCGGGCGAGCGAGAGCTTCTGCTTGGCGAGATCGTTGCTGGCGGAAATCAATTGCTGCTGGCGCGATTGGTATTCAACCTGGGCACGCAAAGTGTTCGATCGCGGGAGCGACGCCGGCCTGTTGTTGCGCGACCGCTTTCTCGTAGAGAGCGCGAGCCGTCTCCTGTTGCGCTTGCGCGGTTTCAACTCGCGCTGCGCCCGCCAGCGCTTGCAAGTAGGCGTTGCCTGTCGCAAGCACGACCAGGTCGCGCGCATCTTTCAGGTTGAAGCGGGCTCGCGCTCTCGGTGAGAGTCGACGCGCGGAATTGCTGGATTGATCTTCCAACTGAGATGCTCGCTGGCGGAGGCGCGCACGTCGAAGTAGGAGAACGGCCCGATAATGGCGGGCAAAGGCCTGCTTCCAAATGTGCCCGGAGGAATTTTGCCGAAACCCTCGGCAATCAGGCTCTGTTTCAGGGCCGACTCCTGGGCGTTGCCGGTCACGTTAGGCAGCAGGTCGCTCAGTCTCTGCCATTTCTCGCCGCGTGCCTGGATGGTGTTGTATTCGGAGAGCAGTCCGGCCAGATTCTGCCGCAGCGCGCGATCAATCGCATTGCCGAACGTGATCGACAAAACTCCGGGCTCGGGCTTTTCAGGCACGCTGCCATAGATTGGATTTTGGGCGGACGTAGGAACCTGAGTTGGGGGCGCGGGAATGGCGGTTTGGGCGAGCAGGAGAACTGAGGATAGCGACGCGACAGCAAGACACAAACCGCAAAGAAAGCGGAAAGACCGGCTGAAACTATTTATAAGAAGCATGAAAGGCAGATACGCTCCTTGGCGAAAGCGAAAATAGTAAATGTTTTGGATTGCGAATGCTGTGAGGGCGATGCAAATTGTTGAAAAAAATCGCGATGCGAGAAGCGGTGGACCCGCTCAGAGAACCGTCGTCGAGCCTAGGCTTTAGGGTTTTGGCGATGACCTTGGTCATCTTGTCGTTTGCCCCACCCAAAGTTCAATCTAAGAGTGGATGTGCACGCCTCCCGGGGTTGCGGGGGAGCCATACCTCTTATGAGCGAAGCCACAAAGCCGTCACCGAAGGGATCGGACTGGACACGGCTGCTTACCGATCCGGACCTCGTGAGCCATCTTGGAACCCTGCTCCAGACCTATCGGGAGGTTTCTCCCGAGCAGCGTGAAGCTGCGTTGCTTCAAGTGATGCGCAAGATCAAGGAGCAAGCGGATAGCTCGCGGAAGCCAAAGACGGAAGTCACTGTGCCCGCAACGTCGACGTCCGCAACCGCGACCGCGACTGCAGTCTCGCGCTCGGAACCTGTAGTCTTTCCGGCGCCGGAGCCCGTGACGGTTACCCCGCCGTTTGAGCCTGATTTGTACACGACTGCGGTTCCCGGCTCCGATCGCCGCACGCATCACCGCATCAAGTGCTATGTGGCCGTGGAGATTCACGTGGAAGACGTGAAAGAGCCGATCTGGGGCAATCTTTCCAACGTCAGCCGGGGCGGCTGCATGGTGGAAACCGCCAGTCCGGTGCCAACCGGCAAAGCCCTTGAAATTGGACTCTGGGTTTCAAGCGGCAAGCTGTGGGTAAAAGGCATCATCATCAGCGGAATTGCAACGCGCAGCGCGCCGTCCTTCGGCGTGCGGGTAAAATTCTCCGAGGCCGAGCTCTCCGAGAAAGAGCATTTGCGCGAATTCCTGAAGTTCGTGGAAAACACTACGCGCAAGGCGCACAGCGGCAGCGCCTATGTGACGCAGCTGAAGGCGTAAAATCGTCCTCTGGTGGCATTCGCATCCCGCAACTTCCTGTTGCGGGCGGGGTTTACCTTTCAACGAAGCACAGCGTGAGGCAAAGCCTGCATGGCCATGCATTCCCATCGACGCTTACTGGCGGCAGCGGCACTGCTCTTGTTCGGTTTGGCAGCGGCTCAACTTGCGCTGGGAAAAAAGAAAGAAAAATCATCTTCCGCCATGGACGAGCGGAAGCGCGTCCTACACGCGCTGAATCGTCTGACGTTCGGTGCCCGCCCCGGCGACTTCGACCGTGTGGCGCAAATGGGCGTGGATAAGTGGATCGAACTGCAGCTCCATCCCGAAAAGATTGACGATTCGGCTCTGGATGCGCGCCTCGCACCCTTTCGTACCCTGCGCATGAACACGCGGGAGATCGTCGAAAACTTCCCCAACAACGAGATCATCAAGCAGGTCGCCGAAGGCAAAATGGCGATGCCGCGCGATCCCACGCGGCGCGCCGTCTATGAGGCGCAAGTGCAACGTTACGAAGACAATCAGGATCGCAAGGCAGAGGCGGCGAAAACGGTTGCCGTAAATGGCGTTGTCGATGGAAGCAATGCCATGCTCGCCGATGCCACTCACGAGCGGCGGCGCGAAGAGACGCAGGCCGCCAGTATCAAATTGCTGGAATTACTCGATCTCCCGCCAGATGAGCGATTCCATCAGATCCTGAACCTGTCGCCCGAAGAACAGCGCATGATTGCCAACCATGCCAAGGGAGGCAAGACCGACCAATTGCTGGGAGGCATGAATGGTCAGGAGAAAGAGACGCTGCGCGCGCTCAATAATCCCGAGCAGGTGGTGGTGGATGAATTGACGCAAGCCAAGCTGCTGCGCGCGATCTACAGTCAACGGCAGTTGGATGAGGTGATGACCGATTTCTGGTTCAATCACTTCAACGTGTTTATCAACAAAGGCGCGGATCGCTTCCTGCCGACGAGCTATGAGCGCGACGTGATTCGTCCGCACGTACTGGGTAGGTTTGAGGACTTGCTAGTGGCTACGGCGAAGAGCCCCGCCATGCTCTTCTACCTGGACAATTGGCTGAGCGTGGGCCCGAATTCCGATGTAGCGCTGGGCATTCCGGCGAATGCGCGCAATGCTTACGGTCGCCTGCGCGCGCCGCGGCCAAACGGCAAAGGCAAAAAGCAGGCCAGCGGACTGAACGAGAACTACGGCCGCGAGCTGATGGAGTTGCACACGCTTAGCGTGAATGGCGGCTATTCGCAAAAAGATGTCACGGAAGTGGCGAAGGTATTCACTGGATGGACCATCGAGCAGCCGAACAAAGGCGGCGGATTTCACTTCGAGTCGCGCATGCACGAACCCGGCGACAAGATGGTGCTTGGGCATCGCATCAAACCGAATGGCGAAAAGGAAGGCATGGAGGTGTTGCGCCTGCTGGCGCGCAATCCGAAGACGGCGCGCTTTATCTCGCAGAAACTTGCGATGCGCTTTGTATCCGACGATCCGCCAACGTCGCTCGTCGACCGCATGACGCAAACGTATTTGAAAAAGGACGGCGACATACGGGAAGTGCTGCGGACGATGTTCCACTCGCCCGAGTTCTGGTCGCCGGAAACTTATCGCGCGAAAGTGAAAACGCCGTTTGAGTTTGTGGTTTCATCGGTACGCGCAACCGATGCGCAGGTGGATGACGCGCGGCAACTCGTCGGCACGCTCAACAATATGGGCATGCAGCTGTATGGTATGGTCCCGCCAACTGGCTATTCGATGAAGGCTGCAACCTGGGTGAATTCGTCGGCGCTGTTAGGCCGCATGAATTTTGCGCTCGGCTTAACGTCCGGGAAAGTGCATGGGGTATCGGTGGACTCGGCGCAGTGGGCGCAGGGAAATGCGGACGCTGCGCAGGTGCAGTCCCGTCTTGAAGACTCACTGCTCGGCGGCGATGTCTCAAAGCAGACGCACGAGACCATCGGCACGCGGCTGGAAGATCCCAAGATCAGCCAGCGCCGGCTTGACGATCCGCAGCGTCCGCCGAATGTGGGGGCAATCGCGGGCCTGATTTTAGGCTCGCCGGAGTTTCAGAAGAGATAGCCGCGAGCTTCGAGCCGCGAGCTATGAGCAACCTTTCCTTGCTTGCTCATAGCTTATAGCTCAGAGCTGGAGGCAGCAATGTTCACCACCCGACGAATTTTTCTTCGAAACGGCGCTTTGACCGTAGTGGGTACGGCGGCGGTGCCGGGGGTCCTGGCGCGCGCGGCCTTCGGCGCGGTTGATCCCGGCGCGCGTCCCAAGCGGCTGGTCGTCATTTTCCAGCGCGGCGCGGCTGACGGCCTCAATATTGTTGTGCCTCACGGCGAAGCGTCGTATTACGCGATGCGGCCCACCATCAACATCCCGAAAAAATCCGTGCTCGATCTCGACGGCTTTTTCGGATTGCATCCTTCTATGTCATCGCTTGCGCCGCTGTGGAAGCAGAAGCATCTCGCCATCGTGCATGCTTCCGGATCGCCAGATCCTTCGCGCTCTCATTTTGACGCGCAGGATTTCATGGAGTCGGGTACGCTCGGACTCAAGGCTACCGAGGATGGCTGGCTGAATCGCTGTTTGTACGAACTGCCAGCGCCAGTGCAATCGTCGTCGGGCAAAACGGCACTCAGCGCGTCCGATCCTTCGGCTTTCCGCGCTATTGCGCTTGGCCCGTCGCTTCCGCGCATTCTTTCCGGCAAAGAGCCTGCGCTGGCGCTCAACAACCTCGACGATTTTTCGGTGGGAGGGAAGAATCCAAAAGCCGCGCCGATTGCCACTACCTTTGAAGCCCTGTATGCGAGCTCGGTAGACACGGTTTTGCACGGCACCGGGCAAGAGACGTTCGACGCGGTGAGGATGCTGAAGAGCGCGGACCCCGGCAAGTACACGCCTTCCGCTGGCGCGAATTATCCCAAGGGACGTTTTGGCGACAGCCTGAGGCAACTCGCTGAGCTGATCAAGGCGAACGTCGGCGTGCAGGTTGCCTTCGCCGATATCGGCGGCTGGGACCATCACGTAAACGAAGGCAGCACGCAGGGCCAGATTGCGAATGTGCTCGGCGATTTCTCGCAGTCGATTGCAGCCTTTTGGACCGATCTTGGCGATCTCGGAGAAGACACGGTCGTCGTCACCATGTCAGAATTTGGCCGCACAGCACGCGAAAACGGCAATCGCGGGACCGACCATGGCCACGCCAATGTGATGTTCGTTCTCGGAGGCCCAGTGCACGGCGGCAAAGTGTACGGCCGTTGGCCCGGCCTGGATCAATCGCAGTTATATGAAGGCCGCGACTTGGCCGTTACGACCGACTTCCGTCTCGTACTGAGCGAAGTCGTCTCGCGCTATCTCGGGAACAAAGATTTGAAGACGGTGTTTCCGGGATTCGAGCCGCCACCGCAATTCCTAAAGTTGCTGGGATAACGCTCGCGTAGTGGTGGACGCATTTCGTTCGCCCTACGATCACAAGCTGGGAAAAACCTCCGAAACGACGCCGCAACTGCGCCTACCTTACGAAACTCTCATCCAAGACCAGTGCTAATATGTTCGCCATGTAAATGCGATTTCGCACGGTTGTCGTGATCTATCTTGTGGCCATGTCTGCCTGCTGGAGGGTCTCGTGAATACGTTGCCCATTCTCATCGGCGCGTTGTGTGTGTACGCGCTGGCCTACCGTTATTACAGCGCATTCATCGCGGCCAAAGCTCTGTCGCTCGACGACCGCCGCACCACTCCGGCGCACGCGTTCAAAGACGGCCACAACTACGTTGCTTCGCCGCGCTGGGTTCTGTTCGGCCATCACTTCGCGGCTATCGCTGGCGCCGGGCCGCTCGTTGGACCCACGCTGGCCGCGCAGTTCGGTTTCGCTCCCGGCTTTCTTTGGCTGGTGATTGGAGCGGTCGTTGCTGGCTGCGTGCAAGACTTCACGGTGCTGGTTGCGTCGCTTCGCCATCGAGGGCGCTCGCTCGCGGACATCGCGCGCACAGAGATCAGTCCTTTTGCCGGTCTGGTCGCGATGATCGCCGTGCTCTTTATTTTGCTGGTCACACTGGCGGGCCTTGGCATTGTGGTGGTCAATGCGCTGTCGAATAGTCCGTGGGGCGTGTTTACCATCGGCATGACGATTCCTATCGCCCTCGTCATGGGCGTGTGGATGTTCAAGAGCCATGCCGGGCAGGTCACCATCACAGGTCCCAGCATTTTTGGTGTGGTGCTGTTGATCGCCAGCGTGATTGCGGGCCGCTGGTTTGCACAATCCAGCGCGGCCGGTCTGCTGACCTTTACGCCGCACCAGATCACAATCCTGATGGCGATTTACGGCCTGGTCGCTTCCGCCTTGCCGGTTTGGCTGCTGCTACAGCCGCGCGATTATCTTTCCACTTACGTCAAGCTGGGCACGATCGCAGTCCTAATCGTGGGCGTGTTTGTGGTTCATCCCGATATCAGGTTTCCGAACTTCACGCCGTTTGTCGATGGCGGCGGTCCCATCATTAAAGGCAAGCTTTTCCCGTTCCTCTTCGTCACGATTGCCTGCGGCGCGATTTCCGGTTTTCATTCGCTCATTTCCTCCGGCACAACGCCAAAAATGCTCGACCGCGAATCCGACGCGCGCGTCATCGGCTATGGCGCGATGGTCTGTGAATCGCTAGTGGGCGTGCTCGCGCTGATCGCGGCTTGTTCGATGCATCCGGGCGATTATTTCGCCATTAACACCACGCCCGAGGTCTTTCACAAACTCGGTCTCGCCACCGTCAACCTCGATATGTTTTCTCGAGAGGTCGGCGAGAAGCTAGCCGGACGTACCGGTGGCGCGGTCTCGCTCGCTATTGGTATGGCGCAGATTTTCCGCGGACTTCCGGGCATGGACCGCCTGATGGGCTACTGGTATCACTACGCCATCATGTTCGAGGCGCTCTTCATTCTGACTACGGTCGACGCGGGAACGCGCGTCGCGCGCTATGTTTTGCAGGAATTGATGGGCAAAGTCTACAAGCCGTTCGGCAATACCGTCTGGCTGCCGGGTAACCTGATCACCAGTGCGATCGTCGTGCTGGGCTGGGGATACATGATCTATACCGGCTCGATCTCGACCATCTGGCCGCTATTTGGCACAGGCAACCAGTTGCTGGCCACGATTGCGCTGGCCGTGAGCACAACATTCTTGATTAACATGGGACGTGCGAAGTACGCGTGGATCACCGCCGTTCCCATGTGTTTTGTCGGAGTAACTACAGTTACAGCAGGCGTTCTCTCGATTGAGAATATTTTCTTGCCCTTGACCACCAAACCGGGCTTTGTGTTCGCCGGTTACCTCGATTCGATCTTGATGACCATCTTTATTGCGGGCGTCATCCTGGTTGTGTTCAATGCCGCGTGGAGATGGTATCGCGTGCTCCACGGAGCTCCCGTGCCGCAGGAGGCCTTCGGCCCGCCGCTCACCGCATCGGGTGACGTGAAGATGGGCTGCTGCTGAAGTTTCTGGGACACTTCAATTCCGTTGTGGATCTTGCCAGGTCCACTTGAGCGCGCGGACGGCGAATCTCGTCATTGTAAACCAATCGAAATTCTACATGTTCCTCCCGTGCCGGAGATAGTCGGGTCTACCGGACAAAGTCTGTCAATAAGTGCTATCGGGATTCTGCGCCAACAATTCACTACCGAACACTGCTCTCGCCTTTGATGAAAATAGGTACACATTGCCGCGAAAAGCGAAGACCTCACACACAACAGTGATACCAATCACGGACGTGAGCAAGAGATTAGAGGAGGGTTGCTATCGCTGTTTAGGTCGAAAAGAAGCTACGACCACGGAGGGCTGCAAAATGAAAGAGCCCACAGGAGCAGGTACGCCACGAGCTTCGCGTCGTGGAAGGCAGGTGTGACACCCATCAACGGGTTCGTTGTCTGTCTCTGGCGAGTTTCACAGGCGACGCCAGCAGTCTCCGGAACACTTTCACTTTCATTCTCGCACCCACCAAGGATCGCCCCTAGCTGTCGGGCAAAGCTCGGCACCTACTAAAAAGGAGAAACAATGAGCAGATCGGTAAGACTCAGCCTTTCCTTGATCGCCCTGATGATCGCGGCCATCCTTCTGTCCAGCACCGGATGGGCAACCACCCAGCAGCACCCGTTAAATGGCCCAGACGGTCAGTCGGCCGCGGCGGCTCCCGAATCCGCAGGAACAGTAAACTCGGTGTATTTTTTCGATGATTTTGAGAACGGGCTTTCGAAATGGACAGAGAGTACAGGTTTCTGGGGTGCGATAACGACCGACTACCGGAGCACTGCCAACTCTGTCTCAGCCAGCCCCAGTGGCAATTATCCGCTAAATGTCAACGCCTCACTTACGCTCGCCCTTTCCGACCAGCTCAACTTTTCCGGAGCGACAAGTCCCATTCTGACGTTTTGGCACAAGTATTCGATCCCAGCAACCTGTTGCACGAATTATGATTACGGTTATGTTGAATACTCCACGAATTACGGAGTGACCTGGACCAAACTGTCGAATCCGGATACTTCTTCCCCTAACTCTAACGGGCCCGGCTTTATCGGTACCATTACCAGTTGGTACCCGGAAGAGTTCGACTTAACTCAAATACCGAAATGGAATAGCCTGCCGATACTGATTCGGTTCCGTTTGTGGGATGGTGGTTACGGGAACACAGGCTGGGGCTGGTTGATCGATGACGTCGAGGTCAGGGAGAAGGGCTCAACATCGAACGTTGGATTGACCGTTTCCATCCCGTCAGACGGCGGAACCGTTACCGGAGGCGGAATCGATTGCCCAGGCACTTGCGCAGAACTTTGGCCAGCCAATTGGACCCTGAGCGGGCGAGAGTGGGCTTCGGAAGACACCACCTACGAGACCCCGCCGGCCGCTATGTCAGCGGTTCCCGACTATCCCAAGGGGGGAAGTTATGCGCTCGACGCCAACTCCGTCTTGGAGCTAGCCACACCTGTAAACCTCGCCGGAGCCACCGCCCCTACCCTGTCCATCTACACTCAATATTCGATCCCGGCAACTTGCTGTACGAACTATGACTACGGTTATGTTGAATACTCCACGGATAACGGGATGACTTGGACCCAGCTATCGAATCAGGACATGTGTTCCCCTAACAGTAATGGTCCCGGCTTTTATGGTACCGTCAGCAGTTGGACCCAGGAACAGTTCGATCTTAACCCAAATCACGAATTGGAAGACCCTGCCGATACTGATCCGGTTTCGTTTGTGGGATGGTGGCTACGGGAACACGGGCTGGGGCTGGTTGATCGATGACCCCGAGATCTATGATCCGGCCACAGGCAAAATATATTTCGGTCCCGACACGTTTGGATCCGGCAGCCTGCCTAATTTTGGCAATGTGACCCTGACTGCGACTCCAAATACGGGCTATACCTTTGAAAGCTGGAATGGGTGTAACAGTACGAGCGGAACCGGTGGAACTGAATGCACCATCAATCGGTATATTGACAGAGTTGTGACTGCCAATTTCTCCACCACCTGTACTTCTGGCTGTAGTCCTCTTACGGTCTCCCCTCCCTCGCTGACGTTCAGCAAGCAGGCTGTCGACACGACCAGTAAAGCCAAGTTGGTCACGGTAACCAACCCAGCTGGAAATCCCATCATCGATTTCACGAGCGTCGTCACGAGCCCCACGGCAAATTTCGCCATCTCCAAGAACACCTGTGGGGCCAGTATCGCAGCAGGCAAGAAATGCACGGTCGGTATTACCTACGCCGCGACTGCACTGGGCACGCAAACGGGTACCCTGACGTTCACCGACAGCGCCTCCAACAGCCCTCAAACGTTGACCCTAACGGGCACCGGAGAGGTGCAGGCGCCGCTGACGCCGGTCACATGTAAGTTCCCTAAGACGAAAGTCGGTACGACAAGCACAGCCAAGGCGTTCACGTTGAAAAACAACCTCAGCGCGACGCTGACGGGGATTGCTTCCTCGATAACGGGGGACTTTGCAATCTCAACCACGACGTGCGAAACCACCCTGGCAGCGGAAAAGAACTGCAAGATCGACGTGACGTTCACTCCCAAAGCTACCGGCCCATTCACCGGGACCCTGACTGTGAACGACAGCGCCAACAACAGCCCTCAAACCGTAAGCTGCACTGGAACCGGCGACTAGAACAGACCACACAATTAACAGGCAAAGCCCCGCAGCAATGCGGGGTTTTTTCTCCCGCCAGCAGCGCCTGCGCGTCGACTGACGCTATCGGCGATTGCACTCATAACCCCCTAAAGGGAAGATCGCAGCTCGCTCCGTCCGAAGTCTGACTGTTCGCTCGGAAAATTTGCCGGCAAAAGGTTACACTCGAATCGACATGCGCGTTCTCGGCATCGACTGCGGCACGGAATACACGGGATACGGCGTCGTCGATTTGCTCGCGGCCGCGGGAACGAATGACAGCCTCGCCTGCGTCATTTGCGGCGCCATTCGTGTCTCGCCGCGCGAACCAATGCCTCTGCGCTTGTCCCGCATCGCGCGCGCTCTGGAAGAACTGATTACCGCACATCAGCCGGATTGTGTCGCCATTGAAGACGTCTTCTACGCGGTGAACGTGAAGTCGGCGTTAAAGCTGGGGCAGGTGCGCGGAGTTGCCATGCTGGTAGCGGCTTCGGCCGGACTCGACGTTTCCGAATATTCGCCGCTCTCCATCAAATCGGCCGTGGTCGGCTACGGCAAGGCGGAAAAGCATCAGGTGCAGCAGATGGTTACACGCCTGTTGCGGCTGGATGAAGTCCCCGAACCGGCCGATGCGGCTGACGCCCTTGCCATTGCCATCTGCCATCTGCATACCGCCGCGACGCTCGACCGGCAAAAGAGTGTGGCGCGCACCGCCGCGCGCTAGAAACCGCGCGTCAGGCGCGGGTTGTGCCTTGGCACCCGTCGAAGTGAAAACCCTTGCACAATACTCGTTAGTACAAACGGGCAGTCCATTTTTGCGCCGATCGGAGTATCCTTCTCGAACTAAGTTCCCTCGAATTTCCAGGAGTTGACATGTCCTCCCCCAAAATTGTTCTTGCTGTTATTGTTGTGTTCGCCGTTTGCGCCGCCAGCCGCGCCGCTACGGCTCCCTGTACGTTTGTGACCTTCAACCCGCCCTCTGGATACACCTTGAGCACAGTGGAGGGCATTGGCGACAATGGCACGGTTGCCGGCCAAGTCGTAAACAACAAGACGTTGGCCCAGGAAGGCTTTGTGCGCTCGCCCAAAGGAGCCTTCACCATTTATGCCGCCCCCGATTCCTCTGTGACCTGGATGTACGGCCACAACGGCACCGATACGAGCGTCGGCTCCTACATCGATAACAGCGACAAGCCCACGGTCCATGGATTTTCGCTGGTGGGAAAGACCTTCACTGCGGTGAACTACCCCTCGGCCTCGAATACGTGGCTATTCGACGTAAACAAGACCGGCGCCGCGGTTGGCAGCTACAGCGGTACTGGCTCGTCCGTTTATGGATTCCTACTGGTGAACGGCCAGTACACCGATGTCAGTTATCCCAATGCGCTATCCACTTATCCGATCGGCGTGAGCGACAAAGGCGCGGTGGTCGGAACCTATTCGAGCAGCGCTATCAGTAACGGCTTCCTCTGGCAGAACGGCAAGTATACGACCATCAATTATCCAAAGATGGCGCCCTATGGAACCGCGCTCGATGGAATCAACAATGACGGCGTAATCGTTGGCAATCGGTTGCTCGATGACTCCTCAGCTGGGTTTATTTACGAAGGCGGCACTTTCGAAGACATCGTTTACCCGGGTGCCAAATTTACGCTGGTCGGCGGCATAAACAACAATGGAGTCATCTCCGGCCAGATCTACTTGACGGTGACCAAGTCGATCGGCTACACAGCGACTTGCAAGTAAGTGACGCGGGGTTCATCGAGGCGACAGCTAGGCTGCGAGTGTACGTTCGCGGCGCAAAATTGTACGAAAATTGCGCTGGCGCCGCGCTGGTTGTTTAGCGGGCACTACGGCCCGCCGCGACCATGTGCGTGAGCGCCCATCTTGACACCCTTCGTCTTCTGTCCAATCATTAGCCAGAACTCCAATGCTGCGTTCCCTTTTGCTCTTGTTGCTGCTGGGTTGGTTGCCGATCGCCGTTTATGCGCAAGTCCAGTCTGAAGCGGCTGGGGGCGCCGGGCCGGCAGCTCCAGGTTCGCCAACGGTGACATTCACGCTCGACTTTCCGGATTCTCAACCGGCGCACTACGCGATTCGCGTGCTCTCGGCGGGCGATGCGCATTACGAGTCGAGTGGACGCCCCGACGCCAGCTCCGGCGTCACCGACAGCTTCGACTTTGATTTCCCCGTTTCAGCCCAAAGCCGCGCCCGAATTTTTGCGCTGGCGGCCAATGCCGGATACTTCGAGAAAGACGTCGATGCGCACCGGAAGAACATTGCGTTTACCGGCAAGAAGGTTCTCCGCTATACAGACGGGAGCCGCACGGGCGAGGCTGTCTACAACTACTCTTCCAACGCCTCCGTCCAGGAACTCACGACGCTTTTTCAGAATCTCTCCGCTACGCTGGAGTTCGGCCATCGTCTGGATTACGATCGTCGCTACCAGAAACTCGCGCTCAATGACGAGCTGAAGCTCATGCAGGAAATGAAAGACAGCCGATCGCTCACGGAAGTGAATGCGATCAAGCCGATCCTGGAAAAAATCGTCGCCGATCAATCTGTAATGAACGTGGCCCGCGCGCGTGCGCAACGATTGTTGAAGGATGCGGAGGGACGGTAAGGCGAACTCATATCCTTACTCCACAACGACGCCAGCATATCCCACCACTTTGGCGAAATCGCCCGACACGTCGCCCGAGGTCGCATAGTCGACCAACGTGGCCGAAGTCGCGCCCAGCTTCTTCGCCGCCGTCAGCATAATGATGGCCGGTCCGAATCCGCACATGGTGACTTTTTCCTTCACGACGACGTCGAACAATCCAGCGGCATCCAGCGCGAGCACCCGCTCGATCGCCTTACGGTCCTTTACGCGCGTGACGGCCTCGGACTCGTAATGGTTCATATCGCTCGACGCGATTATCAGCGCTTTACTTGGCGCCGCGGCTATTGCCGTCGCCAAAGCCTCGCCCAGCCCGCACAAGACGCCAAAATCGCTGGTGCCGACGGCGATGGGCACAACATGCAAGTTCTTCTGCCGCACCTGCAGGAACGGGAGTTGCACTTCAATCGCGTGTTCGGCGCGGTGCGCGCCGCTGTCTTCTTCAAGCAGGGGGAAACTCTCCAGCAGTTGCGAAGCCAGTGCGGTGCTGGGCGCAACCTCGCCCAGCGGAGTTCTCCACGCAGTCGCAGCCATCGTTGCGAGTCGAACGCCAAAGCCTGTGTGATTGGGGCAAAGAACGATGCAGTGCTCCGGGATCTCAATGCGCGAGAACACCGCCCCGCAACATGCCCCGAGTACACGTAACCCGCGTGGGGAACGATGCATCCGATGGCGAACATACGCGTCGCGTCGCCCTCTCCATCATTAGGCGCCGTGTACTCACGAATGTCGCGCAGCAGTTCTTCGGGCTGACCAGGATAAAACCGGCCGGCAACCGCGGAAGCTCGTACCAGTGAAGCCATGGTGACCTGCTGTCGAAAGAGCGCGGTGTGCGCTCGCGAGCGTCGATCTGCGAAATGTCCGTAGCGGACGACGGGCCGCAAAATCCGCGGCGTTTTCCGGCCCAGTCTCGCCGGTCAGCCGTTTCCGTCCCGCAACGCGCGAAACAGCGCCGCCGTCCGGTCCAGCGGCAGTGCCTCCGCGCGAATCGCTGGCTTGACGCCCGTCTTTGCCAGCGCGGCGCGCAGCCTGCCTTCATCGTACTGTGTTTTCAGATTATTCCAGAGCGTTTTTCGTTTCTGTCCAAAACACAGTTTCAGGAATTGAATGAACTCGCTTTCCGAAACACCAAGCGTTTCCAGTTGCGGTTTCACCGTGATTCGCACCACGCTGGAGTGCACTTTCGGCGGCGGCGAAAACGCTCCCGGCGGAAGCGTGAACAGATTCTCGATCCGCCCATACAGTTGTGCGGTCGCCGAAAGGAGGCCATAGTCGCGGCTTCCGGGCGATGCAGCCAGACGGTCGGCCACTTCCTTCTGCACCATGATGACAATCGTCGAAAAATAACGATGATATTCAAACAGCCGTAGCAAAATGTCGGATGTGATGTAGTACGGCAGATTGCCCACCACTCGCGCCGGCTCGGGAGAAAAATTCAGACCGGGCCGCAGCGTGCCCGGCTTCGGTCCGAAGACATTGTCGAGTTCAATCGTAAGA
>CAWDPB010000176.1:0-11259 GCA_963804075.1 uncultured Acidobacteriaceae bacterium | reverse complement strand
AAATCCGCGCAGATTGGGCATGTACCAGGAAATGAATCCCCATGGCAATCTGACCCCCTGATCGCGCAACATGGCAAGGTAACTGGGCACAAGTCCAGGCCCGACCATGACCAAAGAAATTCCGCCCACCAAAACGCCACCCGCAGCCAGACCAGCCAGGCCGCGCCACTTTCCAGCTAAGACCACCACAAAGAACGCGATTAACAAGGCAAGATGGAACTTGAAACAGGCAAGCGCGAGTACGAATCCGGCGAGTGCCGGGAGGCACCCGGCATCCATGGAGCGCAGGGAAAGGACCAACAAAAGGAAAAACAAAAGAGAGTCTTGCCCTTCACCCAGGGCGTAGATCACCGGGAAGAAAGCGAGCAACAAGAGAGCGATGGGCACTCCGGTCATATGCCTGAGGGCCTGTGTGTAAGGCGCCAGTAACCAGCCGATGAGTAAAACGAAGACCACGTTGACGAATGCCCAGGCAACAATCGCCGCGCGATATGGGAGCCAGGAGACTGGCCAGTAATACAGTAATTCAAAAGCCAGATGATTGAACGGCAACAAACCGCTGACGCGGGTACTTGGGTAGAGACGCTCCTGTGCGCGTTGTTGGGCGTCGAAACTATAAAGATTGCGGCCCTGGCCGGAGCGCACCATGTCAACCCCGGTCATAAAAATCCTGAAATCGCTGACTGCTGGATCGTGGGAGTACTTAAAGCGCCTGCCGGCTGCTCACAAGTATTGAGACCATGCAAAAAGCAATGATCGCGAGCCTGGAAATAAGACGAAGACGAGAGGCGGCGACGGCAACTGACATGGGACGGCTTCTACCCGTTGCTGCGGAAATGGAGGCTCAGTGAAACTCCCTACTGCGTTTTCAAACAGCCCTGCCTTTGATAACATGCGGCGCGCCACGACGAAGGACAAGTCCGCCTCCCCCGGTAACCGGGGTCACCGTTTGCCGTCCTAGCCTCGGAGTCTTCCTCAAAGTGAATGGCGAGGACCTGTCCCGATCCAAAACCAAGGTTGGGCCGACCACCAACCGTCTCTGAAACCCGCTTTCCCACTCAGGAAATAGGGGGCTGCCAGGCCGAGATTCAGACCTCGTGAGTGATCCTGAAAAACGGATGTATATTCTATAAATCATATCTAATCTCCCAAAATATGCTTATAATTGCGGAAGTCTTTATTTCAAGACGACTTATCCTGGATGAGCGGACTCCCCAGCGTGGCAGTGAAGTTGCTTCGGTTTGATCGGCGGCGGACGGCTGCCTCGGTCGTCACGTCCCAAGTCCCGCCCATGAACAGCGAGTTCCAGACTCGATTTACCGTCATCCTGCTGTTGATCCTGACCGTCGCGGCTGCGGTTTTCGCCGGGTACAACTACCGCTTGGAGCACGATTCCGCCATCCCCGACGATGGCGCGTGGTGGATGGAACGCGGCGGGCAGATCGTCGCCGATCGCCTGGACCCGAACGGAGCGGCCGCGCTGGCCGGAATCCGCAGCGGCGATATCGTCATCAGCGTTAACGGCCGGACGATCAACAGCACGGCGGCGCTAACCCGGCAGCTCTACTACTCGGGCGTCTACTCGAAAGCAACGTATTCACTGATTCGTGGTTCAGTTCCCCTCGACGTTGTGGTCGTGCTGGTGCCGGCCGAGCGTTCCATGAACGATTGGCTGCGGCTGATCGCCCTGATTTATCTCGGAATCGGACTGTATGTGCTGCTGCGACGCTGGACCGCAGCCGGATCAACGCACTTCTATATCTTTTGCCTCGTCTCGTTCATTTTTTACTCGCTGCACTACACGGGCAAACTCAACGCGTTCGACTGGATTGTCCTGTGGAGCAACGAGGTCGCATGGATCCTGCAGCCGGCTTTGTTCCTCCACTTCGTGCTGGTCTTCCCGGAGCGGCGCACCTTCGTTAACAAGCACCGCACGGCTTTGCCTCTGCTCTATCTGCCTGGCATCGTGTTGCTGCTCGTGCAGATCGTGAGCTTCCAGTTCCTGAATGCGAGCGCGCGGCTGTTGTGGAACCTGAACCGCATCCACTGGGCGTACCTGGCACTCTACTTCGTCTCAGCGGCGGTGGTTCTCTGGCGCAACTACCGCCAGACTACCGCACCCATTCTGCGGCAACAGCTGAAATGGATTACGCGCGGCACCGTCATGGCGATCGCCCCCTTCACGCTGTTTTATGTACTGCCGTATCTGCTCGGCGCGATGCCTTCGTTGACATGAAGGCATCTGTGCTGTCGCTAGGACTGCTCCCCCTTACCTTCGGATACGCGATCGTGCGCTACCGGCTGATGGATGTGGATTTGATCTTTAAGCGCGGCATGGCGTATACGCTGGCTGCGGCCGCGATTGTCGGTACTTACTTTGCCGGCGTGGCTGCGGTTGCGGAACTGGTTCATACGCGAGTCCCCAGTTCCGGGCCCGCTGGGCTGATGATTGCCATCGTGGTAACCGCGCTGCTGTTCGATCCGGTGCGGAAGTGGATCCAGGAGAAACTGGACCTATTCTTCTACCGCACGCGTTACGACTATCGGCGCACGCTGATCGAGTTCGGGCGGGAGTTGAGTTCGGAGACCGATATCGACAAGATGCTCTCATCGCTTGTGGACCGGCTGGCACGCACGCTGGTGGTGGACCGCATCGCGATTTTCCTGGGCAACAGCGACTCGATCGCGCTTCGAGCTGTCGAAGTCCTTCTGGCCTGGGCGCCGTTGGTCGGTCGATCTGTCTTTCCTTTCGAAGCCTCGCGCCGAAGACGCGGCCGGGCACATCTTCTTCGAGAACACGCGCCAGTTGCCGCGAGAGTCGGCGGCCGCGCAAGAAGCGATTTCGCGCCTCGATCTCAACTACTACATTCCCTGCCACGCCCGGCAAAAGACGATTGCATTCCTCGGGCTCGGCAAGACCATGGACGGCGATTTCCTTTCCAGCGAGGACGTGGAACTGGTGGAAGCGCTGTCGGGCTATATAGGAATCGCGATTCAGAATGCGCGCCTCTACGCTTCGCTCGAACAGAAGGTGTCGGAATACGAACGGCTGAAGGATTTCAACGAGAACATCGTGGAATCGATCAACGTGGGCGTTCTCGCGGTGGATCTGGAGGACTGCATCGACTCCTGGAATTCGCAGATGGAAGTGATGTACGCGCAGCCGCGCTGGCAGGTCGTCGGGCGTTCGGTGAGCGAGGTTTTCCCGGCATCGTTCGCGGAGGAGTTTTATCGCGTTCGGCAAAGCCCGGGCATTCACAATCTTTACAAGTTCCGGCTGGCGACGCCCACCGGCGAATCGCGGATTGTGAATGTGGCGATCGCTCCGCTGGTGACGCGTAAATTCAACGTGGTTGGCCGGCTCGTCATCATGGATGACATCACTGAGCGCATCGCGTTGGAAACTCCAGCTCACTCAGGCCGACAAACTTTCGTCAATCGGGTTGCTGGCCGCCGGAGTGGCACACGAGGTAAACACTCCGCTCGCCGTGATTTCGTCGTACACGCAGATGCTCGCCAAGCAACTGCAATCGGACCCGCAAAAAGCTTCGCTCCTTGAAAAGATCACCAAGCAGACGTTCCGCGCTTCGGAAATCGTGAACAACCTGCTGAACTTCTCGCGGACCACGGGCACGGAGTTCGCGGAAATCAACCTGAACAAAGTGATTTCAGAAACGCTGGCTTTGCTCGATCACCAGTTCAAAGTGGCGCATGTCGAGGTGCAGACGGAATTCAACGAAGGCTTGCCGCCGATTCAGGGCAGCGCCGGACGATTACAGCAGGTATTCCTAAATTTGTTCCTGAACGCGAAGGACGCAATGTCGGGCGGCGGCGTGCTGAATGTGGCAACGCTGAATGGCGAGTCGGTAAGCGTCCGCGTCAGCGACAGCGGCTCCGGTATCGCGCAGGAAAACATTCACCGTATCTACGACCCATTTTTCACAACCAAGACTTCTCCTGCTGAAGGGCAAAACCGCGGCACTGGGCTGGGACTATCCGTTTCTTACGGCATCATTCAGGAGCACGCGGGCAACATTCGAGTGGAGAGCCGGCCCGGCGAGGGAACGACATTCACACTGGATTTTCCATTGATCAGGAAGGCGACCCATGTCTGAAACAGCTGTTATCGCACGCCGCAGCACTACGGAACTCGTTCCGCAAAGTGCGGGCCGAATCCTCATCGTTGACGACGAACTCGAAATTCGCGAGTCGCTTGAGACTCTGCTGCAATTCGAAGGCTATACCGTTTCCGTGGCCGGCACGGCACGCGAAGGGATGGCTCAGATCGACGAGAACAGCTTCGACGTCGTGTTGCTGGACTTGGCGCTGCCGGATAAGAACGGAATGGACGTGCTGGCGGAGATTCGCGAGCAGCATTCGGAGCAGCCAGTCATCATGATCACGGCTTATGGAACGGTTGAAAACGCAGTGTGCGCCATGCAATCGGGTGCGACGAACTTCATCCAAAAGCCGTGGGACAACGAGAAACTGCTGGCCGACGTCCGCAGCGCGGTCGCCCGCCAGAAAGCGGAGGAGGAGAACGTCCAGCTGAAACGTGCGCTGAAGCAGCGCTACAACTTCGAGAACATCGTCGGTAAAAGCGAGCCAATGCTTAAGATTTTCGATCTTGTCGCGCAGGTGGCTCCCAGCCGTTCGACCGTTCTGTTGCAGGGCGAAAGCGGAACCGGCAAGGAACTGATCGCGAAGGCTATTCATTTGCATTCCACGCGGCGCGACCGGCCGTTTGTCCCCGTGAACTCCGGGTCAACGCCTCCAGATCTGCTGGAATCGACACTGTTCGGGCACGTGAAAGGCGCATTCACAAGCGCCGTCGCGTCGAAGAAAGGCCTGTTCGAAGTGGCCGACCGGGGCACGCTCTTCCTCGATGAGATCGGCAACATGAGCATGGACACACAGGCCAAGATCCTGCGTGTATTGCAGGATCGCAAGTTCATGCACCTGGGCGGCGTACAGGAAATACAAGCGGATGTGCGCATCATTGCCGCCACCAATGTGGACCTGCGGCAAATGGTGCAGGAAGGCCGCTTTCGCGAAGACCTGTTCTACCGCTTGAACGTGATTTCGCTCGACCTGCCTCCACTGCGCCAGCGCCGCGAGGACATTCCGCTGCTGGTCGAACACTTCATCAAAAAGTATTCGGAAGAAAACGACATGCAGAAGCGGCACATCAACACGGACGCGTTGCGCGCGCTCGTGAGCTACTCCTGGCCGGGCAACGTTCGCGAACTCGAAAATACCATCGAGCGCGCCGTCGTACTCTCTTCCGACTTGATCATCGGGCTCGATCTGCTGCCCGATCACATTGTGGGCCGCGGGAGCACGATTCCGGCGCCGGATGCGGCTTCCGGCGCGTCTTTGTTCGGCATCATGGAAGATTGCGAGCGGCGCATCATTGTCGACATGCTGGAAAAATGCGGCTGGAACCAGACGGAAGCGGCCGAGCGGTTCCGCGTGCCACTCTCCACGCTGAATCAGAAGATCAAGCGCCTGGCGATCGAGATTCGTAAGAAGAACGGACACCGGGAACCAGCGGTGGGCGAACGGGCTTCCTAGGAAAGCGATCACACAACGTCCAGTGAGCAAGCCTGCCTCTGCTATAGTTCCGGTAACAGGTATCTCTTCGTGAACGGAAGTCCTTGCTGACCCATGGCGCTCGAACTCGAACTGATCTCGCCGATTGACGTTGCCAAAGACTTTGCCCTGTCAGTTCAGGAATATACCAAGCTCTCGGCGCAATCGCTCGCCAATTTCTTTCGCAGGCCGCTCTACACGGGCGACATGCTCCAGCAAGCCGACCTGATCGGCGTGGGCTCGCTGCCCATCGTTATTCTGACTGGACTTTCCGTCGGCGCATTGCTGGCGCTGAACTCCGCGAGCACGTTGCAGCGCTTCGGCGGAATCACCCTCATCGGCCAACTAGTTTCGCTCGGCATGGTCACGGAACTGGGACCACTGATCACGGGGCTGATGGTCGCCGGGCGAAACGCTTCTGGTATGGCGAGCGAACTCGGCTCTATGATCGTGACCGAGCAGATCGACGCCATGCGTGCTCTCGGCACCGACCCGGGCAAGAAGCTGGTCACTCCACGGGTGGGCGCGACAGCCTTCATGCTGTTTTTCCTGACGATCATCGCCGATCTGCTCGGCCTGGTCGGCGGCTGGGCGGTCGCGCATCTTTTGTTCGGCCTCGACTCGCGCCAATATTGGACGAGCGCGTGGCAAATCCTGGTTTTTCGCGACGTCTTCACCGGACTCATCAAACCAGTGTTATTCGGATTCATCATCGCCACCATCGGTTGCTACTACGGCATGTCGACCCGCGGCGGTACGCAGGGAGTCGGTTGATCCACGACGCAGGCAGTGGTCGCCGCGTCGGTGCTGATCCTGATCGTCGACTTCTTCGTCACGAAAGTTGATCTTCGCCATTTTCGGAGTCCGTTAGGGATGCCATCGTCAACTCTGCCGCTGGATCAACCCGCGCCTTCTTCACCGGAGCAGTCTGGCCTGGCGATCGAATTCAAGGATGTCTCCATCGCATTCGACGAAAAAGTGGTGCTTGACGGCGTCTCGTTTCAATTGCCGCATGGCGAAACCAAAGCGCTGTTCGGCGTGGCTGGATCGGGTAAAAGCATTCTCCTCAAACTCGCCGTGGGATTATTGCGCCCCGATAGCGGATCAATCCGGGTACTCGGACAGGAAGTCACAAAGATGTCGGAGGAGGAACTGTTTCAAGTGCGCCGGCACGTTGGCATCGTTTTTCAGGAAAGCGCGCTTTTCGATTCGCTGAAAGTTTGGGAGAACGTAGGGTTCTCGCTGATCGAGGAAAAGGCACCGGACGACGAGGTCGAGCGCCGGGTCCGTGAAGTGCTGCGCTTCGTGGAGCTGGAGCGAACCTACGACATGTTCCCCTCGGAGCTCTCCGGAGGAATGCGGCGGCGCGTCGCTATTGCCCGCGCCATCATCACCAAGCCGGAAGTGCTGCTCTACGATTCGCCGACTGGTGGACTCGATCCCGTCACTTCGAACACAATCGTCGAACTCATCGTCAAGCAGCGCGACGTTTCCAAAACCAGCGCGCTGATGGTGACTCATCGCCTGCAGGACGCTTTCACCATGGCGACTCATGAGTTCGACGTGAAGACCAATCAGGTGATCAAGCTTCCCAAGGGCCAGCGCGGCGATGTACCTTTCAGTTTTCTCATTCTGCGCGACGGCAAGGTCATCTTCGACGGCGACGCCCACCAGCTCGCCACTTCGCGCGACGAATATATTCGCGAATATATTTCGTAGAGTTACGCGATCTCACTGCACGAGCGCGTGGTCGAGAAGGTTCGAAATCTTCTCCTCATCCACCTCGCCCGCCTCGTCGTACACTGCCTTGCCTCCGCGATCGAGCACAACCACGTGCGGGATCGATCCGGTATAGAACTTCTTCACCAACTCATCCTGAGCCGCTGACCGCTTCCGATCCAGATCGACGACCACGAACTGCACCTTGCCGCGATATTTTTCGTATAGGCCAACGGTCCGCCGCGCCTGCCTCTTGGAATTGAAACAACCCTCGCCATAAATGATGATGTAAGTTGGTTTACCCGTCGCAGCGCCATCGTCAAGACGATCTCCGATGATGAGCGGCCCATCCTGGCTGTCGCTCGAGTAATCGAGATGCTGATTGAGTTTAAGATTCTCCGCTCCAAATACCGGCAGCGCGAGCACGATTGCAAACAGGAAAACCCGTCCCCACAACTTCATATTCCATCACCCCAATGGATCAGACGCGGTGGAGACGGAAAAAGTTTCACGCTTGGTCGTCATTGTTATCACGATCCGCACTGCTGCCGCGAGCCGCAGTCGCTTCGGGAGACTTGCCTGCCTTGTTTCGCGCCTGCTGTCCCGGCAGCGCTGCCGGATTTTCGTGTACGCGCTCGCGGAATCCGCCCTTCATTCCGGTTGCGAGGCCGATGGTCGATTCCCCGAACTTGTCGCGTAGATGGTCGGCTGCGGCCAGCACTTTCTGCCAGCGCTCGTCACGCTGGGGATCGAGCAGATTAAGCTGTGACGGCGACTCTTCAAAGTTCGACGACTGCACTCCGAGCAGCCGCACCGCCGCTCCTTTTTTCCAGTTGGCGCGAAACAAGCTGCGAGCCTGCTCGAAGATTTCGCGATCCGTCTGCGTCGGCTGATCGAGCGAGTGCGCGCGCGTGATCGTAGTGAAATCCGTGTAACGCAGCTTGAGCTGGATGGTCCGCGCAAAATATCCGCCTTCGCGCAACCGTTCGACCGACCATCTCCGAAAGTCGCATCAGCGTGGATTCCAGACGAGTGGCGTCGCCGGTATCTTCGTTGTATGTATGCTCGTGGCTGATCGATTTCGGGTCAGTATGCTCGCCCACAGCAGCATCGAACCATCCGCCAGCGTCTTCGCCGCGCGACTTCCCTGCCAGCGCGAGTCCCCATTTTCCGAAGCGCTGCTCGAGATCTCTTTCTTCGAGCTTGGAGAGATCGCCGACGCGCCGAATACCCATAGCGTGGAGTTTCTTCTCCGTGACCTCGCCGACGCCGGGAATGTCGGCGACATCGAGCGGCGCGAGGAACTTCGCTTCTTGGCCGGGCAGAACCCACAGCACTCCGTTGGGCTTCGCTTTGGCCGAAGAAACTTTCGCGATGAGCCGCGACGTGCCGATGCCAATGGAACAGTTGAGCTGCGTCGCGGATTTCATTTCCGCGTGCAAGCGATTTGCACTGCGCAGCGGAGGTCCATGCAGACGGTCGGTTCCGGTCATGTCGAGATAGGCTTCATCGACTGAGGCCATCTCAACCAGCGGAGAAAAATGGCCGAGCACTTCGTGCACGCGGACAGAGTATTCGCGGTAGCGCTCAGGATGTCCGTTGACAAAGATCGCTTGCGGACAGAGCTTTGCGGCCGTGCGCAGAGGCATGGCGGAATGCACTCCGAATTTGCGCGCCGCGTACGATGCGGCGGAAACAACGCCGCGTTCGTTCTTTTGTCCTCCGACGACGACTGGCTTGCCCTTCAGCGACGGGTCAAACAGCTCTTCCACTGAGACGAAGAAGGCGTCCATATCGACGTGGAAGATGGTGCGGGGAGAAGCCATTGGAATGCGAATGCTTGAAGAAGTTTACTGCGACGAGGAAGCTAGCCCGCCACTGGCTCTTTCTTCGACTCTTTCGCCGCGACGGCAGTCTCCTGGGCGCGCATGTGTCTTACGCGCTCGTAGAGTTTGCCATACTCGCGGGCGGATGCTCCCCAGGAGAAATCGCGGGCCATGCCGTTGCGCATCAGCGCTTGCCATGACGATTGATCGCGATAGGCGAGCAAGGCCTGCTTGATGGTCGCGAGCAGCGCTTCGCCGTTGTATTCGGTGAACTTGAAGCCCGTTCCCTTCCCGGTGCGGGCATCCCAGGGTTCGATGGTGTCGTCGAGGCCGCCGGTGGCGCGCACGATTGGCACCGTGCCGTACTTCAGGCTGTAGATCTGGTTCAGGCCGCAGGGCTCGTAGCGCGAAGGCATGAGGAACATGTCGGCTCCGGCTTCAATCTTGTGCGCGATGGGGTTGTCGATACGCGATTTTGGCCGCGATCTTGTTGGGAAATTGTTTATTGAGGCGCTGAAACATGTCCTCAAACAGCTTGTCGCCGGTGCCGAGCACGACCATGATCATGTCTTCCAGCGCGAGACGGTCCATGATCTGCGCGATCAGGTCGAATCCTTTTTGCGCGACGAAGCGGGAGACGATTCCGATCACCGGCACTTGTTCTCCGCCTTCGTCACTCCGAACAGATTCAGCAGATCCTGCTTGCACTTCTGCTTGCCGCTCAAATCCTGCGGCGAATATTTGGCGGCGATGAACTTATCGGTCTGCGGGCTCCACTCGTCGTAATCGACGCCGTTGAGAATGCCGGTCACGGTTGCGGCGCGAGTGCGCAAACACGCCCTCCAATCCGAACCCGTATTCCGGTGGTCTGAATTTCCTGGCTATATTTTTTGCTGACGGTGGTGACGAAGTCGGCAATAGACCAGCGCGCCTTTCAGAAAATTCACCTGCCCGAAGAACTCCATCTTCGACATGGTGAGCAGGTCCCAGGGCAGCATGAGCAGCGGCAAAATTTCCGATGGAAACAGGCCCTGGTAGCCCATATTGTGAATGGTGAAGACGGTGCCCACGTCCTGGAAAGCGGGATCTTCAGTGTAAAGCGTGCGCAGCATGACGGGCACCAGCGCGGATTGCCAATCATGGCAATGAAAAACATCCGGAACGCCGAGAATCTTTGAAGCCTCGAGCACAGCGCGCGAGAACAAAGCGAAGCGCTCGGCGTTGTCGGGATAATCGCCGGCGGACGTGCCATAGAGTCGCTTCGCGGTCGAAGTAATGGCGGGATACTCGACGAAGTAATAACGCAACGCCCGCGCTTGCTCCCGCCATCGACCACAGAGCAGAAGCGATACTTGTCGTCGAAGGGAACGGTGATGCTGCGCACCACGGTCTGCGGATCGGTCAGCTTGGTTTGCCGGTATCGCGGAACGTAGACGCTGACCTGGTGCCCGAGGCTGGCCAGCGCACGCGGCAGCGCGCCCACCACATCGGCCAGTCCGCCGGTTTTTGAAAACGGGACGCACTCCGATGCGGCAAAAGCGATATGCATAACTTAAAAAGCTCCAGGAGCGTTTGCGCTCAATTCATTGCGCCGGCACAAACCGGCCATACTGGCCGAGCCGCACGATGTCACCCGACTCACGCTATGATGAGTTGTGCACTCCGCTTCCTGCGCGGACCACATTCCGAGTGAATCGCACGATCGACAATCGGAATTCACGGCGTCTCGTCTTAGCATGATTGGACTCGGCTCATGGGGAAGATGCGCGGGAAGACTTCAATCAGTCGAAAGCCGGAAGGAAACAGAATCAACGTGCCTAAAGTCAGCCTGCCCAAGAGCGGCGCGAATACGAACGCGGCCGGCGGGAAGTCTCCGCGGAAGCCGAAACTCGGGCAACATTTTCTGGCGAGCGAACCGGCCGCGCTGCGCATTGTTGAGGCGCTTGGCGACGTATCGCGAGCCACTGTGCTTGAAATCGGGCCGGGGCGCGGGGCCATCACAGACATTCTTGCGCAAAGCGCGCAACGGCTGATCGCTGTGGAACTGGATCGCGTGTTCTCGGCGCAATTGCGGATGAAGTTCTCCATGCAACCGAATGTCGAGATCATTGAAGGCGACATT
>CAWDPB010000175.1:0-3193 GCA_963804075.1 uncultured Acidobacteriaceae bacterium | reverse complement strand
TGTGTACGTGCTTCGTTCAGTTAGTAACTTGTTCATCGGCTCCTAGCCAAGTTACTGCCTGTTTTATTTGACTTGGTTGAGAGTCTGTCCAATGTCCTTTCCTTTTAAGACGACGACCGATTAGACTCCTGTACGTCCTCGGCCGGCGGAGTGCATACTCGTATTTTCCCGGTGTTGGAAATCCGTTTTACCAAAGAGGTAGTTGTGAAGCGTTTGCTTCCGGTATGCATTTCCGTCATCGCGTTCTTGTTCTCGATGGGTGTGTGCGCGCAACAGCCTGCCGCCGATGCCGTGCTTACAGCCATGCAACAAGAGTTAGACCGTTGGCTCGCGAACTTGAAAAAGACGCCGACGCCACCTTATTTCCTTTCGTCGATAACCGTGGTATCCAGATCGCCGCATCCTTCGGCGCGCTTACCGGCAGTACCGATCAAACCACACGCTATCTCGACCTCGATCTTCGCGTGGGAGACTACTCGGGGTGTTGGAGCAGCCTGTCCGAAGCCAGGCGCGCCGAGCGTACACGTTATCGATGCGAACAGAAGGAAAACTGAAAATCGCATGGGAAACAACCGCGTTACATCGTTTTCATATCCAGGCTTCTCCACAGATACCAGCAGGCGACGGAGCGGTCGGCGCCCAGGGTTTGGCGATCTTGTGCATCACATCCGGCTTCGGCCATTTGCGTTTCTTGTAGTGCTTCTTCATCGCGGCCTGCACGCCATAATCGCCGGTGGGAAGAATTCCGGGCGACGCAGCGTAAACATCAGGAACATGTGGGCGGTCCACACGCCCACGCCTTTTACCTGGTGAGATGCGCGATCACTTCGTCTTCCGTCATTTCTGGACATGCGTTCGAATTCGAGAAGACCGGCCTGCGTTTTCTCGGCCAGGTCGCGCAGATAGCGATGTTTTCTGGCGCGACAAGCCGACTCCGCGCATTTGGGCGTCGGTCAGCTTCAGAATCCCTTTCGGCGGTGAGCGGATCGCCCGCGAGCGCGGTAAAGCGGTCAAAGATTGTGGCTGCCGCTTTGCCATTCAGTTGCTGATAAAGGATGGACTCGGCGAGGCTGTGAAATGTCGGCTCGCCGAATTCGATACGGCAAGGTCCGATGCGCTCAATGATCACCGCCAAAACAGGATCGGATTTCTTCAGGTGCAGGACCGCCTTGCGATGGTTGGCTGCCTTATTCGCTTTGGTCAAAGTTCCTCCAGCGACAGTTCCTCAAGACGAGCGGCAGTGTATCACAATAGGCGAATGCAAGGCGAACAGTGAAGCGGTGTCTAACTTGGTTTTCACCACGGAGGCACGGAGACACGAAGAAGGCTTTAAGTAAAAATCGACCCAGGTAAACTTGACGCAAGGGATCGAGGTTTTCCGTGTCTCTGTGACTCCTTGGTGAATAAGCGCACTTGCATCGCATCACGCATCATGTTTTCAGATACCACGGTACGTCAATCACAATGATGCGCTGGTTGCCTCTCAGCAGCAGAAGCGTCTTCAGCAATTCTGCGCGCTTATTGTGCAGCAAGTAGTGGTACCAGTGCCGTTCCACCAGTTCCGGGATCAAAACGGCGATCTGCTGTCCCGGGTGAGCGCGCTCTATTTCCAAGACGTAATTCACAATTGGAGTCAACACCAGCCGGAGGGCGAAGGCAACACCACGAGTTCCGGCTTCTTCACATTGGCTTGCTTTGCGGGTTCGTTCACGTAACGCGACCACTCGTAGCGGAGAATGCTCGATCCTTCTCCGCTGTCGACGTGCAATGCATACACGTCGGGTGAAATGTTGAATGCGAAACGAAGCGCTTTCTTGGTGATTGCATTCCAGCTTTGAATGGGCACGATCACCATGGGCGGGATTTGGTTTTTTAGATCGAGCGGCTCGGTGGTTCGCACTTCCAGGAACACACGGTGATAGTGGCGCCGCACAACGCCCATGAGAATCAGCAAAGTCGGAATTAACAGCACGGTAATCCATGCGCCCGAGTAAACTTCGCCACCAGCACGACGATCACGGTGATTCCGGTGGCCACCGCGCCCAGTCCATTCACCAGAATGCTGCGGGTCGCGCCCTTGCCGCCGACTCGCCTCCAATGACCGACCATACCGGCTTGCGAGAGCGTGAAGGCGAGAAAAGCGCCGACAGCATAAAGAGGGATCAGGCGATCCGTGATGCCGCCGAATATGAGAATCAGCAACCCGGCGAGCGCGGCGAGTACGACGATTCCCTGCGTATAAACCAGCCGCCGTCCGCGAGTGGCGAAGGAGTGCGGCAGATAGTTGTTCTGCGCAATCGCGCGGCAAAGGCGGGGGAAATCCGCGAAAGCGGTGTTGGCGGAGAGCGTGAGAACGGCGAGGATGGAGCCGATCGAAACGTAGTAGAAAATCCCTCGTCCGGCAACTGCGGCCAGCAGGATGGAAAGAACGCTCTGGTAGCCGGGTTGACCGGGGTCGGTGGCCTGAATGCCGTAGGCGTGTACAAGGAAGGCAATGCCGGCGAGCATCACGATCAGCAGCGCGATGATGACGGTCAAGGTGCGGCGCGCCGTCGTCACCACCGGTTCGCGAAATGCCTTCACGCCATTACTCACGGCTTCCACGCCGGTCATGGCCGTACATCCGCTGGCGAACGCCTGCATGATGAGCCACGCGCTGGGAGCGGCCGTGGCCGCCAGGCCTTTGGGCAGCGCTTCAACCGCGACCGGATGGCCGCCAGAAACCAAGCGCTTGAACAGTCCTATAGCGATGGCCGCGAGCAGAGTGACAATGAAAATATACGTGGGCGCCATGAAGATGGCGCCGGTATCGTGCATGCCGCGAAGGTTGATGAGCGTAATGAGAACCAGGATTCCGAGGCAGAGGCTCAGCGTGTGCGGTTGCAGACTTGGGCGCGGCGGAAACCGGAGCTCCCACGCCAGCGGAAATACCCACGGCGACGGTCAGCACACTAGTGATCATGAGCGCGGAGGCGGAGAGAAGGCCGGCTCCGCGCTCCCAGATTCTGGCGCGCCACCGTGTAGATCCACCGCCGCCGGGATAGGCTTGGATCGTTTGACGATAAGAAAAATAAACGATGGCCGGCAGAATGACGATGGCCATGGTTTATTTTTCTTATGACCGAACCGATCCAACCTTATCCGCGGCGGTGGATCCTACACGGGGTCACACAGAATCTGGGAGCCGGAGCCC
>CAWDPB010000174.1:0-19977 GCA_963804075.1 uncultured Acidobacteriaceae bacterium | reverse complement strand
GGGCTGAGTAACTGGCTCGCTCCGCCCACCCAGTCCGCCAAGGTCGAGCGTTCCAACTCCACATCCTGACGCGCGTACATCTCGGATTGCCGATACAGCGGAAGATGATCGCAGTACTTACTCACCAGAACGTGCGCCAGCAGCCCCGGCCCGGCCATGCCCCGCGCAATCGGTCGGCTCGGCGCTTCGGCCTGCACGATGCAATCACACTTCGTGCAGCTCAGCTTGGTGCGCACGTGGCGAATCACCACGAAGCTGGCGGGCACGTACTCCAGCATCTCGGAGACATCCTCGCCTAACTTGCGCAGTTCGCCCTGACATTCCGGGCATACCGTTTCTTTCGGCTCGTGTCTGCGTGTTTGTCGCGGAAGATGATCGGGCAGTGCTCGGCGCGTGGCCTTCGTTATGGAGTTGAAGAGGCGGTGACGGGAGCGGGTGTTGACGCGCCGGGCTCTTGCTCGCTGCGCTTTGATTCCAACTCCTCCAGCCGCAGTTCCAACTGTTCGATCTGCCGCTCCAGCTTCTCCGACTTGCGCCCAAACTGCATGCGCTGCAGCTTGGCCAACAGCAGCTGCAGATGCTCGATCTCGCGCTCCCGCGAGATCAGTTGCTCGTGTTGTGCCAGGATCAGCGCTCGCAGCGCATCTACGGGAAGAGCGTTGAGATCGGGGAGCACCACCGCTGACATGCGCGGAGTATCGCATGAATGTGCGCGTTCTCATCCCGCGTGCGCGCAAAAAAAGTTGTGCAAAGAATCTCGCCGGTTACACCGACAGCTGCGGATCCCACGTCCGCTCCGGCCGCCGCCAATCGATGCCTTCCAGCAGCATCGATAACTGCGCCCGCGTCAGCGAAACCGTGCCGCTCGCAGCTTGCGGCCAAACGAAGCGCCCACGCTCCAGTCGCTTCGCGAACAAACACAACCCGTCGCCGTCGTACCACAGAACCTTGATCAGATCGCCTCTCCGCCCGCGAAACACAAACACGTGCCCCGAGAACGGTTTCTGCTCCAGTTTGCTCTCCACCAGCGCACTGAGCCCCGTAAACCCGCGCCGCAAGTCCGTCACTCCCGCGGCAATCCAAACTCGCGTGTTCGTCGGCGGCCCGATCATCCCCGCAGGCACTCCAGCAATACGCGCACCAACGCCGGATCGGCGCTGCCTTCGATCCGCACCTGCGCTTGCCGCAGTTCGATGTGAATCGTGCCCGGCTGTGGTTTCGGGAAGTCGGCGGACCCACGCTCCGCCGGAGGCGCCGGCAAACTCTCGCTCACGCGAACCGGCAGCAACTTCATGGCCGCCTTGCGCTCCCCAAGTCTCCCTGCCAGGTACAGCCGACGCCAGCCAAATACCTGGTTCGCGTTGATGCCATGCGCTCGCGCTACCCGCGCAACCGACGCGCCTTCTACCAACGTCTCTTCGACGATCCGCCGTTTCTCCGCGATACTGCGCCGCTGCCGCGGGGCCGCGCCTAACGACTCACTCTTATCCACTATGACAGTTGCAACTTGCCCGGAAGTGTCCATCTCCGCTCCAAGTGGACACCTATCCTAAGTGTCCACTTCGGAAGAATGACTTCCTCTTACCTACCTGTCCAGACGGTTACAACCGGACGCTTACCGTCATCAAGCATCGTGCGAATCTGTTTAAACATGCGCCACGCAGTCTTGTAGGTGACGCCCGTTTCCCGCTCGATCTGCTTTGCCGAAATACCGCAGCGAGTGCTAGACATGAGATAGATAGCGTAGAACCAAGTAGTCAATGGCGTTGGCGACTTGTGCAAAATCGTGTCAGCGGTCGGATGCACGTGATTGCCGCAGTGCTCACAGCAATACGACGGACGGCTGGCGACGCGATAGTGCTTCGTGATCTCTCGGCAGTTTTTGCAGAATATGCCGTCAGGGTAAAGACGGTTCTTGAGCCATTCGAGACAGGCTGCATCATCGGGAAACTGTGCTTGGAAGGCTTTTAATGGAAAACGCTGCATTTTGGGTTTGCGGTTCATATTTTCCCTACCGTCGCTACCCAAACTGTAGCAGATTGCGTACATACTGTCAAGGGATAATTACCGCGAATTGCCTACCAAGACTGCCCTCTCACCGGCCATGATCAGTCAACAACGCGTGATCACGCCTATTTGATTTCTTTCGTTGGCAGCAGGGAGCCGTAATCTTCTCCCGATGGGGCGACGGCTCGGGCTACGACTCCGGCGAAGGCGGTTTTTAGCTCGGGGAATTTTGCTATGACAGCCTTGATTACCTGCTGGTTCTCTTCGAAGGTCTTCTGCGTGTTGGAGATATCCGCGGCGGAATACTTCACGACCACATCCAGGTCGTCGCTTACGGCGAGTGGGAAGATTGCAGTCCAATGATAAGTCTTGCCCGCAGACGTCAGATCGAGGGCTTTGTCGTCAACTGGCATGTCGGCGGGTTGGACGGATTGCGCTTCGTCGTAGAGCTTGTCGGTAGCTTGCGTGCTCATGAAATCGACGGGCGAGGCTAGGGCGATGGCTTCGCGGAAGTAGAGCCAGGCATTATGGTTTTGTGACTTAGCCTTGAAATCGCGCGCCTGTTGCGCGAACCAAGCACTATCGTGACTGGACGCCTGCTGCGAACGGGCATAGTAGCCGGCGAGTTTCCAGTCGGAGCCCACTTGCTGAACGACAAACGTGAGGGTCAGAGGTTTCTTGCCGCCGCTCGCGTCGACGATCGCGACTCCATATTTGCCGGGGGGGAGATCGGTAAGTACAAACACGGAGCTGTGGCTGGTCTGGCCGGAAGGACCGAAAACTCCGCAGAGGAACTCGGCGCGGGGAAGGGGCTCCTGGCCCTCGGCGGTAAGAAAGTATGGAGGCCGGATGGTTGCGGTTGCGCCCGAGAGAGCGGTCTGATTGTCTTTGAGGGCGCTTTCGACACCGGCAAAATTCGCGGCAAGAGAGGAAATGGAGTTCTGTTTGAGAGCGGCGGCGTCGCCGCGGGTTGACATATCGAAATAGCGCTTGGCTGCGTTTTCGAGGGCCGCGCGGGTGGATTCCTCCATGTCGGCCGCGCTCAGGCAGGTTTGAGCGTGGAGGGAGGCCGTCAGCAACAGCAGGACCAGGCATTTTAGCCGGAAAGGCAAGTTGGACAGATCACTTCGTCCGGGAAGACGGCTTCGAGAAGCGATATGCACGGCAGAAGCCTCCGTTTTGTATTTTACGCGCGGCCGTGAGGGGTGCGCGGTGAATCTAAAGCGGCGACTCCCTAGAGTCTGCGGCAGAGGGCATTTGTGTGCGTAGCTGGTTCCTCGGCAGGTGGAAAGCTGTCAATGAGCGCGCACACTCGCCGCGCTGGACCGCAGGGCCACACAAGATCAACCGTGCCTCCGACTTCTCCGCGAACAGTCAAAGGAGCACTGAAGTGTAAAAGATTGCAAGAATTGGGGTGCTGGCTCGTTCTATAGGGGTGGTAAAATCAATTCAGGACGCCGATTCGGTTATACGACCGATTGGTGCGGGTCGGGGATAGTGTTCTTGACGTTGCGCAAAAGTGATTCCATTGTGTCGGTGGTGGCAGGACTGCTGCTGGCTGTTTTTGTGTTGCCGGCCTACGCCGACGATCCTCAGACGAATTCACCGGCGACCCCGCCTGCGTCAGTGGCTGCGTCTGCGCGGCACCACCATCCGCACAAGAAGCCCGATCCGCCTCCGTTGGTACTGCCGCCATTGCCCGCGGGCCCGCTAAGCCAGGTTCCGATGGACCAGCTTCCAGAAATTGCGCCCAAGGTGACATACGAGAAAGGCAAGCTCAGCATTGTGGCGCAGAACGCGACTTTGGCGGAGATCCTCAAGCAGGTTCGAAAGCTGACCGGGGCCTCAATCGACATTCCAGCCAGCGCTACGGAGCGGGTTGTCGCGCAAATCGGGCCGGGTGCTCCGCGGGACGTTTTGGCGACCTTGCTCAATGGAACGGCATTCAACTACGTGATGCTGGGATCGAGCACCGATCCCAGTTCGGTGGCCTCGGTTATGCTTACGCCCAAGCCAGGTTCGGCCGAGGCTCAGAGTCAAATCGCCGCAAACAGCGCTCAGCAAAATGCGCCGGCTTCCCCCATGGGAGGTCCAATGGTCCCGCAGCCGTTCCGGCAGCAGATGATTGCGGGCGCGCAGCAGCCGCCGAACCCGGAGGCTGGTACGCCAGAGGATGAAAACACGGGCGCCGAGGCCACGGACGACGACGAGAATGCGGAAGAGGCCCAACCCGCCGATCAGCAACCGACGCCCACTCAGCCGAATGCTGGGCCGCGGACTCCTGAGCAGCTTTTGCAGATGATGCGGCAAGGCCAGCCCGGCATGATTCAGCCGCCTCAACCACCGCAACAATAGGAACTGGGAGGCGGCGTGCGCAGGAAGACGTGCGCAGGAATCAGGGGGCTAAGCGCCGCGAGATTGAGTGCGGAAGTCTAGTCGCCGCTTGCCTGGGCTTGCTGTTGCGCCAGCGCCGGGAGCGGACGGGATGGCCGGGTGGGATTAAAAGCCGCCAGGATGGCGGCGATTGCGTAGTAAGCTCCGAAAACGCCGAGCGCGACCGACACGATTGCCGTTGTGCTAATCAGAAAAGCCGCTAAGAGTGCATCCACGTTGGACTGCCTTTATAACCTTTATTTTTGCTTCAAGCCGCAAATAACTCAATCTACCCGCATTTGACCCCCGTTACTGTTAACAACTAAGATACGGGAGTAGCACTGCGTACCTTCACTCTCCAACATTTCCGGGGACCCGTCGACATTACGGAAGTCCAGAACTGTCTTCGCAAATGGCCATATCCAAAATCTCGGTGCGCGGGGCGCGCCAGCACAATCTGAAGAATATTGACGTTGAGATCCCCCGCAACGCGCTGACGGTGATTACCGGCTTGAGCGGTTCGGGCAAGTCGTCGCTTGCCTTCGACACGATTTATGCGGAGGGCCAACGCCGCTATGTGGAAACGCTTTCGGCTTACGCGCGCCAGTTTCTCGACCAGATGGAGCGGCCGGATGTGGACTCGATTGACGGGTTGAGCCCGGCGATTTCGATCGAGCAGAAGACGACCAGCCGAAGCCCGCGATCCACCGTGGGTACGATTACCGAAATCTATGATTATCTGCGATTGCTTTATTCGTCGATTGGCGTGCCGCATTGCCCGAAGTGCGGCAAGCCGATCACGCGGCAATCAGCCGATCAGATTGTGCAGCGCGTGCTGGCGCTGACGCCGGACGACCGGGTGATGATCATGGCGCCGATTGTGCGCGGGCGCAAAGGCGAGTTCAAGAAAGAGATGGAAAAGATGGTGCAGCACGGCTTCACGCGCGCGCGCGTGGATGGCGAACTGGTCAGCCTGGAAGACGATATCCACCTCAGCAAGCGCAAGAACCACACCATCGAGGTGGTGGTGGACCGGCTGCTGGTGAAGCCGGGCATTGAGCATCGGCTGGAGCTTTCGGTTTCGCTGGCGATGAAGCTGGCGGCGGCCTGGTGCTGGTGGCCGTGGTGAACGGCGAGGAAACGCTTGTACTCGTCAGTGCTGGCGTGTCCGGATTGCGGCGTGAGTGTGCCGCAACTGGAGCCGCGCTCGTTTTCGTTCAACAGCACCTATGGGGCGTGTCCGGAGTGCCACGGGCTGGGCAGCCGGTACGATTTCGATCCGGCGAAGGTGATCGTGGATTGGTCGAAGCCGCTGCTGGATGGCGGGCTGGGGCCGGGGTCGGCGTCGCAGAATCTGGTTCGCGGACTTGAGCTTGTGGCGCAGGCGTATGGGATCGATCTTGAGTACGCCGTTTGAGAAGCTTCCGGAGAAGATTCAGAGCTTTCTCCTTTATGGCGAGCCGGCGCGGGGCGGGAAGACAGGGTTCTTTGGGGTCATAGGGTATCTCAAGCAAAATCTGGAATCGTCGACCTCGGAAAACTATCGCGAGTATCTGCTGGATTTCATGTCGGCCGCAGAGTGCGCGGCGTGCCACGGCCAGCGGCTGCGGCCCGAAAGCCTGGCGGTGAAAGTGAACGGCATGTCGATTGCGGATTTTACCGGCGCTGCCGATTGCGCGCGCGCTGGAAACGGCGCGCAAAATCAAGCTCGACGGGGCGGGAAGCGACCATCGCGGGGCGCATTCTGCATGAGATTGTGGAGCGGCTGGAATTCTTACATGCGGTGGGGCTGGGCTATCTGTCTCTCGGCCGCTCGGCGGCGACGCTTTCGGGCGGCGAAGGCCAGCGCATCCGGCTGGCGACGCAGATTGGATCGAAACTGCGCGGCGTGCTCTATGTGCTTGACGAGCCTTCGATCGGGCTGCACGCGCGCGACAATGGGCGGCTGCTGTCCGCGCTGGAAAATCTGCGCGATCTTGGGCAATACGGTGCTGGTGGTGGAGCACGACGAAGAAACCATACGGCGCGCGGACTATGTGATCGATCTGGGGCCGGGCGCGGGACGCCATGGCGGCGCGCTGGTGGCGAGCGGGACGCCAGCGGAGATTATGAAGCGCGCCAGCGTCGCTGACCGGCGCTTATATGGCCGGGCGGGAGCAGATCGCGATGCTGCCCGAGCGGCGCAGCCCGAACGGCGAAGGCCATCACGATTCTCGGGGCGCGCGAGCACAATCTGAAGAATGTGGATGCCGGTTTCCGCTGGGCGTGATGACCGTTGTGACGGGCGTTTCCGGCTCGGGGAAATCGACTTTGGTGAATGACATTCTTTATCGCGCGCTGGCGCGGCAGCTTTATCGATCGCGCGAGGAGGCGGGGGCGCACAAGTCGATTGCGGGTGCGGAGCTGATCGATAAGGTCATTCGCATCGATCAATCGCCGATTGGACGGACGCCGCGTTCCAATCCGGCGACGTATACCGGAATCTTCTCGCTGGTGCGCGACTTTTTTGCGATGCTGCCGGAGGCGCGCGAGCGCGGCTACAAACCGGGACGTTTTTCGTTCAACGTTCCGGGTGGACGCTGCGAGGCGTGCCAGGGCGAAGGGCAGCGGCGAATCGAAATGAATTTCCTGCCTGACGTGTACGTGACAATGCGAGGTCTGCGGCGGGCATCGCTATAACCACGAGACGCTTGCGGTGCGCTTCAACGGCTATTCCATCGCGGATCTGCTGGAAATGCCGGTCGCCGACGCGCTGCAGATTCTGGAAAACATTCCGCAGGTGCGACAAAAGCTGCAAACGCTGGCGGATGTGGGATTGGGATACATTCATCTCGGTCAATCTGCGGTCACGCTCTCGGGAGGCGAGGCGCAGCGCATCAAGCTGGCGCGCGAACTGAGCAAGCGCCAGACCGGCAAGACTCTTTATTTGCTGGATGAGCCCACGACCGGATTGCATTTCGACGACGTGCGGAAACTGCTCGACGTGCTGCACCGGCTCACGGATCTTGGCAACACGGTCATCATCATCGAACATAATCTCGACGTGATTCGCAATGCGGACTGGATTCTGGATCTCGGCCCGGAAGGTGGCGAGGAAGGCGGCCGCATCGTGGCGCAGGGAACTCCCGAGCAAGTCTCACACATCAAAAAATCGTACACTGGGCAGGAACTGGCTTCATATTTCAACGGCGGCGTTGCGGATGGTTACGTGAAGAACGGCTCGAGTAAGAGCGAACAACCGGAAAAATGCCGTCAGGAATCCGCGTGAACGCTTTCCCCGAACAACCTGAGGAGCAGGAGCAGGAGCAGGAGCAGGAGGAGAACGGCTTGGATTCGTCCGGCGTGCCTTTGCCCGGCGCAAGCGCGGCTTTCGGCACAACTCCAGAGTCTTCGTCTCCGCTGGTTGTCGTCGACGCGACAGTGAATGACGCAATCGTGTCAGACGGGCGGCAACAGGAAACCGGCAGCGCCGTAATCGAGGCACAGCGCGATCCGGCCTGGAACGGGCTTGACGTGCTTCGGCTCACGTTCATCGCGATTGTCGCGCTGTTTGTGGGAGTATTCGCCGTCCTTCTCGCGGTGCATTTCGGACTGCGTCCGCACTCGTCGCTCGGCAGTCTGGCGCGTGTTCCTCTCGTCGTGGTTGCGGGACAAGCGCTTTCTTACTTACTCGTGCTCGGTTACATGTACGTGCTGGTTACGCGCGAGCGTGGCCGGCCGGATTTTCTCACGGCCTTGCATTGGAATTGGCCGCGCACGATTGCGCCGTATCTGCTCGGCGGGGTGACGCTCTCGCTTGCCCTACAGCTTTTGGCGCATGTGCTGCCTATGCCGAAGAATCTGCCGATCGATACGTTCTTTACCACTCCAGCTGAGGCTTGGGCGCTTACGATTTTCGGTGTTACTCTCGCACCCTTGATGGAAGAACTTTTCTTCCGCGGATTTCTTTATCCGGTGCTGGCCCGAGGGATTGGAATGACAGCGGCAATTTTTGTTACCGCATTCGCGTTCGCGATGCTTCATGGATCGCAACTCAGGTTTTCATGGGGCCCGGTGCTGGTTATCTTCCTTGTGGGCACCGTGCTGACGATGGTTAGGGCCTACAAGAACTCTGTCGCCGCGGGGCTAGTTATTCACATTGCCTACAACGGATCACTCTCTTTTCTGATGTTTATCGGGACGGATGGATTTCGGCATCTGGAGAAACTCAGTTCCCAGTAGCCAGTACCCAGTTGCTAGTGCCTGGCGCTTCACTGAACGTTGTCGTCAGCTTCATCTCACTGGCAACTGGCTACCGGCAATTGGCGACTGCTGCTAAATTAGAAATTTATGTCTGACACACGAAAAGAACTTTTGCAGATGCTGGCCGGCAAATCGTTCCGGCTGGGGGAATTCAAACTGTCGTCCGGCGGGACGAGCGACTATTACATCGATTGCCGCACAACCACGCTTGACGCGCGCGGCGCGCAACTCGTCGGACAAGTCTTCCTCGACGAAATGCGCCGCCAGGGCTGGCATGCCGACGCGATTGGCGGATTGACGATGGGGGCCGATCCTATCGTTGTCGCCGTTTCCGTACTGAGCGGCACACTGCACGGTTTTCTGGTTCGCAAGGCTGAAAAGCAGCACGGTACGGGCCAGCGCATCGAGGGCTTCCGTGAGAAGGGCGCGCGCGTGGTGATTGTGGACGATGTTTGCACGACGGGCGGCTCCACGGTGCAGGCAATTGAAGCGGCACGCGAGTTCGGATTCAAGATCGCAGGCGTGATATGCCTGGTGGAGCGCGAAGAGGCTCAGGGCCGGCCCAATGTCGAGAAAGCGGCTGCGCCTGCGCCGTTCCTCTCGGTGTTTACGGCAAATGATGTGCGCCGCGAACATGTCGCGCAACGCGAGGCAAGCGCGGGCAAATGATTCCAGATGGATACACGGATCTGGCGCCGGGAAAAATTGCGTCGGTCGTGACCTATCTCGAAATGATGGTGCGTCCTGCGCTGCCGGATGTCTCGGTTAGTGGCGTGAGCTTGCGGCGTGTTGAGAATCCGCGGCTTGATTGGTATCGTGCACTCTACCGGCGAGCGGGCGAGCAGTGGTTCTGGTTCAGCCGCCTGGAGATGCCGGACAAAGAACTGACAGCTCTGCTGAATCGCCCAACAACGGAATTGTTCGTTGCCGAATGTGAGGGAAGGGAGGTCGGGATGGCGGAACTCGACCGTTCCAATGTAGCGGAAGTGGAGATCACCAGCTTTGCCCTCTTTGGTGAAGCGATTGGCAAAGGGCTGGGCCGGGCATTCATGAACAAGTTGCTCGACCGCGCATGGAGTGACTCGACCGCGCGCGTATGGCTACACACCTGCACGCTCGACAGTCCGGCGGCGCTTGGGTTCTACAGGAAATGCGGGTTCCGCGCGTATAAGCGGGCGATTGAAGTGGTGGACGATCCGCGTATTCGAGGAATTGTGCCGGAGGACGCCGCGCCGCAGGTTCCAATCATTCGATAGGCTGGAAATGCGAGAAAGCCGCGCAGCGGCAGAACGCCGAATAGCGAACGACCAACGACGAACGACGACTAACCAATGATTCAAACTTTAGAATGGACTCCCCGCGGCGTGGTCTTTATCGACCAGACGAAGCTGCCGACTGAAGAAACCTATGTCACGTGCACGACGCATGAGCAGGTTGCGGACGTGATCCGCAACATGGTTGTGCGCGGAGCGCCGGCCATTGGCGTGGCTGCGGCCATGGGCATTGCGCTCGGCCTGCAGAATTCGAAAGCCGAAAACGGCAGCGACCTCAAGAGAGATTTCGACCAGATCTGCGAAACCATCCGGCAGACGCGGCCGACCGCGGTCAATCTCTTTTGGGCGATTCGGCGCATGCAGGAGAAGTTCGAAACTCTGCGCGCGCTGCCGGTCGCACAAATCAAACAGGCGATTATCAAAGAGGGGCAGCGCATGCACGCAGAAGACATCGCCGCCAACCAGGCCATGGGACGCCACGGTGCGGCGCTGATGCCTGCGAGGGGCGGCGTCCTCACGCATTGCAATGCGGGCGCGCTGGCTACTGCGGGCTATGGCACTGCGTTGGGCGTGATACGTGCGGCTGTTAAACAGGGGAAGAAGATTCACGTGTTTGCGGACGAGACGCGGCCGTTTCTGCAAGGCTCGCGTCTAACGGCATGGGAGCTGATGAAAGATGGAATCCCCACCACCGTGATCTCCGACAACATGGCGGGCGCAATGATGAAGCAGGGCAAGATCGAGGCGGTCGTCGTTGGCGCAGACCGCATTGCCGCGAACGGCGATGTGGCAAACAAGATCGGTACGTACGCTGTGGCCATTTTGGCCAAGGAGCACGGCATTCCGTTCTACGTGGCTGCGCCTCTTTCCACAGTCGATCTCGCTTGTCCCGATGGCAGTCAGATTCCCATTGAGCAGCGCAACGCGCGCGAAGTAACACACATTGCGGGCAAGCAGATGGTTCCGGATGGCGTGAGCGTTGAGAACCCCGCATTCGATGTAACGCCGGCAAAATATGTGGCGGCGATCATTACCGAGAAAGGCGTGGCGCGCGCGCCCTACGAAAAGTCGCTGCGCGAACTGGCCGCGGCGGTTCGATAACGTCGCCGCGTTATGCTTGTTACAGCGCTGCGGATTTGCCAGGTTCCCGGTAATTCCGGCCCAGAGCAGATTCCTCGCTTCGCTCGGAATGACAATTGTGTTAGTTCACTGATTGAGCCTTCGAGTTGATTCTGGCGCAGTTCAGCTTTGCCAAACTAGATCATGCAAGCAATCACGCAATCGCAGCTGACGTTCGACAGCGGAGGCAAGGCCATTCGGCTGGATGCATTCCTTCCCGAAAACGGCGGCAATCCCATGCCCGCGGTCGTCGCGCTCCATGGCGCGGGCGGCGATGTGAAGGGGATGGATAAATCCGCTGCGCTTCTCGCCGAGCAGGGATTCGCCGTGTATGTCCTGCATTATTTTGATCGGACTGATACGGAGTCCGCGGACAAGGCAATTATCCTTCGCAACTTTCCGATCTGGATGAAGACACTGTGGGATGCGATCAGCTTTGTCGAAAGTCAACGATCGGTTGATCGCGACCGTATTGCGCTGCTCGGCTTTTCGCTGGGCGCTTATCTCTCGCTGGCCAACGCGTCATCGACAATCGTGTGCGGGCGGTTGTGGAATTTTTCGGCGGCTTTCCCCGCGAAATGAAGCTGTTCATGAAGCGGTTCTGTCCGGTGCTCATTCTGCACGGAGACGCCGACTCAACCGTGCCTGTGGCAGAGGCTTACCAGCTGCGCGACCTGCTCGAGAAAAAGAATATTCCCTACGAGATCAAGATCTATTCCGGAGCTGGACACGGCTTTGAGAGCGACGTTTGGCGCGACGCGGGCCCGCGCGTGCTGAGTTTCCTGCAGAATTACACGGCCGCGAAACAACAGAGGTAATCCCGCTCCGCTCAACAAGACAGGGGCGAAGGATGTCCGCCTGTTTTCCGCCCGGAACTTTTCCGGCGCTCCGCCGTATCATTTATTGAAGGAGGTTTCCATGTTCGCCTTCCTGCTGTGGTGCGTTCTCTTCGTTCTTTGCTGGCCGCTGGCCCTCCTGGCTCTCGTGCTTTATCCGTTTGTGTGGCTGCTATTGCTGCCGTTTCGCATTGTCGGGATCGCAGTGCATGGCGTGCTCGCGCTGGTGCGTGAAGTCTTGTTTCTTCCGGTGCGGCTGATGCGGGCTCCCTTTCGCGTTTAACGGCTTGGCGTTGAAACGGAATGTGGTTGACCGAGCGAGGAGCGGATTCCTCCCTTCGGTCGGAATGACAATTATCTGGGAATCGCAAGGCCGCTAGTGTCGGTTCCCTACCCCTGCATCGTTTTTAGAGTGGGGCTGACGATCAGCTTCGCTTCGGTCACTTGCTGAACGTCATCGGCGGAGAGACCAGGCGCGATCTCCTCCAGCAGCAAGCCTTTCGGTGTGACTCGGATGTAGGCCATCTCGGTAACGATGGTGTCCACCACTTTCACTCCGGTCAGCGGAAGCGTGCATTTCTTCAGGATTTTCGGCTGACCGTCTTTTGTTGCGTGCTCCATGGCGATGATCACGCGGCGCGCGCCTGCGACCAAATCCATCGCTCCGCCCATGCCCTTGACCATTTTGCCGGGGATCATCCAGTTGGCGAGGTTGCCGTGTTCGTCGACTTCCATCGCGCCAAGCACGCTGAGATCGACGTGGCCGCCGCGAATCATGGCAAAAGAATCGGCGCTTGAAAAATATGCGGTACCCGGCAATTCGCTGACGGTTTCTTTGCCGGCATTGATGAGGTCGGCGTCCTCGGTGCCCTCGATCGGATAGGGACCGATGCCGAGCATGCCATTTTCGCTTTGCAAGATGACGTCCATGCCGGCGGGGACGTGATTGCCAATGAGTGTCGGCAGGCCTATGCCGAGGTTCACGTAGAATCCGTCGCGCAGTTCGCGGGCGATGCGCTTGACGATGCGCTCGCGCTTGTCGAGGTCTTTGGCGGGTTTGGTTTCGGTGGGCATTTTCGTGGATTTCCGTTTCTGCTAGGTCTACAAAATGGCTGCGAGCTACGAGCCACGAGCAACCGATGATCTCCGCCGCTAGCCCTACCTAGCGACCGACGACTTCTTTCCTTACCGTTCTCTTCTCAATTCTTTTCTCGAAAACTTTCCCTTGGAAAATCCTCTTCACGAACACGCTGGGCGTGTGCACCATGTCGGGATCGAGTTCTCCGGGTTCGACCAGATGCTCGACTTCGGCGATCGTGATTTTGGCCGCGGTCGCCATCATGGGATTGAAGTTGCGCGCGGTCTTCCGATAAACCAGATTGCCCCAGCGATCGCCCTTCCAGGCTTTGACGAAAGCAAAGTCGGCTTGGAGCGCGCGCTCCATGATGTAGGTGCGGCCGTCGAACTCACGGGCTTCTTTGCCCTCGGCAATCACGGTGCCGACGCCCGTGGGAGTGAAGAACGCGGGAATGCCTGCGCCACCGGCGCGAATGCGTTCGGAGAACGTTCCCTGCGGAACAAGATCGAGTTGCAAGCGGCCGTCGAGGACCATCGTCTCCAGCAATTTGTTTTCGCCGACGTAGGTTCCAATGTGGCGGCGAATTTGGCCGTTGGAGAGCAGGAGGCCGAGGCCGAAACCGTCGACTCCTGCGTTGTTGCTGATGGTGGTGAGATTTTTCGTGCCCTTGGCAGCGAGCGCGCGGATCAGGTTTTCCGGGTTACCGCAGAGACCGAATCCGCCGAACATAATGGCGGCGCCGTCGAATACGTCCTGGATGGCTTCTTCGGCGCTGGAGACGACCTTGTGCATGGCCCTGAGATTGTAAATCAAAAGACAGCTGCGAGCTTTGTCTGCTCACTCGCCGTTCCACTTGGGCCGCTGCATCTCGAACCTATCGCGGGTACGTACGTACGTCGGTCCGCCCATGCGCCCGATCGCCTTGAGCTGATGCGGATCGATCTTGTAACCATCGAGCAATTCCAGTTGAATGTGGAAGCGCAAGACATCGCCCAGAATCAGGCTGCCGCCTCCGGGCCTCTCGCTCACGTGCACGATCTGGCGCAGACGGCATTCCATGTGAATGCGGCTCTCCGCCACACGCGGTGGCTTCACAAGCTCGCTGGCCAACGGCGTCAGCCCGACCAGATCGAATTCATCGATTTCTGGAGGAGCTTCTACCGAGGCGGCGTTCATCTTTTCGGCGAAATCTTCGGAGACGATATTCACTACGAATTCGCCCGTCGCCTCGATGTTGGACAGTGTGTCCTTGTGCGGACGCGGTCCAGACCGCACCGCAGCGCAGAAGCATACCACCGGAGGATTCGTGCTGCATCCGGTGAAATAGCTGAAGGGCGCGAGGTTGCGAACGCCGTGTGCATCCACAGTGGAGACAAAGGCAATCGGCCGAGGCACAATCATCCCGATCATCAGCTTGTAGAGGTTGCCGGGAGCTTCGGCGGCGGGATCGATGGATCGCATCTGCATGCCGTTTGGATGTGCACTCTTGCGAAAAGTTTCTTAGCGCGTGTCTATAAGCTAACGGCCTATTTCTTCAATTTGAATTCTGCCTTCTTACTTTCTCTTAGCTGATGGGCGCGCTCGAATTCGTCCGCCAGTTGCTTTGAATCCAGGTTCTCGCGGATGTGGGCCAGCCGCTGTTCGAGCTTGCTGAGCGCCGCGCTCAGATTGTTCTTGTTTGTGATCGCGATATCGCGCCACATCGAATAGGGCGAACTTGCAATGCGTGTGAGGTCGCGAAGGGCGCGGCCGCCAATGTCGAGCAGAGGAGCATCCGGGCCAAACTCATCGACCAATGCAGCGGCCAGCGCGGTCGAGATCATCTGCGGCAAATGGCTGACCCAGGCGCAGAAGCGGTCATGATCGGCTGGATCGAGCAGGGCGACGCGCGCGCCCATTCTTTCCGCGCATTGAATGAACTCTCCGCACCGGCCCGCATTCGGGTCTTGGCGAGGCAGCGGGGTGAACAGCCAGGCTGCGCCTTCGAACAAGTCGGCATCGAGGACTCTACGCCCGCGAACTCCTTGCCCGCCATGGGATGGCCTGCGAGAAAGCGCTGCCCGGCAGAGTGGCCGAACGATTTGGCGGCTTGCGCCACGACTTCGGCTTTGGTGCTGCCAACATCGGTGACAAGCGTGCGCGCGGGCAGCGAAGGGCCGAGGCGTTCGATCAGATCGAGAATGGAGAGAACCGGAGTTGCCAGAATGACGAGATCACTGCCGTGCACGGCGTCGGCGAGATTGGTTGAGCCGGCTTCAATGACGCCACGACTTTCGGCGACTTCGAGGACCGGCGCGCGGTCGCAGCCGACGATGCGGCGCGCGAGATGGCGCTTGCGCAGGGCTAGTCCAAGCGAGCCTCCAATAAGGCCGGTGCCGACGATCGTGACTTGCTTGAAAGGCATGGTGACTGGTCGCTGGTCGTTTGTCGTTGGTCGTCTGTTCGTTCGTCGTTGGCAATCGGTGATTCGGTCGCTCTCTCGCAACACGCATTGTGCACAATCGGCTTTGCGAACGGCGAATGCGAACGACGAAAAGCGCGCGACACAGAACAGGATAACGACAATCACCGACCGACGAACGACCGACGACTAACGACAGACAGCGAACGACCAACAGCGCTTCCGCGACAGCAGTTTACGCGATCGTGGCGGCCGATGGCTGGGGCAATCATGCGAACGCTCTCCATCAGTTCGGCGAATTGCTGCGGGTAGAGCGACTGCGCGCCATCGGACAATGCCTTATCCGGCTGAGGATGCACCTCGATGAGCAGGGCGTCGGCTCCCGCAGCCACCGACGCTCGGGCCATGGGCGCGACTTTGTCGCGACGTCCAGTGCCGTGCGATGGGTCGGCCGTCATGGGCAAGTGCGAGAGCTTGTGGATGATCGGGATCGCGGAAATGTCCATGGTGTTGCGCGTGTAAGTTTCAAAGGTGCGGATGCCGCGCTCGCAGAGAATGATGTCGTAGTTGCCTCCGGCGAGCAGATATTCGGCGGAGCACAGCAGTTCTTCAATGGTGGCGGCAATGCCGCGCTTAAGCAAAACCGGCTTGCGGACCTTGCCGAGTTCGCGCAGCAGGTTGAAGTTCTGCATATTGCGTGCGCCAACCTGGAAGATATCGATATAGGGAAGCATGAGCTCGATTTGTGAGATTTCCATGACCTCGCTGATGACGAGCAGATTGAAGCGGTCTCCGGCTTCGCGGAGAAGCTTGAGCCCTTCGAGGCCTAGTCCCTGGAATGAATAAGGAGACGATCGTGGCTTGAATGCGCCGCCGCGGAGGACACGCGCGCCGGACTTGGCGATCAATTCGGAGACGGCGAAAAGCTGCTCGCGCGATTCCACCGAGCACGGGCCAGCCATGACGACAATGCTGTTGCCTCCGACTTCGAGGCCGTTGCCGAGCTTGACCACTGTGCCTTCGGGGCGGAAGTTGCGGCCAGCGAGACGGTAGGGCGAGGTGATGCGATGGACTTCCTGCACGCCGGGCAGCATCTCGACCTCGCGCGTGTCGAAATCGGTACGCGCGCCGACGCCGCCGAGCACGGTCTTGAGCGCGCCGGTGGAACGGTGGACTTCAAAGCCCATCTGGACCAGCGAGTCGATCACATGTTGGATCTGATCTTCACTGGCGCTATCTTGCATCGCTACGATCATGTTTAGTTGACCCCATTGCCTGGCGAGGTAGCGATCCTTTGAATGCGCTCGGCTTTCGCCTTACTTCGCTCAGGATGACAAGTGCTTTGAATTCGACTTTTCGGCTGACTCCGCTCAGGACTCCGGTGTTCTGTAGTCTTAGTCCTCGAATTGCGAATCGATTTCCGTTTCGCGCCCGTTTGCCTTGCCGACGTCGGGAACGATTTCGTTCTTTTGGATGCTGCGCATCACATCGATGATGCGTTCGTAGATTTGCGCCAAATCGCGCGGCGCCAGCGGACCCTTGCTCGACTGCTGTACGTTGGCGACGACCTGTTTCTCGCGCTCAGGCTCGTAAATCGGCAAGCGGGCTGCGCGCTTCAGGCGGCCAACCTCGACGGCAGCGGTCGCGCGCTCGTTGAGCAGAGCCACAAGCCTGCGGTCGACATCGTCGATCTTATCGCGCCAGTCGGAAATATCCATAAAGAAGCTACGAGCTGCGAGCCACGAGCGAACGTATGAATTCTCCCACAGACGCGGCTTCGCGTCCCGGATTTTGTTCGATGATGTGCACGATTGCGCTGCCTACGACTGCGGCTTCGGCGAACTTGCCGATGGCGGCGAACTGGGCTGGCGTGGAGATTCCGAAGCCCACGGCAATGGGCAGCTTGGAGAAGCGGCGGATGCGCTTGACCAGGGATTGCGCGTCTCCGGACATTTGGTCTCGAGCGCCGGTTACACCTGTGCGCGAGATCGCATAAATAAACCCTGACGAGACTTCGGCGATCTGCTTGAGGCGCTGGTCGGTGCTTGTGGGCGCGGCGAGGAAGATTGTGGCGAGATCGTTGTTGCGGGCTTCGCGGAGGTATTCGGCCGCTTCTTCGATGGGGAGATCGGTGACTAGGTCCCGTCGATTCCGGCGTGGCGCGCGACTTTGCAGAACTTGGCGAGTCCCATGCGCAGGATTGGATTGAGATAGGAAAAGACGACTAAGCCAACGGATTGGGAGTGCTCGCGGATTTCAGCGGCGAGTTTCAGCACGTGCTCAAGGTTTGTGCCGCGCTTGAGCGCTCGCTCGCTGGCGCGCTGAATCACGGGTCCATCGGCGAGCGGATCGCTAAAGGGAACGCCGAGTTCGATGACGCTTGCGCCTGCTTCAATGGCCGCGAGGATGACTTCGCGGGTTGTGGCGAGATCGGGATCGCCGCAGGTGACGTAAGCGACCAGCGAAGGATCTTGTTCGAAGTGAAAGGGCACGAAAGCATTGTAGATTGCGGAGGGCTAAATCGAGTTCCAGACGAAAATGACGAGCGAGAGGGCTGGCTTTTTGAAGGCCAGCTGTTGGGTCGGCCAAAAGCGCTGGTTGCGCCGAAGTTTACCATTGAGTCATCTCCCCCCTCCTTTTGCGATCTTTGAAAACAAAAGGGTTAGGAGGATGTTCTTGGCCAGATTCTTGAGAAATAAGGACTTAGGTGTAACATATTGTAAAATCGATCACTTGAGGCAGCTGGAGGCGATTTGGCGGCGGTTTTGGGGCGCTATTCCTTATTTATTATTGTGGAATGATTATCTTACGTGATATTTGATCGGCGAGCCAGGACGTCCAATGTGGCGCGCGAGAAACGCGCGCGAACTTCGCCGCGCTCTAGGCACCGAGCTCGCATTTGACCGCGCTGGGATTCCTTATACGACATATCCAGAGGAGCTGAAGATATCGAGGAGGACAAGCTTCGTGGACGACAACAATAAAAACCCTAGAAGCTCGCACTGGTTGCTATGTGCTTGGCACACACACTGACGAGCACAGCACGGGCCGGCCCAAACGCCTAATCTCGGTAAACGTCTTGAGATGCCGAGATCAGCCCTAACAACAGCGCAGCCGATAACACACACACAATCCGCTATGGTCCTCGGGCCGGCACATCCGGCCATCAAGAGGCAAGAATGGTTTTGTGTTGCCTCGTCGGACGAGATCACACCCAATAGACAATCCTGATTTTTTGGAGACTGCACGCTCATGTGATCTTCCCCTCTCCTCTCAACCCAGCCACTCACGATCTATCCACTTGCCCATACGGAAAAAGACCACCACCAGTTCGTGTTGGCCGGGACAATGCCGAAACAAAAATGTGTTAAAGCATCGACGGGCCGGCCTTCGACAAGAAAGAATCCCAACACCGGAGCTGGCAATAGCTCCATGCAAAAGGACGCTCTCCACGGCGATAGCCACCAGCACTGGCATCCTCTCACTCTGATGTTCCCTCCTCTCTCTCGCCCGCGCCACGCGGGACATCCCTGAGCACACAACTCGAAAAAGCCTTTCTATAGGTTTGAGGGCCACCAACCCTAGGGACCAGCTGGTCATCTTTTCTTAAACATCAAGTCGTCAATGAACACTCGGTGCACAGGATGATAGGCGCTATGGCGAGTGCAACAATGCGACACAAACCTCAGTTTCCTGCATAATTTGCTCCCCGCTTCGTCTCTTGTATCCAACTCCGTCACTTCCTGTGCCTTCGAAGAGCTCTAACTTACATGCAAAACCATTCAACTCAGACAGAGCAGGTCAGGGGCAAGTCGGGGGCAAGGACTTTGCATCAAGCTGCTATGAAGAAAAATTTTCACCTACCACTCATAAGCCAATTCCGATACAACTTCACCTCGCCAACAAGAAAAGCACCTCCACACCGGCAATGCAACAAGCAAAAAGGCACACGCTTCATGTGCATCATCTCACTATTAAGCACAGGGGCAATGATTTATGATTAACCATGAGCACCAGGTACATGCCACGGAGGGATGAAAGAGATTGCTATGAAAAAGGAATAGCGACAACTCTTAAGAGCAAGCAAACCTTCATGCAAGCCTTAGTGAACAAGCTAACCTCAATGAACCCTAGGGCACACAGCTGGTGTGCACTTGAGATCAATTGCAAAGGCAATCCCATCAAATCCAATTATGTACAAAAAGCTTTTCAACACGCTATGTAAGAGCACAACAATTGCCCTCGACAAGGTTCATTGAATTCGGCAACCACTTTGAGCAGCATGAGAACGAGGAGGTGATGGATTCACATGCTCCGGTCCATGTACACCCAGAGGGAATCACTATACAAAAAGCGCCTGTGATTCAAGAGTTCCACGCCTAGAACCAATCAGGGAGAGAGTGACACTACTATACAAGGACCTGCAAACAAACTATTCACAACTCCAAAGGCAATACCATTCCATTGCAAAGAAGGACAAACCACCTCAATTTCGACATGCACGTACCAAAACCTCTGCTTTCCGACATGTGAAGGCTTCGGCAAGATACAGATCCTATTCACAAAAATTGAACTGAAAAACACCTTCGAAACGGCAACTGTAGACAGCATGGGAAACGTAATCAAATGTTTCCATTTCAATGGGTC
>CAWDPB010000173.1:0-11201 GCA_963804075.1 uncultured Acidobacteriaceae bacterium | reverse complement strand
TTATTTTTATGTAACCTGCTCAACTTTTCAGTTACATATACTTGTACAACTCAATGGTGCGATAAACTTTCTCTTCCAGCGCCTGAAAATCTTCAGCAGGAACCTGCGCCGATACCTCTTCCCGGCCTTTAACGACATGGACTGGACTCACTTTCGTGGTAATTCTTTGAGCTTTGCGCGAAGTATAGCGCAGTTGGCTGTGGATTACGCCGACGTTGGTGCCTAGAGTGCATCAAGATGCAACCCAAAGGGAGGAGCATACGGTACTAGAATATTGAGCGTGGCAAAGCGATGAGCACGTCGGTCCAGGTCTTAGTGGTACTCCTCGCCATCCTCGGTTACCTAGGAGCGCCGATTACGCTCATTTGGGGCTGGGCGCGCTGGGCTGTGTTGCCAAAATCGCGAACCGTACCTTCGATGTTGTCGCTGCTAGGTTTCATCCTTGCATCTGCGTCGGCCCTTCTTGCCATATCGACGCTCGCATACGCGTTCGGCCACAGGTTCGCTTACTACGATCCGCAGCTACTCAAAATAATGCGCTCCGGAGTGTTGTTGTCCCTTGGTGGCTTAGTCTTCGGACTCAGCGGCGTCTGGAAGGCGAATGCCCTGCGCTGGCACGCTCCAGTTTCCGCTGCCGCGACATTTGCGTTTTGGTTCTTGATGGCCTCCATGGAATAACGGCCTGCGAAATCTATTTCCCCAGCTTCTCCAGCCTCCGTCCGGCCTCATCGAGCGTCTCCGGCTTCTTGCAGAACGCGAACCGCACTTGCTGCGCGCCGTCCTTCGCGTGCTTGTAGAAACTCGATCCCGGCACGCAGGCAATCCCCACATCTTTCACCAGGTGTGCCGCAAACTCGAGATCGTTCGCAAATCCAAACTCGCTGATGTCCGTCATCACGTAGTACGCGCCCCGCGGACGATAGCATCGAAACCCGGCCTTCTCCAGCGCCGGAATCAAATGATCACGCCGGGTCCGGTACCGCTCAGCCAATTCGCGGTAGTACGAAGCCGGCAAACTCAACGCCGCTGCTCCCGCTTCCTGCAGCGGAGCCGGCGCACCCACCGTCAAAAAGTCATGTACCTTCCGAATGGCATTCGTAATCGCCGGAGGCGCAACCGCCCATCCCACGCGCCATCCCGTCACACTATAACTTTTTGAAAGTCCGTTGATCGTGATTGTCCGCTCGCGCATTCCATCCAGCGACGCAATCGAAATATGCTGTGCCCCGTCATAAAGAATGTGCTCGTAAATCTCATCGGTGATTGCGAGCACGTTGTACTCGACGCAAAGATCCCGAATCAATTCCAGCTCTTTCCGTGTGAACACCTTGCCCGTCGGGTTATTTGGCGTATTAAGAATGATGGCCTTAGTCTGGCCAATATCCGAGTGGTGCTGGAATGCCTCCCGCAGTTCCTGCGGATCAAACGTCCACTCGTCGTCGTCGCTGCTGCCGCCCGTTGCCTGCGGAGGCCGCAGCCTCACAAACCGCGGCTTCGCCCCGCTCAACACCGCATCCGGCCCGTAGTTTTCATAGAACGGCTCAAACACCACAACCTCATCGCCCTTGTTGCATACCGCCAGCAGCGTGGCAATCATCGCCTCGGTTGATCCGCAACACACCACAATTTCCTTCTCCGGATCAACCTCAAGCCCCTGCCACTCCTTCATCTGCCGCGCAATCGCATGTCTCAGACTCTTCGTGCCCCAGGTGATCGCGTATTGATTTACATCGTCCGCGATCGCCTGCTGCGCGGCCCGTTTGATCTCTTCGGGCGCCGGGAAATCGGGATACCCCTGCGCGAGATTGATGGCGCCGTGCTGCATCGCCTGCCGCGTCATCTCGCGGATCACCGACTCGGTAAAATGCTCAACCTTGTCGCTAAGAAAATGCTTGGGAAGGGAAGAGGACAGCGTCATAGATCAAAAGGCTACCATATTGGTTGGGATTCCGCCGGGCGTGATGAGCGCGGGCCCGTAGATTTGACGGTCGATTTTGGGTGGCGCAGCGCTTCAGCGCTGCGATTCAAGGCCTCTAAATTCGGGCGGCTTCAGCCGCTGAGGGAAGTATCATCGCGGATTACACCATTTCCCAAACTGCTTTAGAGTTTCCGCGGATGGCCACCCTCGGCCGTCCAGCGCGGGCTGTGATCGAAGGCGTCTTGGCCTACAATTCTTTGCATGAGGCAGCGCTTAGTGTTGCTAGCGGTGTTCGTGGCGACTATATCCACGTTCGGGCTTGTCGGCCATGCTTTGGCCCAATCTGCTCAAAGCCCCTGCCCTGCCAGCTAATGAACCGATACTGACTAAGTTGTCCGAACCAACGTACCCTCGATTGGCGGAGGCGGCCCACATTGAAGGATACGTGGACGTGATACTTACGATCCGGCGCGATGGAACAGTTGAATCGGCACAAGTCGTTGCTGGTCACGCCATGCTGAAGCAGGCGGCACTGGAGAGCGCCCAACATTCCCAATTTGATTGTGGTAGTTGCATCGAGGCAGCTACACGATACGCACTGAAGTATAAATTCCAGATCGTTCTCACGTGGTTTTCCCGGAGGATTGTGACTATTCAGAAACAGCCACCTGCCGAAGCAATACCTTGCACCATGAAATTTTGGTCAAGGGTTGGGCGATGGCCATTTGCGACCCGGCAGCAGTACATCCGAAGAATGCGCTCCGCAAAATGCCTCTACCTGTGGAGATGTGGAACTCGTGACGAGGATTAGCTCTCCTACGCCCTCTGCACTCCGCCGAGCCCTTCCAGCGCCTTACGCAATCTGCCCCGCCCACGCCGCCACTTCGTCATCCCGCAGCGTGCGCTCGCGACGACTGAAACTTTGCCCGCATCAGAATCGAATACTTGCCCGCGCCAACTTTTTCGCCGCGAAAAATTTCTACCGGCACAAAGCCGCGCAACTCGGCAATCCCCAATCCTCGGACACTGCGCCGAATCTTCTCGAACTCCACCGCATCCGCGAAACACAAACGAAAAATCGCGCTCCACAGCCGGAAACCGCGGCAGCGCCTCATACCGCACCTTCCGCAGATCGTGCTGATAAAGCCGGTCGAGATAAATCTCGGCGATAAAAACGTCCTGCTTCAGCTTCTGAGCCGCCGCCACATCCGGATGTATCTGGCCAAACTGCGCGACCAGTCACGCCATCCATCATCGCCCGGGCCGAGCGTCCCGGATGATAATAGCCCGCCGTTTCAGCATGCCCGCGCGTCATATCCCAATCTCCCAGTGATGGAAATTGCGCCAGCAGATCTTCAATGTCGCCCTTCAGATCAAAGAACGAAATGCGGCCGCGCCTGAGCGCCCGCCGCCAGCCCGCGCACCACGCCGGCATCAACGTTCCCGGTCGCGCCGAGCACAATGCGCTTTAAGCTCGACCGACTTCTCGCCCGCCGCCTCAAACGCCTTGCCCGCTTCAAACAGACGCACATTCTCGCTGCCGCGATTCAGGTTATAGGCCAGCATGTTGAGCATGCTCGGCACCAGCGACGTGCGCATTACCGACGATTCATCGCTCAGCGGATTCGCCAGGTCCAGTTCCGCGGCCTTCGAAAACGCCGCGCATCTTCCTTCGAAATGAACGTCAGGGAAATAGCTTCGCTATAACCAAGTGCCAGAAGCGACGACCGCAAGCGGGCGTCCTTGGCCGCGTCCGGCAGGTCGCGCACCTCGCCGCTGTAAGCGGGAAGCGTGTTCGAGAACTTGTCGTAGCCGTGCAGCCGCGCGATCTCTTCGATGATGTCGATCTCGCGCTCCACATCCAGGCGCCAGCTCGGAATCTGCACCAGGTAGCGGTCTTCGCTGCCTGCCGTCAGCACAAATCCCAGCCGCGTCAAAATCCGGCTGATCTCAATCGTGGATAGCTTCTCGCCGAGAATGCGCGCATCTCGCGCAGGTCGAGTTCCACCGGAGCCAAATCCATCTTGCGCGCGATCACGTCAATGACGTCGCCAATGAGCGTCCCGCCGCCGGAATTCAAGATCAGCTCTGCCACGCGATTGGTTGAAACAACGTCGACTCAAAATCCGCCCCGCGCTCAAAGCGATGCGAAGCATCCGTATGAATGCCATGCCGCTTCGACATGCGCCGCACCGTCACCGGATCCCACCAGGCCGATTCGATCAGGATATTCTTCGTCTTCTCCGTGATCATCGTGTCGAAGCCACCCATCACACCGGCCAATCCGACCGCTTTGACGGCGTCGGCTACGACAAGATCATCGGGAGTAAGTTTTCGCTCGACGCCGTCCAGAGTCTTCAACATCTCGCCCGCGCGAGCCTTGCGAATCACCAGTCTCCGCCCCTCGAGCAGAGTCAAGATCGAAAACGTGCGTTGGCTTGCCGCTCTCCCAGAGAACGTAGTTAGTCGCATCGACCGCGTTCGAGATAGGCCGCTGATCAATCAGCGCCAGCCGCGACTGAATCTTCGCCGGAGACGGTTTGACCTGAGCCCCGCGAATCTCGCGCGCCGTAAAGCGAGGGCAAAGCTCCGGCTCCTGAATTTCGATCGTGACCTCGGAATTGCCTTGCGCAGCAGGCAGTTTCGGCTCAATCGGCCGCAGCGGCAAATCGTAGAGCGCGGAAGCCTCTCGCGCCACGCCATAGTGATTCATGGCGTCGGGACGATTGGTAGTGATCTCCATTTCATAGACGGTGGACTCACCTTCGCCGGAAATGCCTTCGACGGCGACGCCGGCAAGAGTAAGTTCGTCGGCAAGACGCCGGTAGTCGACCGGAATGTCAACAAAATCGCGCAACCATGATGGGGATATTTTCATCGGTAAGTCTTCTATGATTGTCATCCCGAACGGAGTGAGGGATCTGCTTTATGCTGGCGGAATAAGCTGCAGATTCTTGACTTCGCTCAGACGACACTAGCTAACATTGCACTAAACAACGGGTCGCGAACGACCAGCAACGAACGACCAACGACCGCCCTTACCCAAACTGCTCCAAAAACCTAACGTCGCCATTAAAGAACAGCTGAATATCATCCACGCCATACTTCAGAATCGCGATTCGCTCCACACCCATGCCAAACGCAAATCCGGAATACTTCGCCGGATCGTAATCCACAAACCCATACACATTCGGGTCAACCATGCCGCAGCCCGAGCAATTCAATCCAGCCGCTGGCCTTGCAGTTCCGGCACGGCCCGCCGTCGCGCGTGCCTTTGCCGTCGCAGAAAATGCAGCTGATCTGCACATCCGCGCTTGGCTCGGTGAAAGGGAAGAACGACGGATAAAACCGCGTCTTCACGCTTGAGCCAAACAGCGCCTTCATCGCATGGTCAAGCGTGCCCTTCAGATCGCAGAAGGTAATGTTGGTATCGACCGCCAAGCCCTCGACCTGGTGAAAAATCGGAGAGTGCGTGGCATCGGGCGCATCGTTGCGATGCACCTTGCCCGGACACACCACGCGCACCGGCGGCTTCATCTTCTGCATCGTCCGAATCTGCACCGGCGAAGTGTGCGTGCGCAGCAACAACCGCTCACGCTGCGGCTTCGCATCCTGCCCCGCAATGAACAGTGTGTCCTGCGTGTCGCGCGCGGGATGGTTCGGCGGAAAATTCAGCGCCTCAAAGTTGTAATAATCGGTCTCAATCTCCGGCCCTTCTTCCACCGAGTAGCCAAGATTGCGGAACACGCCGATGATCTCATTCATCGTCTTGATGACGGGATGCTCAGCGCCAAGGGCCCGCCGAATGCCAGGGAGCGTGACATCAAGGCGATCGGTTGGACGTTCACCACGCAGTTCAGCGAGCTTTTGTTTCAGGTAGTCGATCTGGAAATATCGATCAGCTTCATCAAGAGTAGGTAGAAGGTTATCCGGAGTGTTTTTAACAATAATGTTGACTAGACCGTCAGCGACTTCAACCTCATCATCGATCAGGGACTTCAGTTCATTCACGCGCTTACCAACGTCGCGCTTGCGGTCTTTCGGTGCCTGCTTCAACCAGTTTTCACTAAGCTGAGTGACAGCGCCGAGTTTGCGTCCGACCCATCGATTGCGAAAGGGCTGCCAGTCTGCCGTGTGGCCAAGACCGGAGCGCTTTCGAAGCGCGAGAGCCTCTTGAAACAAGTCCAGCCACTCAGATTTCAGAGCGAGCTTCAACTGTTCGGACGCGCCATCGAGCGCCGCAGTCGAAAAGTCGGTCAGTTTTGGGACGGTATAGGGCATGTCTCCCACGAACCCTTGAGGAAGTTGTCATCCCGAGCGAAGCGAAGAATCTGCAGTTTCTCGACGCTGCGAAAAATACAGATCCTCGCAAAAGCGGCTCGGGATGACAAGTCTTGTGAACTGAAAGCTGATAGCCGGCAGCTAAGCCATCGCCGCGGCGTGCGCCTTCTTGGCTTGTTCCGCCAAATGCGCAAATCCCGCCGCATCGTTCACGGCCAGCTCGGCCAGAATCTTGCGGTCCAGCTCCACGCCGGCCTTCTTGAGCCCGCTGATGAACTGGTTGTAGCTCAAACCACTCAGGCGCGAGGCGGCTCCGATGCGCACAATCCAGATCGAGCGGTACTGGCGCTTCTTCTGTTTGCGGCCCGCATAGGCAAACTTCAGCCCGCGATCAACGGCTTCTTTTGCCGACCGGTAGAGTTTTGATTTTGTTAGGAAATATCCACTTGCGCGTTCAAGTATCTTTTTGCGCTTGGCGCGGCGTTTGGTTCCGCGTTTTACACGAGGCATTGCTGTTCTCCTTTTTTATTTCGTCTGGCGGCTGGAGGTAAGGAGACTTCTACCACGCTTCCGAAGGGAAGCGGGATTTCTGAAGTCCGGCCTCTTCACGCGCCGCTGCGGTTCTCGAAAGATCCGCAGACTTTGTTAGGAAAGCGTTTCTGGCTTTCGGTCTCACTGACCACTGACCACTAGCCACTGATCACATGTACGGGATCATTCGTGCCGCTTTTTTGTAATCGCCGTCACTCACCAAGGTGGCCTGGCCCAGCTGTTTCTTGCGCTTCTTCGCCTTGGATGACAGGATGTGACGCAACCCCGCCTTATGACGCACAATTTTCCCCGTTCCCGTTTTCTTGAAGCGCTTTGCAGCGCCCTTGTGTGTTTTAAGTTTAGGCATAAAAATCAGGTCTCAGTTCTTAGTCTCAGGTCTCAGTCCTGACATGGGTTCAAATTCTAAATTTCAGCACTTCAACAGACGCCTTCAGCTCCAACCTTTCATTCTCAGAGATTTTCCTGAGAGCTGACAACTGAGACCTGAGGCTGCTTTACGCTGTCTGCGCTCCGCCCTGCGCCAGTGGAGGCGCTGCAACCTTAGGTGCAGGCTTTACGGCCGGCTTTTCCGCCGCCGGTTTTTCCTTCGCGCCGCCCGCATCTTTCTTCGGCGCCAGAATCAAGTGCAGCGTGTTGCCTTCCTGCCGCGGACGGAATTCCACCAAACCTTTATTGTCCACGTCCTTGATCAGCCGCTCCAGAATCTGCCGGCCCAGGCTTTGCCGCGTCATTTCGCGCCCGCGGAAGAAGATTGTCGCCTTGACCTTGTCTCCCTCGTCCAGGAACCGCAGCACGTGGTTCTTTTTCGTTTCGTAATCGTGATCGTCCACGTTGATCCGAAACTTCACTTCCTTGACCGTGATGACCTTTTGCTTCTTCTTGGCTTCGCGCTCGCGCTTTTCGTTCTGATACAGAAACTTCCCATAATCCATGATGCGGCAAACCGGAGGTTGCGCAGTCGGGGAAATTTCCACCAGATCCAGATTCTTCTCGCGAGCCATCTTGAGCGCGTCGAAGGGAGGCAAAATCCCCAATCTGTTCGCCATCAGCCCCAATCACACGCACTTCGCGTGCGCGGATGCGCTCATTCATGCGGATAAAACGCTTGTCGATACGGTCCTCCGTCTGCTCAAACCGGCAGCAAAGATGAACTAAAAGTATAGCATGGGGCCGATTCGAACTCCGTCTCCACCCTACTTTCGCCTTGACCGGACTCGCCAAAAGCCGCTAGCATCGCCGGATTGCGAGTGCCGAGCTTTCCCCTTGCCCAGTTTCGGCCAGCGTCCTTTCGGAGGTCTGACTATGCGTCGCTATGCTCTTACTCTCATCGTGAGTTGCGTCGTCTTATGCGCAAGCGTCTCTTTCGGGGAAAACTCCGGTGGCGTGAAGCCCATCATTACTGGCCCAATCGATGAATCCCAGTTAATCACGCTTGCCGGGAATACAACCGCCGCCGCGCGCCTTGCCGCCAACGACCGCGGCCCCGTCGCCGGCAATCTGGTCTTCGATCACTTACTCCTCACGCTCAAGCCCGCTCCTGAAACCGAAGCGCGTCTCGAGAAACTGATCGACGAAATGCACAACCCGAATTCGCCCGAATTCCATCATTGGCTCACGCCGCAGCAATTCGGAGATCGCTTCGGCCTCGCCCCTCAAGACCGCGACACCATCCAGCGCTGGCTGGAATCGCACGGTTTTTCTGTCAACCGCGCCTATCAAAATGGATTGGTCATCGACTTCGCCGGCACCGCCGCCCAAATCCGCGAAGCTTTTCACACTGAGATCCATAATCTTGATTTGCCCAATGGCGAAAAGCACATCGCCAACATTCGCGATCCGCAAATCCCCGCCGCCCTCGCGCCCGCCATTGAAGGCATTGCGTCCCTTCATGATTTCTTTCCCCGCTCGCATGCCATGCAGTTAGGCCAGGTTTCCTACAATCGCGCCACCAACACCTGGCAACCACACTTCAACGTCAAGTACGACGGACAGGTCTTTCACACCGTCAGTCCCTATGACTTCGACACCATCTACAACGTCCTGCCGCTCTGGAAGCGCGGATTCACCGGCAAAGGCGTCACCATCGCTCTGGTCGAAGATTCCAACCTCGCGCATGAATCCGATTGGCGCTCCTTCCGCGAAACATTCGGCTTGAGTAGTTTCACCGCCGGCAATTTCAAGCAGGTTTATCCCAACTGCCCCAGCCCCGGTCAAAACGGCGACGAGATCGAAGCCGCCCTCGATGTCGAGTGGGCCAGCGCCGCCGCTCCCGACGCCAACATTGAGCTTTTCTGCCTGTGGCAATTCCAAAACCGTCGCCGGACTCGACCTCGCCATCCTCAATCTCCTCGACCTTGCCCCGCCTGACATCATCTCCGACAGTTACGGCCTTTGCGAGACCATCACCGGCCAAACCGAAGTCGCCCTTGAGAATCGCGAAGCGTAAATTGCCACCGCGCTCGGCACGACTTTCTTTATTGCCCAGGGAGACACGGCGCCGACGAGTGCTCGCCCGTGGAAGGCTTTGTTTCTTACCTCGGCATCAATAGTGGCGACAACACTGCCTCCGCCTACGCAGTCGATATAGGTGGCACCGATTTCATGGCCCAGTACAACTCTGACGTGAACAACATCCCCGTCAGCGATTACTGGAGCGCCACCAATAATCCCGTAACCAGGCAGTCCGCCTCTCCTATATTCCAGAAATTCCCTGGAACGACCGGTACACCAGCCAGCTCATCTACAGCGATCCCCTCTTCGGCGGCGGTTACTCACAATCGTATGGCCCAAGCAGATTTAGAACTCGAAACTGGGCAAGGATTTTAAATATTCCGTTGGCGGCATCGGCGAGCCCAGCACCTGTTTTACCGGCGCCCCGTCGATTCCCGGCGTGGTCAGCGGGACCTGCAAAGGGGAATCCCAAACCTTCCTGGCAGACGGGGAGTTCCCGGCATCCCTGTAATGACGGCTTCCGCGACCAGCCCGATCTTGCACTCTTCGCCGCCGACGGCGTCTGGGGTAGCTCCTGGTCGAATGCATGTCGGACACGAAAGTAGGTGGCGCTCCTTGCGGGCGCGAGGAACGACGCACTGCTCTTGGGCGGAGGTGGCACATCCGCCCAAGAGCAGTGCGTCGTTCCTTTTTGCAATTTAAGCCGCCTACTTTCGTGTTAGGCATGCACCGGACGAGGAAGCTACCCCAGACAGAATCGGCGAGCGAAGAGCGCGAGATCGGGCTGGTCGCGCAAGACGTCATTAGGGATGCCGGGAACTCCCGCCTGCCAGGAACGGTGGATTGCCCCCCTTTTTCGCTGACCACGCCGGGAGACCGACGGGGCGCCCTTTTTCTGTGCTGGGCCCGCCGCTGCCGCCAATATTTAAAATCCTTGCCCAGTTTCGAGTTGCAAAATCCGCTTGGGCCAAATGAGTGTGAGTAACCGCCGCCGATGAGCTGGCTGGTGCAACCGGGAATTTCTGGAATATAGGAGAGCGCGGACTGCCTGGTTACGGGATTATTGGTGGCGCTCCAGTAATCGCTGACGGGGATGTTGTTCACGTCAGAGTTGTACTGGGCCATGAAATCGGGTCCGCGTATTATCGACTGCGTAGGCGGAGGCAGTGTTGTCGCCGCTATTGATGCCGAGGTAAGAAAACGAAGCCTGGCACGGGCGAGCACTCGTCCGCGCCGGTGTCTCCCTGGGCGATAAAGAAAGTCGCGTGCCGAGCGCGGTGGCAATTTGCGCTTCGCGATTCTCAAGGGCGACTTCGGTTTGGCCTGGTGATGGTCTCGCAAAGGCCGTGACCTGGCGGAGGGGAATATCAGGCGGGGCAATCTCGAGGAGATTGAGGATGGCGAGGTCGAGTCCGGCGACGGTTTTGGAATTGCACCAGGCAGAAAGCTCGATGTTGGGGTCGGAAGCAGCGGCGCTGGCCCACTCGACATGCGAGAGCAGCTTCGATCTCGTCGCCGTTTTGACCGGGGCTGGGGCGGCAAGCTCCTTGAAATTTCCGGCAGTGAAACTACTCAAGCCGAATTTTTCGGAAGGAGCGCCCGAATGGGATTCATGCGCGAGGTGCTAACTTCGACCAGAGCGAATCGTCACCTGTTCGCCGGTGCATCCGCGCTTCCAGAGGGGGAGCGGCAGGCACGTTGCCTTGATGGTGCTCGAAGTCACAGTGGACTGACAGTATGACCTACTCTGACCATTCATACTTGAGACCTTGAAGTGTGGTTGCCAGGTGTTGGTGGCGCGATTGTAGGAAACCTGGCCTAACTGCATGGCACTAAAAGCAGGGGAAAGAAGAAATCATGAAGGGACGCAATGCCTTCAATGGCGGGCGCGAGAAGGCGGCGGGGGATTTGCGGATATTTAGTGTAGGAGATGTGCTTTCACACCGTCCGCAATCAAGATTATGGATCTCAGTGTGAAAAGCTTCGCGGATTTGGGCGG
>CAWDPB010000172.1:0-14296 GCA_963804075.1 uncultured Acidobacteriaceae bacterium | reverse complement strand
AAGCGTTGTTTTGGTCACCGAATGTATTTTTCTTCGGCGGCATTGTCACGTTATCTTGTTCTAGAAATGCAACCTCCAGAAATGCGCCGACTCTTTCCGCCCCTACTGTGGTTTCTCGTGTGCCTCCTCCCGATTGCATTGTGGTTTCCAGCATCGGCTTACGCGCAAAGCGCATCGCCTCATTCCGCGCCGCTCGGCTCGCTCATCCTTTCGCACGATGAATATCTGGATCGTGTCCAAGCCATCTGGACGGCGCAGATGATCGGGCAAATGGCGGGACTTCCGTTCGAACATCAGCAGGGCTCGGCGATGGCGACCGCGCCCATGCCAAAGTTTCCCAGTTACGCGCCTGTCGATGACGATTACTACTATGAGATGGTTGCGATCCGCGCCTTCGAGAAATACGGAATCGACCTCACTGTGCAGCAACTCGGCAAGCAGTGGCTGGAAAATAATGCGGGCTCGTGGGGATCGAGTGAGCAGGCCCTGTTTCTGCTGAAGCGCGGCGTGCAGCCGCCAGACACAGGCCATCCGCGTTACAACAAGCTGTGGTGGACGATTGGCCCGCAGTTCAGCAGCGATGTTTACGGCACGCTTTCTCCGGGCATGCCAAACGCGGCGGCGGAAATGGCGCGCCGCCTCGGCCATATCAACGGCTATGCGGAAGGGACCGATGGAGCCGTGTTCGTCGCGGGCATGATCAGCATCGCATTTGCGGAGACCGATTCGCACGCGGTTGTTCGCAAGGCTGCGATGTTGATTCATACGGATTCGCCGTATCGCAAGTGTCTGGACATGGTGATTGCCATGGCCGCAGCGGGCAGCAAGCCAGAGGAGATTTTTCGCGCCGTCGATGAACGCTGGGGATCGAGTATCCGGCGACCAATAATGCCGTGGTGAATGGCGGATTTGTCGCAATCAGCGTTTGGTTTGGCGAGGGAGATTTCCAAAAGACGATGCAGTTGGCGGTGCATGCCGCGGATTTCACCGACGCCGATTGCAACACGGCCAATTCGGAATCGGTGGTTGGCGCCATGCATGGCATGAAGGCATTGCCGGCCGAGCAGGTCGCCGCGCTCCACGATCGCATCTTCGGGCAGACCATGGGACCGTTGAAGCTCACTCCGACTGTGGATGAGAGCATCACAGCACTGGCGCGGCGAACGGCAAGGATCGGCATGGCTCTGGCTGTCGAGCGCGGTGCGAGCGACGACGGCAGTACTCTTACAATCGCAGTGCAGCAGCCGCAAACTCAGCCCGCCGAACTCTTTAAACTCTCCGACCTTATGCGCTATTGGAATCCGGATTGGACGCTGGAGCGTGCAGGCTTCGGCGGAGCAGGCGGCGGCATGCCCGGGATTCGAGGCATTACGTTTTTGGATGGCAATGTCTTGGCGACGTATCCACGAGATGAGGTGCGTGGAGTTGTTTTGCGCCGCTCACTTCGGTTGAGTGATCGTCCGGCGCTGCACTTTAAAGCGGGTGTGGATGCGGGCCGGGCATGGCAATTGCAGGTTTATGTGAATGACGACCAGGTGCTGGATACGCTCGTCGTGGGATTGGCGAAAGGCCGGTTGTGGCGGGACATTCGAGTCGATCTCAAGAAATACCGGAATCAGGACGTGGTCTTGCGGCTCTACCAGCGAGTCTTGATTCCGCATCGCGAGGCTGGCAACGCTTATTGGCGTGACTTGGTGGTTCATTATCCGCTGGCCCCCGCCGGCCGCCCTTGAAGGCCTTCTTCACTTGTGTTCTCATGGAAGTGCAACGGGCCGTGGGGGCCTGTCAACGCGCCGATATTCTCGCGGGCGGGTGTCCCGCGCCACCTTCAACCTAAACAATCCCCTCTGAAGGAGAAAATTATGAGCAATGTGCCGTATATTCCCAAAGGCTACAACACCGTTACTCCGTACCTTGTTGTTAAGGGCGCGGCACAAGCTATCGAGTACTACACGAAGATTTTCGGTGCGACCGTTGCCGTTCGTATGGACGGACCGGGCGGGAAGTCGTCACGCCGAGCTGAAGATTGGCGACTCTTATCGTCATGCTGGCCGACGAGAATCCGCAGATGGCGGTGTCGGGCCACGGCAGCCGATCGCAATCGGCGGCAGTTCTCCTGTCAGCATGCTATCTGTACCTGCCGGATCGTGGATTCGACGTGGTTAAGAAAGCGCCGTCGCCGCCGGCGCGAAAATCCTAAAGGCGGTTCAAGACCAATTCTATGGAGACCGCTCCGGCTTCATTCAGGACCCGTTCGGACATCTCTGGGGAATCGCCACTCACGTAGAGGATGTGTCTCCCGCAGCAAATGAAGGAACGGATGAAAAAAATGATGCGGCCTGCGTAGGATAAACTCTCAGCCGTCAGCCATCAGCCATCAGGAAAGTCTCAATGGTTTTCCCAGGTGGCTGGAGGCAGATGGCACTTTCACGAAAGGACTTTTTTAATATGCTCTCAGCCGGCAATCCATTTCCGAATTTTTCGCTTCCCAACCAGGATGGCAAGATCACCAATCTCGGCGATTTCGCGGGGCATTGGTTGGTTGTCTACTTTTATCCGAAAGACGATACACCCGGCTGTACGATTCAGGGCCGGTCGTTTTCTCCGGCGACCAGTGACGATTTTGACAATGCGGGAATTAAAGTTGTGGGCGTGAGCGCCGACGACGTTACCTCGCACAAGAACTTTCATCACAAGTTTGCCTTCAAGATCGACCTGCTCTCCGATACCGGTTCGTCGCTAATGAAGGCGCTGGGCATCGGGGAATCCGAATGGAAGGGAATGAAGTTCTGGGAGCGGACGACGTTTGTTGTGGATCCCAACGGCATCATCCGCGCAGTGTATGAGAAGGTGAACCCCGAGGGCCATGAGAAGGTGCTGCTCGACGATATTCGGGACTGCAGGCAAAGGCAGCGTAATTAATCGTGGGCTATTCGGCGGGGGGACTTGCGGTCATGCCGGCCGCAACGGGCGGAAGAGAGTGCTGGCCAAGCCTTCCGCCATTACTGCTGGCAAGATGCGATAGAGACGCGCTTTCAGGCTGCGATACTCCTGAATGCCTGCGAATAAGTCGCTCATCAGATCGCGGAAAGTGTCGCTTTGCGAAGTCAAGGCGACCATTTGTTCGGTGACGCTTTCGCCGAAAACCTGGCCACGATAAAAACGCTCGGAAACGCGTGCCGCGAGCCTCAGCTCGGGAAGCACTTCTTCTTCGAGTCGAAGCTTGTAGTCTTCGGGGCGATTGGCCAGCAGCGCTTGCGCGCATAATTCCGCCGAGCGCAGCGCGTAGTAGAGGCCTTCGCCGGTGATCGGGTTCGACCAGACCCGCGCTGTCTCCTACCATGGCCCAGCCGTTGCCCGATGTCTCGATTCGTTCCATGGTTTGGGCGCGAAGCGAGGGGAGAATATGCGAGTAGAAGGTCGCGCCGTCGAGAGAGAATCCGTTCTGCTCCAGCCACTGCTCAAGTTCCCGCCGCAGAGCGCGAGTGGAGACTTCCCCCATCTTGCCGGCAATGCCCGCGGACACATGATCGAGCCTGGGAAAAACCCATATGTAGCCGCGAATTGCTTCCAGGAATTGAATCTGCATCAACGACGAGTGAACTGGAATGTAATATCCGGCTGTCGCCATCAGGTCATCGGGCAGAATCGGAGCGGTGAACTGTCCTCTAAAAGGATTGCGCGCTCCCGCGGCGAGGATGAGATACGAAGCGCGATGTTCGCCGCGCGGGGCGATTAGCCGCCAGGCTCCGGCGCTGCCTTCGATTTTCGGGACGCGCTCGCCGTGCACGGTTGCGCCCGCGGATCGCGCTCGATCAAGGAGTGAGCCGTTCAGAGCAAGTCGGGAAAAGATCGCAACCGGATGCTGCATTCGAAAGCGAACACGCTTGCCAGAAGGACTGATCAGTTCGCAGTGCTCGATTGACTTACTTTCCGCCCTTGCCTCGGCGAGAAATGGATATTGCTGAAGGGCCTTGAATGTGATTCCGCCGCCGCAGGGTTTTTCCCACGCCAGCTTCTCGTCGAAGATGTGAACGTCGTTTCCGGCGGTGGCTAGCAGAGCGCCGGCCAAACAGCCAGCAGGTCCCCCGCCGACAATCGCGATTGAGTTGCGGCCGTTCATGGCACGCTTGGATTTTGCCACAGAGGGAATGAACCCCGGCAGGCACAACTCAAGGCCCGCTGTGCCTGCGGCGATGTGTTAGACAATACTGCCGAAACTGAGCAGGGGCGCGCTAATCGCTACTGTGGCGTGGTAGCGATATTCAGTCCCTGGTAGATGAACAATCCGGCGATGACCAGGATCATCGCACCTGAAAGTGCGGCGAGCGTTTTCACAATGGGTGTGATCTTTCGCATCTTGGCGAGCACTTCAGCATGATCTTTCTGCATTTGCGATTCCGTATCGTTGAGCACAATCGAATCGTCTTCGTGCATGGAGAGCGTGCTCTTGTAGATCATTAGGATGATCAGGATTCCGGTCAGGATACCCCACGCAACCAGCAGCCCATACATAGGAGACATATGCCACCTCGGAGCTGAAATCGGGCCAACTCCCGACCATGCCATGTGCTGCCGCGGCGGTTTCGGGTACCAGGCCCCTGCTGCGCATGATTATAGACCCGTTGGCAAGAGGGTGCGACCTTAGTGTTAGGCCCGGCATCCAAAGCTGTACGTAATAAGGGGATTTCCGGCCCGGAACTGTCTAGCCGCGGCCGAATCGGCCTCTGCTATAATCGGATCAACAAAGGAGATTTGAGAGATGGCTACGACCACCACACCTACCACGCCCACCACACCCGGAACTCAGCCAAAAACTGCCGGCCCCGCGTTGACCGCGAATGCAGTCGCCAAGGTCAAGGAAATCATGGCCCAGCAGAATCCTGTTCCGACCGGATTGAGGCTTTCCGTTGTGGGTGGAGGTTGCTCCGGCTTTCAGTATTCGATGGCTTTTGAGAATGGCGCCGGAATGATGGACAAGGTTTTTGACTTCGACGGACTGAAGGTGTATGTCGACGCGACCTCGCTAATGTACCTGGGCGGCGCGAACGTCGATTATGTCGAGACCACGGAAGGCGCGGGATTCAAGTTTGAAAATCCGAACGTGAAGAGCACGTGCGGCTGCGGTTCGTCGTTCAACGTTTAGTCTTACCGGGATTTCACTAAGCCCCGCACGTCAGCGGGGCTTTCCTATATGCAACTTCGCCTAGAGAGCCGACCGGTTGGGGATGTGCTCGTGGTTCAGTGCCACGGAAGGATCGTGGCGGGCAACGAAGTTTTCACACTGCACTCGTTCGTGGGAGATGCCCTGGCAAAATATGGGGACATCGTGCTCGAACTTGAGCATGTGGAGTTCGTGGACAGCAGCGGCATTGGAGCGCTGGTTCGCCTGATGCAAGCTGCGCGCGCCAAAGGCGGAGACGTCAAGCTCAGCAATCTGCCCGTGAAAACGCGCAAGGCGCTGGAGATGACCGGGCTCGGTTCGCATTTTGAAATGTACGACACGGTGGAAGAAGCGATCACGGCCGCGTATCTGGGCTCGCGCTATTCGCGGGCGAAAGTCGGCGACGCACGGCAGCGCATTCTGTGTGTTTATGAGTCCACAGATGTCCGGGCTTTTCTGCGCGAAGTGCTGTGCGGAGCGGGATACAACGCCATGACCACGGCGACCATCGAGGACGCGCGGATTCTTCTTAAGGCAACCAAGTCCAAGCGAGTGATTATCTCCTCGCGCATGCAGTCGGTGTACGGCAAGCCAACGCGCAAGCTGCTGGAAGAGATCGATCCCGAGGTTTCCATCATAGTGTTGGATGAAAACTTCTCTTCGCAAGACCCCGGAGAAGCGGCGGAGAAACTCCTGAATTCCGTGGGCAGCCAGGAGAAAAGCGCCTAGCGGCTGGCTCGTGGCAATGGTGCAATCGCTTCGTGAAGCGATGCGGGCACGATGCCTTCCGCGATGAGAAAACTCCTGGCTTCTTCGAATGTGACTCCAAACGAAGTGCCGCGGAATCTTCCCTTACCCGCCTGAGTGATAATCCCAAGGACTTCCCCGTTGGGAGCGATGACCGGACTGCCGCTCATGCCCTCAACGGCCACAATGTTGGTTGCGAAGTCGCACCGGCATCCGTCCTGACGCCGATAATCCTCGTACCCGGTGATGCGTCCGCTGCGCACGAGCGGCACCAGCAGCCATCCGGTAAAACCGACAACCGAGACCGGTTCTCCGGGTGTGACTTGACGGAAGCGGAGCTGAGCCGCGCGGACTAAAGTCGAGTCCTTGGCATTGTCCGCCGGCTGGATGCGGCAGACTGCCAGATCCAGCAGTTCGTTCAGGTGGCAGCGCGCCAGCAGAAACCTTCGCAAGCGGCCGGTGTGAACCCATTCGTCGTCGGGGACCATGACGCTTAGCGTGCAGTTGGCGCGGGCTTGCTGGATCACGTGAGCTGCGGTTAGGAGCGTGCCACCGCTATTGGCGATCAGGCCGGTGCCGCGGACAACGGTGCGGAAGGCCAGATTATTCTCGGTACACAGCAACGGAACGGCGGCGCGCAGGGCGGGAGGGGCCGCGTCGGGTGGCGAAAGCGCCAATCCCCAGGACGACAGGCCGTAGAGCGTGGCGAAAATGACATGTCGCCAGAGCACGGTGGGATGCCGAACAAAATTGTAGTTCGTTTGAGGACAGGCTGAGTGGCAGTTTTCCGCCCGGAGGCTAAGGACATTGGGGGCAGCTGAGTGCTACGTTTCCATCGTAGTGTGTTACGCTGTCTTTCAAGCGAACCCGCACTCGGAAAGAACAATGTTATGGCAGAGTTAAGCAGGATTGGCGTTTCGATCAACTCCGACCTTTTGCACCGGTTTGATTCTTATATTGCCGATCAGGGATATGAGAACCGCTCGGAGGCCTTTCGCGACCTGATTCGCGACCGTTTGGTCGGGTCGGCGGTGGTGGCTTCGAACGCGTGGGTGGTCGGCACAGTTACTCTGATCTACGACCACCACAAGCGGCTCCTGCCGGAAAAGCTGGCCGACATCCAGCATGACCATCATGAAATCGTGATCTCGACGCTGCATGCGCATTTGGATCACGAACGCTGCCTTGAGGTCGTAATCCTCCGCGGGAAGTCAAAAGAAGTCCAGCACCTGGCGGATCGCCTTATTAGCGCAAAGGGCGTGCAGCACGGACGGTTGGTGATGAGTTCGCCTGACGTGGTCGCACGGAATGGGCAGCGGCTTTCGCACTCCCACCCTCATCCTCACTCTTAGAACAAACTCCGGGTTTCGGCCTCTTCACCCCCAAAGCGGTGGTTGGTTTCTTCCACTAGGCTGGATCGCCCCTGGCGACTGGCGGGACGACGGCGCCACATTGCCTGCCAAGCCGTAGCACGAAGAAAACAACAGTGCTACTATGGCAGGTTCCATTGCAGTTGGGTGGCAACGTCTTTCTGGCCCGGCTGTAGCACTAAGGACAAAAACGTAACATGCCATCGCTGAAAACCGGCTTTTCCCTAGTGGTGTTCTTGCCATTAGTTCTGTGGGCGCAGAGCGCGGAAGTCAGCTTGAGCGGACGCGTTCTCGATCCGCAGAGGAAGCCTTTGCCGGGTGCGGCGGTCGCGCTGATCGAGCACGATGCGGACGGAAAAGAACGCGCCGCCGGCACCGCGGTGACGGGGCCAGAGGGGGTGTTTAAGCTCCAGTCGCCACGGCTGGGCCAGTTCGAAATAAAAGTTGCCGCCGCAGGATTTCGTTCCGTCAGCCGTCCTGTTGTTTTGCGCGCAAACGATAACGAAGCGATCGAAATCCAACTGAACTCGCTCTCGAAACGCAGCGAAGTAGTCAGCGTTACCGCCGACGTGAATGACCTGGACGTGTTTTCACCCGATCCGGCGATCAAGGTTTTCGCTTCGGAGGATTTGCTGGATGCCAACCCCGGTCGCCCAGGCGCGCCGATTTCGATTCCCGGCTACCCGATTGAGACGGCGTCGAGCGGCATCAAGGCGCCGCAGTACTTTGCGCCGGGCGTGGCAGGCGATCACGGCGAGCCAATTGCGCAATACATCCAGGTGGGCAGCTACCTGGTGCCGAACAATCTTTCAGCCAATGCTCATGGCAACGGCTATGCCGATCCGAATATTTTTATTGCAAGTGTAGTCGAGAGCGTGCAGGTGGATGGCGGCGCATACAGCGTGCGCGAGGGCAATCACGCGCTCAACCTGGCGGCGATCTATGGGCTGCGCTCGCACCTCGATCCGTTCATTACGCTAACGGGAGACTACCGGGACATTACGGCCACGGCGGGGATGAGACCGTCGGCGGATTCATGGGTTGCGCTGGAAGGCTCGTTCGGCAACGGGTTCTTCGACCGTCTTGAGCACCGCAAGCAATTCAAATTCAACGGCGGGCGGGTCTGGCACGCCGGCGATCATACGGTGACGCTCTTCTGCATCGCCTACTACGGCGTCGGCCACCTGGCGGGTCTGAGGACAATTTACGGATTCAATTCCGTCGATGCCGCGGCCGGCTGGAGAGAATATCCCGATACGATTGATCCCCGGCAGAAGGATCAGACGCATACTGTATTGGTGGCGCTGAGCGATGTTTGGAAGCTCGGCGATCGTCAGCAGTTGCAGCTTTCGGGATTCTTCCGTACCTATAACCTGTCTCTCTACTCCGATTTTGGATTGGGGCTGATCCGGCAGAGCGAGTTCCGCACCGTGACCGGCGGTAGTGCGGCGTATGTAAACAGAATCGCGAAAGAATTTACGCTGCTGGCCGGGACCGACTACGAGCGCGAGGCGCCGCGGCGCGACGATCTCGACCATTACAACTTCTTCAATCCGAGCGCCCCATACAACTACGGCCCCTTCGTCAAGATCGATGGCAACAATGTGACTGTCGCTCCAATAACGCCGTATGTTGCCGGGGAGGGCGAGCTGAGCAAGTATGTTCACTACTACTTAGGCTGGCGGCGCGACGAGATCCTCATCGACAATCGGGATCTGGTCACGTCAGCAAATTCCTCGAACAAGTTGGTGGGCGTAAATTCGCCGAAGGCCACAATCACGATCGTTCCCGAAGAGTCGTGGTACGTTCCGCTGATCGCGTTCAGTTTTGGCAAGTCGTTCTTCACGGAAGATCCGAGAGTGGGAGCGCTAAACAACTCAACAACCGTGGATCCGGTGGAGACGGCGCGTTCGTATCAGTTGGTTGCAAGTAAGACGTTTAACAAGACGGACATTAAGCTGACGCTAGGACATGAGACGCAAACCGCCGAGTACGGAAAGATCGATCCGGATCAGGGACTACAGTTCGACCTGGGGCCTGGGCGAATTCGATATCTTGCGTTTACTCTGCGGCATGTCATCCCGCATGGATCGCTGCAGGCTACCTTCGAGCAGGCCGATGCACGTCTTGTAAACACACCCTTCTCCGTTGTGTCAGAGGCGCCGCGGTTGATCGGGGACCTTACTGGAACGTATCAAAAGCTGCCCTTCCACCTGCAGGCGAAGGGCGAATTCGAGTACGTGGGCGGGAAGGTCGTTGGTAACGGCTGCAGCGAGAGCAGCTATTGGCCCAATGGTGTGGGCGTTGGCACCCCCAACGCGGAGGCACTCAATTACTACTGCCTCGGCGTTGCGAATAAGGAGTTTCGCCTGGCGCTGGCGAGGCCGTTCATGGAAGGAAGGATCAACGTTGGGGTAAACATGATGATTGCCAGCGCCTGGACCGGACAGACCACGGAAAACTTCGCTACGACGTATATACCTGGAGGAGTGGGTCTTGGGAAGAATTTGTTGGTGCCCGCAAACCCGGTGAGCGAGGTGGTTGGCGTTCGGATTCCCTCGTATGCGAGCGTGAACTTCACTTACTACTTGGGAAAGAATCGTAGGCAGAAGATTGAGGACTGAAGTGCGCAGCATAGGCGACAACCGATGAAGGCTAAATTGACTGCACTCTTCGACGATGCGGGCGAAAATGTCCGCGGCCGGATCGTGGCCATCTACGGCGCCTTGTTTGCCTTTAACGCCGGTGCATGGTTCTGGGCGGTCTTTGCCTTCCATCGTTACCCGGTGCTTTTGGGAACGGCTCTTCTCGCGTACAGTTTTGGGCTGCGCCACGCCGTGGATGCCGATCACATCGCGGCCATCGACAACGTCACCCGCAAGCTGATGCAGGACGGAAAGCGGCCCGTCGCGGTGGGATTGATGTTCTCGCTGGGACATTCCACGGTGGTCGTGCTGGGAGCTGCGGCGATTGCGGAAGCCGCGCTGCTGCTGCAACATCGATTCGATACCTTTAGAAATCTTGCGGGTGTAGCCGGGACGTTGATCTCGTCTTTTTTCCTCTTCGCGATCGCCATCGCGAATCTCTTCGTGCTGCGCTCCATCTACCACACATTCGTGCGAGTCCGCCGCGGAGAGCCTTATGTGGAGGAGGATTTCGACCTGCTGCTTGCCGGGAGAGGATTCCTTTCCCGATTGTTTCGTCCGATGTTTCGCATGATCCGCTGCAGCTGGCACATGTATCCGCTGGGCTTTCTTTTTGGACTCGGTTTCGATACGGCCACTGAGATTGGCCTGCTGGGGATCTCCGCCGCGGAAGCGGCGAAAGGGCTGTCAATCTGGGCGATCTTGGTTTTTCCAGTGCTCTTCGCGGCGGGAATGTCGCTCATTGATACGACCGACAACATCCTCATGCTGGGAGCCTACGGATGGGCATTCGTAAAGCCGATTCGCAAGCTTTACTACAACATGACGATCACTTGCGTCTCGGTGGTGGTGGCCCTCATGGTTGGAGGGATCGAGGTTCTTGGACTTCTGGCTGGCCATTTCCAGCTCAAGGGGTGGTTCTGGGACGGAGTCGCCAGACTCAACGGTCACTTTGGCACGCTGGGTTACTTCATCGTGGGTCTGTTCGGGCTGAGTTGGATTGTCTCCATTGCCTACTATAAATGGCGGGGATTTGACGATCTGGAACTGGAAGCCGAACCGGCGGCGTCCGATAGTTAGCAAGCGTGTCAGGGAGCCGATTGCGCGCTGGGACCATCCAGGGAACAGGAAGTAACGTCTTTTTCCATTTTTCGGGTGAAATTCACCGCTCCCCTTGTTACCATCTCAGTGCAACGGGTAAATCATTGCATTCAGAGCGGTTGTTGCGCACCACTGCGCCACGCTCTGGATGTTAGGGTGCCGGAGGGGAGTTAGCTGTAACCGTGCGAAGACTCCTGGAGCGTGTTTTTTGAATGACCGTGTGAGTGAAAAATCCGTGCAGCCCTTGTTGCCTGTGCGGCGAAGAAGGACTTGGTACAAGCGTCGCATACGGAATCGGCGGATTCTATTTGCATCGGTCGTATTGGCCGCGATCGCCATTCTCTGCTGGCAGGTGCCTTCCTTTTTTCAGTATTCCGATGTCGATTTTGCGGACGCCTCTCCGAGTCCGAAGGCGACGAAACTGCGGGGAGCGACGCCTGAGGAGCTGGGCAAAATGGCCGAGCAGGGCGATGCAGAAGCGCAGTGGCGTCTTGGCACGCTGTACCGCAATGGCGATGGCGTGCGCCAGAGCGATACGGACGCGAACGATTGGTTCCTGCGCGCCGCCGAGCAGAAGTACGTGCCGGCATTGTCTTCTCTCGGAGGCCAATACTGGGCTGGCCGCGGAGTTCGGCAAGACTACAACAAGGCCTATTTTTGGTACGATCTCGCCCTGGCTCATGGCGACTTGAATAGCGAGGCGATGCTGGAGAACTTATCCACGGAACTGACGCAGGACGAAGTGGCGACGGCTCATCAACAGGTTAAAGCCTGGATTCAGGCGCACAGTTGTAGTAGTATCAAAATGCCTCCATCGGGCGAGCACCCCTCGAACGAGCCCCCCCAATGAGTCGTTTTGGGACTTTTCTCGAGTTGAGAATATCCTTTGGGGAAGAAGTGCAAGGTTTTTCCGTCTTTGTGCCGGAAGAGGGTTGTGGAATGGCGATAGGAGACTCCTTGAGTATTAGCTAAGTTGTTGTATTTGAACTTGTTAAATCGATATTTCCGTGAGCTGCAATTTGGCTGTTTGGATGCTATAAGTAGGGCGGCGGTTTTCTGCCTGACTGCCCCTGAAGGTTTCAAGGAGAGTGCTTTCTGAACGACCGTGCGAATGGCCAGGGTGTGCGACGGAGGCGAGGCTGGTACCGCCGGCATCTGCGGAACCAGCGCATTCTGATCATCTCAGCGGCTGCGGTATTGGTCGCTATTTGGGGCTGGCAAACGGGTGCACATTTCCTCGATTCGCCCCAACAAACACAACAGAGTTGGCAGGAAGCCGCAAGGGCGCGTGTCGCGCGCCAGGATCTTGGCTTTGTATCTCAGCAGACAACCAAGCGCCACCAGTATGTCTCCCGGATTCCGGGTGTTTATCCCTACTCCGTAGTGCCCGGCGGATTGAAGAGCGCACAAGCTCTGCGGCAGGCGGAGGCCAGCGATAAGGCCATATCCCGCCATTTTGCCCATTTCGACTTTAGCAAGGCACATTTTGTCCGCGTCGAGCAGCCGCGAGAGGTTTACGTTTCCTATCGCATCCGCGACACTGTCTTCTGGACGCAAAAGCGGATCCGGCTACAGCCCGGGGAACTGCTGCTGACCGATGGCAAGATCACGGCGCGGGCTAAGTGCGGTAACCAGGTATCGGATACGGCGAAGCCCGAGGTCTCAAACGAGGAGCCGGAAGAGGATGTTCTGGACCAGCCGGTAGCCCTGGACCCAATGGGGCCTGCATTGCCAGTACGGGCGGTGTTGAATGCGCCCGATCTTCCCGCCGGTCAGCCCGGTTCGCCCAAGCTATTTGCTAGCAATCTCAGCTTTCCTTACGTAGGCTTCAACCTTCCTTTGCCTCCCAAGAATTGCGCTATGGTACCGGAGGATAAGAACTGCAAGGTTCACACCAAGAGGCCTGTGACGCCGGAGCCCCCGACCATGATCCTGCTGATGAGCGGCCTGGTGGCGATCGGTTGGAGCTATCGCAGGACGAAGGCTTTGGTCCCCGTCCGAGGTTAGACATCCCGCATCATCCGACTCTGCAATTTAGTATTACGACTTCCGAGTAATTCAGCTGGTTACCACAACTGCTAAACTTCCACTAGAATCCCATGTCACGCACGTCGTATTTCGCCATTCTTCTTTCTACTGCCCTTCTGGCAGGACCGCTGGCTGCACAGAAGGACGCGACAATTGAGCACGTTGTTGTGCGTGGCACGCCGGACGCGATGGAGGTCGAAATCCAGACCTCGGGCGCACCCGTTTCGCCAAACACTCAGGTGGTGACCGGCCCCGATCGCATTGTGGTCGATTTTCCCGGCGCGCACCCGTCGGCACAACTGCGTGCGTTGACGGTCAATCGCGGCGCGTTGAAGTCCATTCGTTCCGGGCTTTTCTTCAACAATCCTCCCATTACGCGGATTGTGCTCGACTTGAGCGAGGCCCAGCAGTACCACATCTCAACCGACGGGAATGCAGTGGTGGTGAAGCTGGGAGCGGCGAGCGCGGCGCGAAAAGAACCACCGATGCCGGCAGTTCCAGTGGCCGCGCAACTACGGCAAACAGCGCTGGTGAAAGAGACAGTGAATGCACCGGTTGTCCGGAATGCCGTGGCTCCGATCGGCTCGTTTGCGACGATCTCGATTGCGCGAGAGCCAGTCAGGCCGGCGCCTGTGACGAATGTGTTTCCCGATGAGAAACCACCCAGCGCCGGCGCTGCCTCAAAGCGAGCCGTTCTCGCGACCAAGCGGATTAACAGTCCGTTCACTCCGGCGATTGCTCCAAAGGCTGACGCAGTTGCCATGAACGCTCCTGCGCCGATAGTGATTCCGGCAATTAATCCGCCAGCGGCGAATTCAGCAGCCGTGAATGCGGCAGTTTCAGGTAACGCCCCTGAACTGCCCGCCGAACCCCCGAAACCACTGGTGAACGTCTCGTACGTGAACGGGATGTTGAGTATTCACGCGGAACACGCAACGCTTGCACAAGTATTATTTGAAGTTCAAAAGCAAACGCAGGCTGAAATAGCGATTCCGTCGGGTGCCGAGCAGGAACAGGTGGTTTTACAGCTAGGGCCTGGTTCGGCGCGCGACGTTCTGGGAGCGCTTTTGAACGGGTCTCCGTACAACTTTATTTTTGTCGGCAATGAACATTCCCTGGAACGCGTCATCCTGACGCGCCGCGATCCAAGCATTTTTTAGCGGTTAATTCCCGACTGGCGGCTGTTGGCCTCCGGCTCTCGGCGGCGAACTCTCGCTCCCTGCCGTGAACAGTTTTTCCTC
>CAWDPB010000171.1:0-14684 GCA_963804075.1 uncultured Acidobacteriaceae bacterium | reverse complement strand
CGGGATCAGCAGTCCAAGGTGCTAACAGCCGTGACCGCTGCACACCGTCGGGTGCATGGGCCGCCAGTGCAAGTTGTTTTCTACCAGCGGGAAAACTGGCGCATCGGCGGCCCGTACAACGCTGATGGAACATTGGCGGATAAGGACGGCACCGTCATCCCGGGTTCGGCTACACGAGGTCCCGAGAAAATTGAAAGAGTTTCTGTGATTCGCTGAGCCTAGATTCGTAATTGTCGGTAACAGGCTCGGTTACACACACGAATCGGGTCTGGCAGGTCTGGGCTCTGGCGGAATCACGGGCCAACTGGATCTAGAGAAAACGGCAGGTCTTGCGGAGTTACAATGATCTTGCCGGACGAAACGGAAGCGGGCACTGCGGGGACGCAACCATGCCGAGGGATAGCCCGGTGGGCTCATCGAGCCGATGTTTAGCAGCGCGGGAGTCAATGTTCTCGCGCTGCACACTGACAACGGCAAAAAGTCATCGGACGATAGACCCCAATGCCTCGAAAATCCCCGCCCCGCAGGGGCGGAATCTACACTAACGGAGAACGTCGCTTCTCCATTTCACGCTGAGCCAGCACAACTGTTCAGACCGCCATAGAGCACCGTCCTCTAGAAATGCGTCGGCGGTCTGAATCAGCGAAGGCCTTGGCCGGTGCCCTGCACAACCCCGCTTGAGTGCCCCACCATCGATTCCGCGGTGGCCGGTGGCCTACTCAAGCCTTGTGTTGGCTTAAGTGGAAAATGCGACTGCCGAGTAGGCCGCCTGAGTTTACTCGCGCCGTATACCCCGTCAGTCCCGTAAGTCCTTATTCCCCAAAGACCTGGCGCGAAAACACCCCAATATAGTCGCTAACTTGTTGATAAATAAATACATTACAGTAAGTCGTTATTCCTCAAAGACCTGGCAGGGCAATTATCCCTTGACATCACGTAAGCTCTCTGTCATAATGTCTGTGTTCGGTGAACGATATGAACCGCAGACAAACGATTCCAAAGCACTTACGATACACGATCCTAGATTTTGAGCGGGAGTTTCCCACGGATGAGGCTTGCTTGGAGCACCTGAAAGAGCAACGCTTCCCCGGCGGCGTCACCTATTGCGAAAAATGCCAGCAGGATCGCAAGCACTACAAGATCACAGGGCGTCCGGTTTATTCCTGTGACCACTGCGGAACGCAGATTTCGCCCATGGCCGGAACGATCTTTGAGCACAGCAGCACATCGCTGCGCCTCTGGTACTACGCCATGTACCTGATGGCTTCGACGCGCTGCGGTATCTCCGCAAAACAGATTCAGCGCGAAACCGGAGTGACCTACAAAACCGCATGGCGCATGTTCCGCCAGATTCGCTCGTTGCTTTCCGAGGGAGAAATGCAACTGGAGGGACCAACGGTTGAAATGGATGAAACTTGCATGGGCGGAAACGCAAGGGTGTTCGAGGCCGTCCAGCCTGCTGGCGACAGCCGAAAACCACGGTGTTTGGAATTGTGGAGCGCAAGGGCCCTGTCATAGCCATCGTCGCTGACGACCGCAAGAAGTGAGACGCTCATGCCGATTATCAAAGAATATATTCTGCCTAAGAGCGTGATCTTCTCCGACGAATATCCGTCCTACGATGACCTTGGGCGGCACAGGAACGAATACGATCATCGCCGGATCAATCACAGCGCTGGCGTCTACGTCATGGGTGACGTTCACACTAACACGATTGATGGCTTCTGGTCGCTAGTGAAGCGTGGGATCGGCGGGGTGTACCATCAGGTGAGCAAAAATATTTGCAGTCCTACTTGGACGAATACTCGTTTAGATACAATCGGAGAGATCAGGGCAACCTGATTTTTACTTCGCTTTTGAAGCGCGTCGCTGAATTGGCTGCGCCGCGCGTCGCAGTAGATCGTGGAATGACTCCCGCGATACAGGAGCCATTTTAACCGCCACTTCCGGTGACGGTTTCAAAACACGTTTCGCTCCGGGTTGATCGCTCTGTGCTTGGCGGCTCATCAGCGTATGCCCGTCCCCACGGCGTCAGTTTAGCACGACGCCGGGGCGGACGGGAGTGTGTCAGAGAAGCGGAGCGAAGTCGGATACGATCTTAGCGACAAGATCAGCCAGACCATTCAGCGTTTCAACCAGCGCCTTACCCTTGAAAACCTCCGGCTCGCTGAGCGCTATATTGAGGAGAAACTTGTAATCCTGGTGTGCTTCAGGATCGGCGTCAGTCAATATGATTGTCTGGCCTACTTTGAGAGGTTTGGGGTTGGGGTACTGTCCCCAAGCCGTGAATTCTCTCAAGGCATCGGGAATAACGGCACCGGCTTTCGTCCTCGCTTTGATGTCCATGGAATAGCCCATATGTGTGGGGCCGTGCCACATGCCTGTAATGAGCAGTCGGTGTTTGTCGAGGTTGTTAAGCTCGTGGAGTCCCCAGAGATCATCGTTCCCACCTTTATAGGGCTTCAGGATAAGGACGTTTTTTTCAACCACTGGGCTGACTTCACCTATTTTTCCCTTCAGTGTCTTAGATGTCATTTGCTCGGCACGCTCAAACATCGGAAACCCGATCCGCCGGAGTCTTTTCTCTCCGACTCGCGGGCTGTGAGCTATGACGAGTTGCACAATCAGGTAGTCGAGAGAGGTCCGCAAGTTCTGAATCGCATCCCCAGCAATAAGGGAGATGATCTGCGGATCGGCTTAAGACTCGAAATATAATGAGCAGTCTTCGAGACCTTCGGGTTATGCTTAGTCGAGATTTCATACGGGTAGGGTGGGCCAAGGAACGCAGAAACTTCGACATCCAAATCACGGATGTGCTTTTTGGCCCGTTCGATTTTCGCTAGTATCGAATCGATTCTCGCCACAACTCTGTTGTAGCAAAACACCTACGTGATATCAAGGGATAATTACCCCTGGCAGAAATCGTCTCCTAAGTCTTTGACTTCAAAAGACCGCAACAAGGGGGTCTAAACGCGGTATCGCGTCGCGATGTGGCATCAGCAGGAATTCGCCTTCACCGAAATCGCTCCAGAGATGAATCACAATCGTCGTAGCGCGTAGATTCGCCAAAATGCTGTCCGCACCATCGTGGACACTCCGATCATCCCTCCCTCACGGCCTGCTCTCGCTCGCTTGCGCTACAATCCGCTCATACACTGAATCGCGAATTGCCTGGAGGCATGTATGCCGGATCTTGGGTTTCCTGTGGCTGCCATTGCGGTTGTCATCTTCATCATCTACCTGCTCAGCTCGATCAAGATTCTGGCCGAGTATGAGCGCGGCGTGATCTTCCGCCTGGGACGCCTGCTCGGCACCGCGAAAGGTCCGGGCGTGATTCTGGTGTTTGCGCCATCGACCGCATTGTCCGCGTGTCGCTGCGGCAGGAAGCCTGGAAGTGCCTCCGCAGGACATCATCACGCGCGACAACGTAACGCTGAAGGTGAACGCCGTGATCTTCCTGCGCGTGATCGATCCGAATAAAGCGGTGGTCGAGGTTTCCAACTACGTGTACCAGACCTCGCAGTTTGCCCAGACCACGCTGCGCTCCGTGCTGGGCGAACAGGAGCTCGACGAACTGCTGGCGCATCGCGAGAAGATCAATCTGCGCTTGCAGAGCATTCTCGACACGCACACCGCGCCGTGGGGCGTGAAAGTCGCCAACGTGGAAGTGAAGCAAGTCGACATGCCGGAATCGATGCTTCGCGCCATGGCCAAGCAGGCCGAGGCGGAACGCGAGAAGCGGTCGAAGATCATTCACGCCGAAGGCGAATTCTCCGCCGCGCAGCGCCTGGTGGATGCAGCCCACTTGCTGGCCACCGAGCCGGTCAGCGTGCAGTTGCGTTATTTGCAGACGCTCACCGAAATCGGCGTCGAGAAGAACACCACTGTGGTGTTCCCTGTGCCGGTAGATTTCTTCTCCGGGCTTCAAAAGATGCTGGGAGGCCAGCCAACGACGGCTGCGCCAGCGACAGGTTCTGGAACTTAGAAAAAGGTGAATCGAAACATATAAAATGCCCTCTTCGGAAAAGGATACGGAAATCACCCTCGGCGCGGGCCGGATGCTGGCCCTGTTTTTTGTATTCGTGCTGGTCTGCGCGGTGTTCTTTGCAATCGGATTCTCACTCGGCAGAAAAACCACGATGGCTTTGGCTGGCGAGGGAGCGAGCGGCCCGATTACAGCTGTGTCCAGCGTAACGAGGCCATCGGCTGGCAAGGATACCTCTGCAAAACCGGCGTCTCTGGCCGATCCGTCCGCGGATAAATCCGCGGGATTGAACGCGCCCAGTACGGCCGCTGCTATGCCGGATGCGCAGGGACAAACCTCGTCGACAGCCCGGCTTCGGCCCCAGCAACGGCGAGCGCAGTTGCTGGTCCTAGTGGGTCAGCGCCTCCGAATTCGCCCGCAAACGGCGCCGCGCCCGCCCCAGGCAGTTATTTTGTGCAGGTGGCCGCGGTCAGCCGTCAGGAAGACGCCGACTCACTGGTGGAAGCGCTCAAGAAAAAACAATATCCGGCGTTTGCGCTGAATAACCCGTCGGCGGACAAGTTTTTCCATGTGCAAGTCGGGCCGTACGCGGACATCAAGGAGGCCGATGCCATGCGCACCCGCCTGATCGCCGACGGATACAATCCAATTGTGAAGAAGTAGAATTACGCTGTCTCTCTTCCATGCCTGAACCCAACCCCAAACTGGACCGCTTCCTCCACGCCATCGCCGACCCTACGCGGCGCCGTATTCTGCTCGCGCTTAAGAAAAAAGGCGGAAGCTCGATCGGGAAAGAAAAGGGACTGTGCGCCTACGACATTGAACGGCGCGTGAAACTGGCGCAACCAACGGTCTCCCATCATATGAGGATCCTTCTGAACGCCGGCCTGGTCGAGGCGCAGCGCGAAGGCCATTGGCGCTGGTACCGGCGAAACGAGAAGTTGATTACGGAAACGATGCGCACGTTGAAGGGACAGCTTTAGACTTGGTGCGGACTTACGCGCCTGCTCCGGCGGACAGGGACTTGACTTCCTGGTCGGGCAGCGCAGGTTTATCTTGCTTTTGCATCACAGTGCGAACCTGCGCGATGAGATCCGCAACCTCAAAGGGCTTGGCCAGCGACTGCACATCATGCTCGTGCAGAAATGCGCGAGTCTCCGCGTCCGTCACGCTGGCGAACGTCAGCAATAATTTCCGTTCCATGCCGGCGTGATCGGCGGCAATCCGGCGACAGATCTCCTGAACACTGCCGCTTCCCGGCATGCGTCCATTCATGACGATCACGTCGAAAGCGTCTTTGCGAAGCTGCTCTCTCATGCCGTCGACGGTGGCCGCAGTGGTTACATCGGCTCCGGCTCCAATCAGGACTTCGCGTTCGAACTCCAGCACTGCTTCTTCGTCCTCCACCAGCAGGATGCGCCCGGCCAGCACGGACTTGCGGCGCACCGGCGCCACCGTCTCAGCGACCGGCGCCTTTTCGCTCGCAGGCAGGCGCACTTCCAGCGCGGCTCCGCCCTCTTCGCGGTTACGGGCGACGATGTCGCCGTTGTGCTCCTTCACAATTCCATAGCAAATGCTCAGACCCAGGCCGGTTCCTTTGCCAATTGACTTGGTGGTATAGAAGGGATCGAAAATCCGATTGATGCCTTTGATGCCCGGACCTGTGTCGGCAAATTCCACACAGACAAACGCCTCTTTTTTCGCGATCGGATTTTCAGTACGCGCTTGCCGGATCCCTCGATCATTGCGTCAAGCGCATTGTTAATAATGTTCAGGAACACCTGCTCCAACTGGTGAGGATCGCCAACCACCGAGGGCAGGTCCTCGGGAATGTCGCGATCGAGCGCAATGTTGTTAACCTTCATGTCGTACTCGCGCAGCGCTAGAGTCTCGTCCAATACGCGGCGCAGGTCCACATTCTGTCTCTCCGGTTTGCGTTGGCGGGCAAAGGAGAGCAGGTTCTGAACCACGCGCTGCGTGCGTTGTGCCTGCTTGTAGAGCTTGGCGACGTAATCGGATGCACGCTCGTCGAGCCCAAGGCTTTCGAGGAGTTGCGCATATCCGAGAATGGCGGTCAGCGGATTGTTCAATTCGTGTGCGACACCTGAAATCAGCTGGCCCACGGCCGACATCTTCTCGCTCTGCAGGAGCTGTTCCTGTGTGCGGCGCAGGTCTTCATAAGCGCGGCAGGTTTCCTCGTAGAGCTGTACCTTCTCAATTGTGGTGGCCAATTGCCGGCTGATGGCGACCAGCAGGTTTTCGTCGTTGCTGGTGTAGTGCCGGTCTTCCCTGCTGGCGACGCCCATGATGCCTACCGGCTTGTCCTTGCTCCATAAGATGACCCAGATCCAGTACGGCAGGCGATCCGCACACACGAATTCGACGACCGCCGTCGGAAGATGCGGCAGAAAATCGTTGCCGACCACTTCCGCCCGCGACCGCATCACCAGATCTCCGAAGCCTTCCGGGAATGCCACCTCACCCATGCGGCCGCGCGCCTCGCTCCGCGGTCCCCAACTGGCGCGCCTGCGATAGGTTCCTTCCGGCTCGCCGGCCAGGTAAACCGATCCCGTTTCCGCCGCAAACAACGAGACCACCTGGCGCAGCGTGAGGTTCAGGATTTCGTCGAGGTCGAACGATTGCGTCGCGATGACGGCCAGCGCGTTGAGCGCGTTCAATTCCCGGTTGCGCCGCCGCATTTCATCTTCCGAGCGCTTCTTTTCGGTGATGTCGAGAACAAATCCCTGATAGCGCTCGATGCGGCCAGCCGCATCGCGTGTTGCAAAGCAGCTTTGCGCAACCGTCAGCAGAGTTCCGTCTTTGCGGCGCACCACCATCTCGAAGTTCCGGACGTAGTTGTGAGCCTCGAGTTCCCGGCGAAAACGGTCGCGCTCGTGCGCGCTCGCGCCCAGGACGCTGGCCAGGTCGAGAGCCATCAGTTCATCGCGGTTGCCGTAGCCCAACATGGTGACAAAAGCGTCGTTGCAGTCGAGCAAATCGCCTTCCAGTGTCGCAACGAAAACACCTTCCTGCACTTGTTCAAACAGCGAGCGGTACTTTTCTTCGGCCACCTGGCGTTCGGTCGTGTCGTGGACAACGTGGATGGTGCCTTTCTGCTGTCCCCCTTGCTCCGCGTAGGACGAAGTGGAGACTACCGACTGGCCACCGAAACAGGGATCGAAGCCTTCGGTCAGGCCAGAACCACGGTCGCAATATGGGCATCCCTGCCAGGGATGCCTTCGCGGAAGGACCGACTCACACAAGTTGCCGAGAACGTCCGCGGGCGCTTTCTCCAATCGCAGCAGCAGCGAACGGTTCATCTTCAGGACTCTATATTCGGTATCGTGCGCAAGAATCGAATCCTGGATGGAATCGAAGGTGTTCATCCACTGCCGCTGGGAGCGAATGACCTGCTCCAGCAAGCGAAGATTCTCGGCCGCAATCCCCATCTTCTGCGCGGCGATTTCCAGAAACTCCAGCTCTTCCCGGTTGTGGCGCCGCCATGTCGAACAGCCAAACGACAACGTGCCAATCACCGATGTTTTGCCGAGCACCGGCACCACGATCACATGATGAATGCCAAGCTTCCGAAATTGTTCGCGCACCGCCTCCGGCGTTTGGCGCGCTTTGATGACGGCTGCCCGTTTCCCTTCCACAACCCCGGCAAGGCTGGCGTCCATGCCGGTAGGCCCGAGCGCACGCAGGAAATCCGCCGAGAGGCCAATGTGCTGCGTGGGCACAAGGCTCTGGGCTTCCATCAGGCGGAACCACGCTGCCCTGCTGCCAATCGCTCCATGGAGTTTCTCCAGCGCAACCTGCATCATCGGCGCATGGCTTTGGCTGCGGGCGATCGCCGCTGAAAGTTCATTCAAGATCGCCAGCCGCCGGGTTCGCTCGCGCGAGTTATCCAGGGCCACCAGCAACATGCTCGATCCGAGCAGAATCTCAACCAGCAGGCTCCCCTCGACCGGAATGCGGTAGCGAACGGGCAGCAGGTTCAAATTGACCGTAATCAATCCGGCGGCGAACAGGACGGCCCCAAATCCGACACCGCCAAGCCTGGACCGGACCAGTTCGAAACCCGCCCGCACGGCAATCAGACCGCATCCGGCTTCCAAAACCAGCCGTGCGGAGGGGGCATGGGGAAAATAAAGAGGCCGCATGGCTGCGCAGATCAGCACCACCCAGGAAACGGCGATCAGGCTGGTCATGGCGCGCCACGACTGCGCCGACATCATGGCGGCTGTCGCCAAAAGGGCAATGGCCAGGACAAAGTTAGCTTCGGCAAACGCCGTGATTGAGCTGGAAGCGGGGTGTACATCGCCGGCCCGGGTAAGGAAGAGGAAGGCAGCGTAGGCCATCCAACCCCCGCTCCAGGCCAGCAGGTAGCGTTCGCGGAAAGCCTGAAAGAACAGCAGGCTGACGGCCACCACGATTAAGGCAGCGATTTCCCGCTCCGTCATCGCGAGGACAGAGATGGCGCCTACCGAGTTTCCAAACGGCAGGACAGGAATCATAAAGAAGACACAACTGCCAAGTTTTTTAAATATCACGCGCAATTGCCCGATAACCGGATTTCCGTCTCCAACTGGTTACTTTCGGAATGTGCAGTTCGAGCCTAGAATGGGCGATACATTCAAGGCAGCCATGCCCAAGGAAAGAATTCTGGTGGTGGACGACGAAGAAACGATCCGCGAGATCGTTTCGTCCATGCTTGGCGGTGCGCAGTTCGAATCGCAGCAGGCTGCCAGCGGCACGGAAGCGTTGTCGATTCTTGAATCGGGCGTGGAGTTCGACCTCGTCCTTTCCGACCTGATGATGGCGGAGATGGACGGCATCGCCCTTCTGGAGCGATCGAAGGAACGCTTTCCAGATTTGCCCGTCGTCATGGTCACGGCGGTGCACGACCTCTCAGTGGCGCTCCAGGCTTTGCGCAACGGCGCCTATGATTACCTCCTGAAACCATTTGAACGGGATCAACTGCTCGCCACCGTGCGGCGTGCCCTCGAACATCGGCGCCTAAAGCGCGAGAACGACGCCTATCGCACCAAGCTGGAAGATCTTGTAGAGACGCGCACCAAGGAACTCAAGGCCGCCCTGACCGACCTGAAGAAGTCGTATGACATCACCTTGGAAGCCTTTGGCTACTCGCTTGAGCTTAAGGACGCCGAAACACTCGGACATACCCGCCGCGTTACCGCCTATGCCATCGCGATCGCGCGCAAAATGGAACTACCCAACGAGGCAATCGACATTATTGCCCGCGGCGCATGGCTGCACGATATCGGCAAGATGGCCATTCCCGACGAGATATTGAAGAAACCGGGCAAGCTGACGGCCGAACAAATGGCGATCATGCAGGAGCACGCCTACTTCGGCTACAAAATGCTCAGTAAGATTCCGTTTTTGGCGGAAGCGGCGGAGATCGTTTACGCACACCAGGAGTTCTTCAACGGAAGCGGTTATCCACGGCAGCTTAAGGGCGATCAGATACCACTGGGCGCACGCATCTTCTCGATCGCCGACACGCTCGATGCCATGACCTCGGACCGCGTCTACCGTCCCGCACAAACCTATGAGGCGGCGCAGCAGGAAATCATCCGTTGCTCCGGCACGCAGTTCGATCCCGAACTGGTCAAAATATTTCTTGAGATTCCTGTCGCCTTCTGGCGGGGCTTGCGCGATGACGTCAACAGCACAAACAACATTTCACAGAAAGGTCACTCCTCTGGTCTCTAGCACCGCCGTTGGCGTGGTAAAGCGCTAGGCTTTCAGTCGTGTCCTGGTTTTCCTCTGACCACGGAGTCACAGAGAAAAATCTTAAGTCGCAGAAACCAGCAGTGGGCAAATTTTGCCCGCGGGTGCGCAATATCCGCCAATCGGCACGTTCCTATAGCGGAGCGTATAAGGGATAGAATAGTCTGCCGCTAAAGGAGTGATCGATGAAATCCCCCATTCTGATTGTCTGTAGCCTCCTAGTCGTGTGCAGCGCGCTCTGCGCGCAAACACCCACGGTGACCGCGCTTCCCAACACGATTTACGTTGGGGCCGACGGAAAATTTGAAACGGCCCCCGACACCGCAGTGATTCAATTCAATATCTCGGCCCAGGGCGATACCGCCAAGGAAGCCTACGACATGGCGTCGAAGCAGGCCGAACAGACCCGCCAGGTTCTGAGGAACAACGGCGTCGATCCCAAGTCGGCCGAGATCGGATTCTTTGCCGTCAATCCGCAATATAACTGGAAGGACGTAAAGCATCGGATCGTCGGCTACCAGGTAACCACAAGCGTCAGCCTAAAGCTCAAGGATTTTTCTAAGGTTGGAGCGATTACGCAGCAACTGGCCGATGCCAGCGTGGGTGAGAGCCAATCCTTAAGCTACATTCTTGAAGCGACTGATGAGTCGAAAGGAAAGGCCGTTGCCGACGCCTATCGTCGCGCGCGAGCTTCAGCACAATCGCTGGCCACTGCCAGTGGACGAACTCTGGGCGAAGTTTCCTATGCGTCGATTGACACGTTCGAGAACGTCCGCATCATGGCACCGATGGCGCGTATGAAATCAATGGCCGCAACGGCGCAAACTCCCGCGCCAACGGAGGAATTTAGCCCGCAGAACGTGACCGTAACGGCGCACGTCAATGCGATGTTCACGTTGAAATAGCTATTGAGCCACTTTGGCCTGGCTCGTCTCCGCCGAAATGCGGCTCGCATCCACGGTTACTTCGCGCTGAATTTCCATCTCGATGGACGTGCCGGTTTCAAGCCGTACATCGGAGCCTCGCGATAGCATCGCAATGGCTATTCCGGCAACGCCGCCAATGCCTGCGCCAATACCGGCTCCCTTGCCGCCCCCGGCCACCGCACCAATCACCGCCCCGGTCGTGGCCGCACCGGCCGCGTCACGCGCCTTTCGGCCTGCGTCGCTATCCTGCTGGATCGTCCCCTCCGAATCTTTCATCGAAGTGTTTTCCGTCCCTGGCGCATTGTCTACAGAACCACCCAACATGACCGTGTAGCCGCTCGGATAGATCATCGAGGTGAAGTGGATCAAAAGTTGCGCTCGTCCCTTGACTCGTCCGCCACGCTCCACGCGGGTGATCTTTCCCTGAATATATGTGCCGGCAGGAATCACAATGCGGTCATTCACCACAAAGGGGAATGCCGTTTCGGCGTAAACAGGATCGCCTTCTTTGGCCGTTTTAGTTGAGATCGCCTGCTTCAGCGCGAGCGGGACTTTCGTCCCGGCAGGAATCGTGAGCTTGGGCTTTTCCCCCTCCACCGGCGAGACGGAGGCGTCGGGCGCGAGAGTCGATTGCGCGGCCGCAATGCCGGCCAGCAGCACACTGAACGCAAGAACAACGAAAGCGGAAACCGAGCGGATGGTCATCGAAAACCTGCCTTCCAGAACAATGAAAACGTGTTTGCCTGCTCAGATGCTCCAGCTACGGTAACAGTTAGCTGGCGATGCACAATCAGCACCAGGAACGCGACTACGCCTTTCGCCGCTTCCAGTTCGCCAGAACATTATCCATAAACTGCGACTGCAACTTTTGCGCACATCCTTCGCCGCAGACATGAACAGCGCCTTCCTGCAAGGCCAACTCCTCATCCCAGGGTGCGATGTGCATTAAGGGAATTTCGCGGTCGCTGATCGAACTCCACATGATCCACCAGCGGTCGCTCACACCTTTCATCACCCCGCAATTGGGCCCAGCGCAACGGTAAAACGGACTAAGGGCAAAACGCGGCTCGGACATCACCAAAAAATTGTAGCGGAGCCCCGCGCTGCCGCCAACTGGGATGCAGGGTCTCAGGACATTCCTGCCACGCACCAGCCCGTGTTATGCGGAGGGACGCACCCGCCAAGCGGATCGGTTGCGATCAACGGCTTACGGATGGTTGTACATACATACCCGCACTTACATGTACATATAGACTGATATTTACAATATCGTCATGAGCACTGCTCTAGTACAGCAGATATCTGCCTCGCAGCTCGACGAACCGCCGCAGCGCGTCTTCCCAGTCCTGGGCGATGCGCCGGGGATCCTGTCCTGCAGCCAGGGCGTCGAACGTCGCCTTGTTCGCCAGCAGGTCGAGCATCCGGTCGAGCTTGAAGTCATTTGGATATAACTTGTGCAGGGCCGACGCCAGCTCGATCCCCAGTTCGGGCGCGTCCAGTGTGTTGCGGTCCAGCATGATCAGATTGACCCCCTCGCAACGCTCCCCAGCCGCGGTTCCCGATGACGGAGTAAATACGATAGGAATAAATCTGACACTCGGGATTTCACGGGCATTCAGGTAAGCCGCCAGTTCCCTGCCCTTGATCCACGGCGCACCGACCACTTCAAAGGGCGTATCGGTTCCGCGGCCCACAGAAACATTCGAGCCTTCGATCAGCGCCACTCCGGTGTAGAGCGTTGCTTCATTCAGGTCGCGCAGATTCGGCGAGGGGTTGACCCATTCGAGACCGGTCGAGTCAAACCAATCGCCGCGTTGCCAGCCCTGCATCTTGACCACCTGGAGGCGCGCGCCGAGATGGCGCCCGGCATTGAACATGATGGCGAGCTCACCCAAAGTCATTCCCTGCCGTGGCGGCTCGGGAAAATAATCCGTGAAACTCTCTCGTCCATCGTCGGAAACCGGCCCTTGCACAAAGCTGCCGGTGATCGGATTGGGCCGGTCGAGCACGATGACATCAATCCCAGCTTTTGCCGCCGATTCCAAGAAATAGCCCACCGTTGTCTCGTAGGTATAGAAGCGTGCGCCGGCGTCGGCAAGGTCGATCACAACCGCGTCCAGCCGCTTCAGCACGTCAGGTGGAGGACGCCGCGCGGCATCGCTTCCTCCATACACGCTGAAGACGGTAATCCCTGTCGCCGCATCTTTCGCGTTCTTGAGATCGGTGGTATCGAGCGTGCCCGTGACTCCGTGCTCCGGGCTAAAGATAGCGTCAAGAGAAATTCCCGGGACGCTCGCCAGCACATCGATCGTTCGCCGGCCCTCGGAATCGATGCCCGTCTGATTCGTGAGGAGCCCTACGCTGCGCGAGGCACCACCTTTGGAAGGATGCAGTGCGGCAAAGCGCGATTCCTCAAGAACATCAATTCCGGTCTTCACCTTGCCATTGCGGACCGTCAGCTTGCGCGCCGCGCTTTGCATTTCGTTGTAGCCGGTGATGGATGCGATGCGCATCTTCTCGGAATCGGCGGGATCAAGCGCAAGCGCCGCGGCAACCGCGGTCGCAACCTTGGTTCGCAGCGCAACGGCGCTTCCCTTCTCGTGTCCTGGAACCGTGTTCATGTGGACGGCATTCGTCAGCAGCACGATATACGTTTTGGTCGCAGGATCGATCCACAAAGACGTGCCGGTGAATCCCGTGTGGCCAAAACTGCCTAGCGGTAACAGTTCGCCGCGGTTGGTCGAAAACGGGGAGTCGATATCCCATCCAAAGCCGCGCAGTGTTGTACTGGTCGCGGGCTGTTGCGGCGAAGTCATTTTTGCGATGGTGGCCGGAGTCAGCACGCCGCGTCCGCCGTCAAGCAGAGCTTGTGCGAAGATCGCCAGGTCATCGGCGGTCGAAAATATTCCAGCGTGGCCCGCAACTCCGCCCATACGACGAGCTGTGGGATCGTGCACGGCACCACGGAGAGGATGGTGCTCGTCGTCCTCGGTCGGCGCGATTCGTGGGAGCCATGAAGACGGCGGTAGAAAGCGAGTCTCCTTCATGCCGAGCGGTGCGAAGATGTGCTTAGCCGTATACTCTTCGAGCGACTCGCCCGACACTCGCTCAACCAGAGCCCCCAGCACAATGAAGTTGACGTCGCTATAGACAAACGCTGAACCGGGAGACCGCTCGGGCGCGATTTCAAAGGCCATGCGATACGCGGTGTCCTTGCCCTCCCACTTCTTGGCGAGGTCAAGGTCTTCGGGCAAACCGGAGTAGTGCACCAGTAGCTGACGAATCGTGATGTCCTGCTTGCCGTTCTGTGCGAACTCAGGCAAATATTTCGCAACCGGGTCGGCCATGCGAAATTTGCCCTGCTCCCAGAGTTGCATGACGGCCATGGTGGTCGCCAAGACCTTCGTGAGCGAGGCGCAGTCGAAGACGGTGTCGAGCGTCATCGCCTCGCGATGTGGAACAAGAGCACGGTCGCCATAGGCCTTGCGGTAGACAACGTACCCATCGTGGCTGACGATCAGCACGGCGGCGGGGATCTGCTGTCTGGCGATCGCGTCATTGACGATGGGGTCGACCACTGACAGGCGAGAGTCAAGTGGCGGCTGGCAAAAGGCGAACGCGCTGCACAAAACGAAGAGAAGAGTGGCAGGCCTGATTTTCACGGATGCTGTGACTCTACACGACCGGCAAGACGACTCTCAAGCGAATAGGTGCTCCCAGGCACTCCTTGGGCAGCATCCTGAAACGCAACACTCCGGGGAAAACTGCCGGCGGCGCGGAGGGACTCTCCGCGCTACACTGTGTTTGCTCTTGACCTCGGCTTCCAATTCGCCCGATGGTTTCTCGTTCCTGGCGCGCCGCGATGGCGAACAAGACGAACGCTTCCAGAGCGTTTTCGCGATTCTTGCTCAGGCCATCAAAGCCCGCGCATTCCCTGGCTGCTCGCTGGCCGTGACCTATCGCGGAGAACTCATCGCACACAAAGCTCTGGGCAGGTTTACCTACGAACCGTCGTC
>CAWDPB010000170.1:0-14299 GCA_963804075.1 uncultured Acidobacteriaceae bacterium | reverse complement strand
GGGGGGGGGGGGGGGGGCGAGCGTACGTATTGCTGTACACGTAGTCAGGCCGTTAGTGCAATTTGCCTGGCACTGGAGCCCGTTGCCACAGCGATCGGCCAACGGGAGTCTCAACTCGACGACGGGCTTGGCTGGGGCAGAGTCGGTCAGTCTCGGGCCATTCTGATCGACCGTTGATCAAACCGACATCTTCATCGGCGCCAATGCACTCGATTACAGCGGCTACCCGGATGGCCGCCCCGAGTTCATCGAGGCGTTTCAGCGGACCGGCAACCTGGTAACACGCATGGGGTTGAGGGTTCCCATCCCCTGACGATCCATGCTCCGCTCATCCATCTGACGAAGGCCGAGATCATCCGCACGGGGCTGGCGTTGGGTGTGGACTATCCGCACACGCTGGGTAAAACCAAAAGCCCCGGTAGTCATCCGGGGCTCGTAACGTTGCCAGTTGGTACGCCACCTGCCAAGCATCTTCATGATAGTACGAGCGCGGCAAGAGCTTAACTGATCAACCGGGCATCTCGCGGCTGCGCTTTCCCAATTTGGAAACATCACAAAAACGGTGTGACTGACCGCCTAGCGGGAAGCCGCGCGGCCCGCGACACTCTGACCAGGGCCCGTGGTGCAATGGGAGCACAGCACTCTGTCCAAGTCGCAGATGTGGGTTCGAGTCCCACCGGGTCCATTCTCCCCGATTGTGGTGGAGAAGTTCGTTTGAGGAGAAAACACAGAGATAATCTCCTCAAGTAACTTGACACAAGATTGCCGTCGACCAATACTGATTACGGACAGAGTGCTCTCGCACTACGGATTTATTCGATGGCTCCGCATAGGCGGGGCCATTGTTGTTTCCGGCCTTGTCGCAGCCGCGGGTGGCCCAGGTAATGAGTGTGCCCCACGTTTCGCGGTTTTCGAAACGTGGGATTCCACGACTGCTTGCATCTTGAGGTTTTTGATTTTGTTTTCCCACAAAAACTAAAGGCCCGCTAGTCCGAAAGAAATGCGGGGACAGGAAGATGTGAAAAAATCGATTTTCGAATTTTCGCGGAGGATCGAAAATGTATCGTCGACTTCCGAACGTCGCTCTGTGGTCATCTAAACGCAAAGTTTTTTCTCAGAGGATGCCGACAAACTTCGAAAATCAATTTTTTCACAGCTTCCAGACGGGACGCTCACTTCCTGATGGTTGGAGCGCGGCAAAATCTTAACTGCTCGATCGGGAAAAACCGGGGACCGGACGGGACGTTCATTCGTTGAAAAATCGGGACCGCCCGACCAATTTCCTTTCCTTCTTCGCGGCTTGACTTGCTGTTTCACTAAATCTAAGATTTCTGCCCAAACTGTCGTATCGCACAAGGGGGCGCGATGAATCGAGAACGGGCACTGAAAGTTGTGCTGGTGCTGGTGGGGTTGATCTTTTTGTTGGGCGTCTATCCGCTGATGATGTTTCTATGGCCGAGTGGGTGGCGATGGCAGCCTCATCAACTGGAATACGAGCAGATGATCCTCGGCGTGTATGCCACACTCGGTGTCTTCCTGCTGCTGGCCGCGCGGAACCCTGCGGCGAATCGTAGCCTGATCGCCTTCACGGCGTGGTCGAGCCTGGTGCACGCTGCCATCATGACCGTGCAGGCATTCCAGAATGCGGGCGAACACGGACATCTGATGGGTGACATACCGGCGCTGGTGGTTGTGGGTGTGGCGCTGCTCGCACTCGCGCCCGCAAAGCCGGGGTCGGCATCGGCCGCATAGGCGTAGCGAGTTGACGCTTGTTGGCCTCTCGACGTGGCCCGCTCAATCCCAATCTTTGGCTTGAGCGGGGATTTTACAAGGTCGGGGAGAACGCGGAAGACCTTCGCACGGGTCTTAACCTCAGCAATCTGACCTCTGACCTCTAACCTCTACGACGCCCGCGGGCGCCCCACCCTTCGCGGTCGCAGTTTCCATATATCATAAAACCGACCTATATCCGACAAAGTTCCTGGGCCTTTTCTGTCTACTTTCGTACCCTATGAAAGTCCTTTAAGAGTCCACCTTAGTACCCTCTACTAAAGTGGACATTTTGCCAACAAAGATTGCCCTCTAAAACGCGCTTCCTCCTTCAAGATTCTGCTCAGTGAAAAAAACGGCGGCCGATGATTTCTCACTGGCCGCCGGTTTGCAAAACTGGGGGAGGGTTTGATTCTTAATTATTATGCAATGCGATCACGCGTGATAGACCCGCTCGAACTGGCGCGCTTCATACCACAGTGCCAATTCCACGCGATTCCAGAGGCCGAGCTTGTCGTAGATCAGGCGCAGATAGTTCTTTACTACATGCTCGGTGGTGCCGAGCGAATCGGCGATTTCGCGGTTCTTGCAGCCCTCGGCTACGCGTTGAATGATGAAGTGTTCCCGTTCGTTGGGGCCTCGGAGGCACCCCGTTGCTGTTCCTGCCATAATTGCCTCCTATAAAGTAGTGTCGCGAGCTTGACTCGCTTGATGCCGCCCTTGATGCCAAAACGGACGAATAGGCGGTTGAAATGAGCCTTGACAGTGCGCTCGGCGATGTTCAAGTCGCGAGCAATCTCAGAGTTATCGCACCCTTGCAGCAGCAGATCAACAATCTTCTGCTCGCGCGGAGCCATCGGGCTGGGTGTCTCTTGCATCATTTGTTCCTCGTAAAAAGCCGCGCCGGCCGCCGAAAGTGGCCTATTCGGGACGCAAGCGCAACTCGAACTCAGGCCTCTATGCATAAACGAGTGTGCATGCACGCGGCCAATCAAGTGGCTGGAGGTTAACAAGATGTGAAAAAGCGTATACCGGTGGCGTTTTCCACTGAAAAGCATAGGATTACGGGGCAGAGAGACCGGGATTTTCAGGCGGTTGCGGTGCGCTCCGCAGGGAGTTTTGCTCGTGGAGTAGGGTAAACACCTTAGAACAAACTTCCAATATACAGGGTCTACGTAGCCAAAATTACACGTTTGTACCGAGTAGATTTCGCCCGAAAACCGGCTCTCCTCGGGCTGTCTCGTCTCCTATAATGGGAAAAATGGACTTCCGCCTTATCAGCAACTACAAGCCGCAGGGCGACCAGGGCAGAGCCATAGAAGCCTTGACCCGTGGGGTGTTTGACCGCGAACAGCACCAGGTGCTGCTCGGAGTGACCGGGTCGGGCAAGACCTACACCATGGCGAAGGTGATCGAGGCGGCGAACCGTCCGACGCTGGTCATGGCCCACAACAAGACCCTGGCGGCGCAGCTCTATCACGAGTTTAAGTCCTTTTTTCCACAGAATGCGGTGGAGTACTTCGTCTCCTACTACGACTACTACCAGCCCGAGGCGTATGTGCCGGCGGCGGACCTCTACATTGAAAAAGAGTCGACGATCAACGACGAACTGGACAAGCTGCGGCTCTCGGCTACGCGGTCGCTGTTTGAGCGGCGGGACTGCCTGATTGTGGCTTCGGTGAGCTGCATTTATGGGCTGGGGTCGCCTGAGGCGTATTACGGGATGATGCTGTTTCGTGGAGAAGGGGCAGAAGATCAAGCGCGGGGATATCACGAAAAAACTCGTTGAGATTTTTGTATGAGCGCAGCGAAGGGGAGTTTCCGGCGCGGGACGTTTCGGGTGCGCGGGGACGTGATCGAGATTTATCCGACGTATGACGACATGGCGTACCGGATCGAGATGTTTGGCGATGAGATTGAGTCGCTGTCGCAGATCGATCCGCTGTTTGGGACGGTGAAGCAGCGGTATGCGCGGCTGCCGATTTATCCGAAGACGCACTATGTGATGAAGGAGGAGACGAAGGCGTCGGCGGTGGAGTCGATCAAGAAAGAACTGGCGTGGTGGGAAGTTGAACTGGAAAAGCAGGGGCGGACGGTGGAGGCGCAGCGCATTCATCAGCGGGTGATGTATGACCTGGAGATGATCAAGGCGATGGGATATTGCCACGGGATCGAGAATTATTCGCGGCATTTTACGGGGCGGATGCCGGGGGAGCCTCCGCCGACGCTGCTGGATTATTTTTCGCGCGATTTCATGATATTCATCGACGAGTCGCACCAGACGGTGCCGCAGCTCCATGGGATGTATCACGGCGACCGGTCGCGGAAGCAGACGCTGGTGGAGTATGGATTCCGGATGCCTTCGGCTTTGGATAACCGGCCGCTGACGTTTGAGGAGTTTGAGCATCGGACTAACCAACTGGTCTATGTGTCGGCTACTCCTGGGCCTTATGAACTTACTAAGTCGGCGGGGGTGGTGGTGGAGCAGATCATCCGGCCTACGGGGCTGATCGATCCTCCGGTGGAGATTCGTCCGGTGAAGGGGCAGATTGACGATCTGCTGCACATGATTCGCGATCGCGTCGCGCGGAACGAGCGGGTGCTGGTGACGACTTTGACCAAGCGCATGGCCGAGGATTTGGCCGAGTATTATGGCGAAGTGGGCGTGAAGTGCCGATATATGCATTCGGAGATTGAGACGCTGGAGCGGGTGAAGATTCTGCGCGATTTGCGCAAGGGCGAGTTCGATGTGTTGATTGGGATCAATCTTCTGCGCGAAGGGTTGGATCTGCCGGAGGTTTCGCTGGTGGCGATTCTGGATGCGGACAAGGAAGGCTTTTTGCGCTCGGCGGGATCGCTGATTCAGACGATTGGGCGGTGCGCGCGGCATTTGAATGGACGAGCGATTCTTTACGCCGATCGCATGACGGATTCCATGAAGAAGGCGATCAATGAAACCGACCGGCGGCGCGAAATCCAGCAGGCTTATAACGAGGCGAATGGGATCACGCCGGAATCGATTGTGCGGCCGCTGGATATGACGCTGGCCAAGATCATCGCCGCCGACTACATGGACCTGACTAGCGTTGAGGCGGATGGGATTCCGGAGTTCAAATCGCAGGAGGAGTTGAACGTTTATATCGCGAAGCTGGAGAGCGATATGCGGGAAGCGGCCAAGCGGTTTGAGTTTGAGAAGGCGGCGAAGTTGCGGGATACGATCAAGGAGCTGCGGACGAAGGAATTCTTGTTTGCGTGACAGGACCCGCGCGGCAGATTGAGGGTTGCCTGGTCAGCGTCCGCGCTCTTGACGGAAATAGTGTAACAATGTAACATATGAACATTGTTTGCACTAAAAGGAGCCAGTGATGCCGACAATTCGAATTGACGATGATGTTTGGACCTACCTCAAAAGCAAAGCTAGGCCGTTCGAGGATACACCGAACGATGTGCTAAGGCGTGAGCTTCCCCTCCGGGATGTTGGACGACCGACACCTGTGTGTGTTCCCGGCCGGGACAGGCAGGAGCAGGTAGTCCAGAAGATCATCGCAGGTCGCCCAGACGTGCACTTTGAAATTGGACAGCGTGATGGCAAGGTCACGTTGAATGCGCCCAACTTTCCGGAAATCACGATTGGTAAGCAAGGCGGCGTGCAAATCGACATTCGTACCTACGACGAGTCTAACAAAAGTGCCTTTCAATGGGCTCTTGAAGCTGACCAGTTGCTGGCAAAACAGAATGAGATAGACGCGAAACGAGCCGGACGGCTGGCCGATTTTGGCAAACGCCACAATCTCTCCCTGCGCGGCCTCAAGATCAAAGACCTGATCAATGAAGGCCGCCGTTGAGCCGCTTCGTCATCGACGCTTCCGTTGTTTTGACATGGTGTTTTCCCGATGAAAATAGTGCGTTGTCAAGCCATGTGGCCGACATGTTTAAGCGGGGCGATACAGCGCTCGCGCCCTCATTTTGGCCGCATGAAGTTCTGAACGCCTTGCTGGTTGGAGAAAAACGCAAGCGCATTTCGAAGGACCTGGTGCGAAGTTTTCTCGACGACCTCTCAAGCCTGCCCATCGCACTGCAGCAAGTTCCATCTGCCGCCGTATTTGACCGAGTGCATCGGCTCAGCCATGAGCATGGCTTAACGTCTTATGACGCCGCCTATCTGGACCTAGCTCTGGATTCGGAATCGCCACTGGCGACTCTGGACGAGGATTTGATCCGAGCATGCAAGAAGGCGCGTGCACGATTGGTTGAGGCATAGTGCGTCTGCTCGCTGGTGAAGTAGTCGACGGAAACTGAGCAGTGAGTGTGCGAGAGGATTCATTCGTGTAGAATGAACAGGCACCTTTAAAGGTGCTCACCGGGGAGGCGCCGTGCTTGATCTCACCAAAGACATTCAACCTCTGACCACCTTCCGCCGCCGCTCCGGACAATTCCTCAAGCAGATTAAGAAGAGCAAGCGGCCGGTGGTTCTGACCGTGAACGGGAAGGCTGCGGCGGTGGTTCAAGACGCGGAAGCCTACCAGCGCCTGTTGGACATCGCAGCGCGGGCCGACGCTCGCGAAGGCATTCGGCAGGGATTAGAGGACGCGCGCAAGGGCCGCAGCAGGCCAGCGGACGAGTTCTTCCGCGAATTCGAAGCGCTTCATGGCCTATCTCGTTAAGATCGCCTCGCGGGCGGAGCGCGATTTAGCTTCTCTGTACATTGAAATAAACGCGGAAGAACCCGAGCGCGCGCGCCAATGGTACTTCAAACTTCAAACTTAAGGTGGCGATTTTAGGGCTTGGCAAAATGCCCAGCCGGCACCCAATCACGCGCGAAAGCAAGCGGCTACGACATTTGCTGTTCGGCCATAAACCGCATGTCTATGGGGTGATCTTTCGCATCAGGAAAAAACTGCGCCAGGTGGAAGTTCTCCATGTCCGGCATGGACGGCGGCGGGACTTCAGGACAGGTGACCTGGAATAGTTTATCTATCTTTTTAGACACTCAGGCAATCAGTTCAACTTGAGCCGAAGTGCTTGCGCGAGTTTGCGCTGCTGCTGGTCAAACGTGTAGAGGCGGTCCGCGCGCAGGTCGAGAGCCGCTGCAACGTGCAGAAGGTCGGCTGTGCGGATACCCAGTTTGGCGGTATGGTCGCGAGATAAACCCCGCAAATGCAACCGAGCTGCAAAGCTCTTGCCTCTTAGCTCTCAGCGGTCAGCCGTCAGAGTCCTCGTGGTCCTCGCCTCCAGTAACGGCTGCATAGACGCTCCCTGGTTGCTCGTCGAAAGTCATTGACGAACTCTTCTCCACAGGCGTAGCGTTTTCTGTCGATTTCGCGGAGGAGGTCTCTCGTGGTTTGCGCCAAGTGTGGTGCCGCAATACCGGATGGCAGCCAGTTTTGTAACCAGTGCGGTCAAGCTATCGCCGGCCAACCTGCCGCGGCGATACCGCGAGCTGCGACACCACCGCCCTCGTATCCACCGCAGGCGACTGGTCCCGTGCCCGATGCACGCACAAGCGGCAAGGCGCTGGCCAGCATGATCACCGGCATCTTTGGCCTGCTATTCTTTTTTCCTGCGATTGCCGCCATCATTCTTGGGCACATTGGGCGTTCCGATATCCGTAAGAGCAACGGGCGGCTGCAAGGCAACGGCATGGCGCTGGCCGGCCTGATCATGGGCTACGGGGCGTTTGCCTTTCTTCCGTTCATTCTGATCATCGCGGCCATTGCGATTCCGAACCTGCTTCGCGCACGGATCGCGGCGAACGAATCGTCGGCGGTTGCCGGCATAAGAACTCTCAATAGCGCCGAACGCGCTTACTTCACGGAGTTTCCGAAAGCGGGCTTCACCTGCAATCTCTCGGCGCTCGGGGGCGACGGTGCCGCGGCGCCTTCTCCAGATCGTGCTCAACTCATTGACGCGCGTCTTGCCTCGGGCGAAAAACACGGGTATCGCTTCTCACTCGAAAACTGCGCGAGCTCCGAAGGCGGGCAGAAATACCAAATCATTGCTTTTCCGGTGGCTCGCAATCAGACGGGCGTGCGGACATTCTGTTCCGACGAGTCGGGTGTGATCAAGGTTGGCGAGGGCGAGTCAGCCGGGGATTGTCTGGCTAATGGCTCGCCGCTCTAGAGATGTGACCGAAATAATCTCATCCCCGCCGATAAGTGGCCGAAGGCGAGGCGCCCCTTCGCAGGGTCAGGGCAGGCTCTGGGACCCGCCTGCAAGGTGCCGGCGCTACACTTCTCCGGGTTTTCTATTCGCTGGTGAAGTAATCCACCGGGACGGGATTCTCGAAGAGCGAGTAGTCGCGCGTCACGACTGTAATGCCGCTATCGGTGACGAAATAGCGCTCGCGGTCGGCTTCGGGGTCGTAGCCGACGGTGGTGCCTTCGGGGATGTGGACGTCGCGGTCGATGATGGCTTTGCGGATGCGGCAGTTTCGGCCGACATTCACGTGCGAGAACAGGATGCTGTCCTCGACTTCGGTGAAAGAGTTAACGCGCACGTCGGGCGAGAACACGCAGTTCTTGACCTCGCCGCCGGAGATGATGCAGCCGGCCGACACCAGCGAATCGAGAGCGTGACCCACGCGTGACGGTCCCGCAAACACGAATTTGGCCGGAGGATATTGGCGCTGGTGAGTGCGGATGGGCCAGCTTTCATCGTAAAGATTGAAGACAGGCGAGACCGAGACCAGGTCCATGTTGGCTTCGTAGTAGGCCTCGAGGGTGCCCACGTCGCGCCAGTAGAGCGCCTCTTTCTTGTTCTCGTCGACAAAATTGAAGGAAAAGACGCGATAGTCGGCGAGCATTTTGGGCAGGATGTCTTTGCCGAAATCGTGGCTGGAGTTGGGATCTTCGGCGTCCTTGAGCAGGACCGGGAATCAGCACGTCGGTATTAAAGATGTAAATCCCCATCGAGGCGGAAATCTTGCTGGCGTCGTAGGGCGAGCGGATCTGGGTTTCCTTCGGCTTTTCGATGAAGTCGACGATGCGGCTGTCATGGTCGATATCGACCACGCCAAAATGGCGGCATTCGGCGGGTTCGGTGAGCAGCGTGGCGACGGTGGCGTCGGCGCGCGGAATCCTTGATGCTGCTGCAGCATGCGGCCGTAATTCATTTTGTAAATGTGGTCGCCGGAGAGGATGAGGACGTACTTGGGCTGCTCGGAGCCGATGGAATAAATGTTCTGATAAACGGCGTCGGCGGTGCCCATATACCAGTTGTCGCTGACGCGCTTCATGGGCGGCAGGATCTCGATGAATTCGCCGATTTCGCGGCCGAGGATGTTCCAGCCTTCGCGGATCTGGCGGTTGAGCGAGAGCGCTTTGTATTGGGTCAGGATGTAAACGCGGCGCAGGCCGGAGTTCACGCAGTTGGAGAGGGTGATATCGATAATGCGGTAATTGCCGCCGAAGGTGACGGCGGGTTTGGCGCGGTCGCGTGTGAGGGGATAAAGGCGCTCGCCGGCCCCTCCTGCCAGCAGAACTCCGAGAGTATCTTTCATGGTCGCAACGCTTGGGTGCAATGAACGCGGGGCAGATGCCTGCCCTGTCCAACGCGACATACTAGCATAGCGGATAGAGAGAGGCTGCGTTCGGGATCAGCAGGTTTTCGGTAATGGCCTGCGGAAGCAGGCGAACCCATCCTAACGCCGCAAAATGCGCGGCGTTAGGATGGGGCACCCTCGGGTTCTTTAATTTGTTTTTAGCAGTGGACGATCTTGTCGCTCTTGATGCCGCGCGTGGCGTTGCGCGAGTCGACCACCAGCTTCGAGTCGTTCACGATCTTCTTGTAATCGTAATCGGTGTGATCGGTGACGATCAGCACGCAATCGTACTGGCCAAGGTTGTCGAGCGGAGCGCACTTCATCTGCAGATCGTATTTGCGGCCGCGGCCCACGAAGGGGAAGTACGGGATCGTTGTAGCTGACGGTCGCGCCTTCCTTTTGCAGCAGTTCGATGATGGTCAGGGCAGGCGATTCGCGCAGATCGTCAATATCTTTCTTGTAAGCGACGCCAAGCACCAGAACCTTCGATCCGTTGATGGCTTTCTTGTGCTTGTTGAGCGCGCCGATAGTGGCCGCGATCACGTGATACGGCATGGCCACGTTGACTTCGCCGGCCAGTTCGATGAACTTGGTGCGGAAATCGAATTCCTTGGCCTTCCAGGAAAGATAGAAGGGATCGACGGGAATGCAGTGTCCGCCGAGGCCGGGGCCGGGATAGAACGGATGGAAGCCGAAGGGTTTGGTGGCGGCGGCGTCGATGATCTCCCAGATATCGAGATTCATGCGCAGGCAGAGCATCTTGAGCTCGTTGACTAGCGCGATGTTGACGCAGCGGTAAATGTTTTCGAGGAGCTTGGTCATCTCAGCCGCGGCGGGCGATGAGACGGGAACGGTCGTGTGGAAGATCGAGCCATAAAAACCGGCTGCAATTTCGCTGGCCTGCGGGTCGACGCCGCCAATCACCTTGGGAATATCGGGGCGAGCCACCTGCGTGTTGCCGGGATCTTCGCGCTCAGGTGAGAAGGCGACCCAGAATTCGTTGTTTCGGCGGCATTGCCGTTGCGCGACACTTTCAGGCCAGCCTTGTTGCCCTTCTCCAGAATCGGGATGAGTACTTCCTCGGTGGTACCGGGGTAGGTGGTGCTTTCGAGGACGACGATCTGGCCGGCGCGCAGGTGCGGCGCTACCGCATGGGCAGTATCGGTAATGTAGCTGAGATCTGGCTCGTGGTACTCGTTCAGCGGCGTGGGGACGCAGATGATGATGGCGTCCATTTGGCTGATCTGAGAATAATTTGCGGTGGCCTTGAAGCCATTGGCCTTGGCGGCGGCGATCTCCTGGGGCGTGATGCGGAAAATATAGGTGCCTCCGCTGGCCAGTGTGTCGATCTTGCGCTGATCGATGTCGAAGCCAGTGACCGGAAATTTCTGCTCGCTGTAAAGCAGCGCGAGCGGAAGCCCGACGTAGCCGAGGCCGATGATTCCTACGCGCGCCTGGCGAGTTGCGATGCGGCCTTTGAGGTCGGAAAAGAGCGAAGAAGCGGTCAAATTGTGTGGTCATATTTGTTGTAGAATTCTAGCACCCTGGTTGCGATTGTTCCGGAACCTAAATTGTCGTATGAAATCGACGGGAAGGCTATGCGAGGGAGTGGTTGCGCATTACTGCGGTAACCAGATTCGACGCAGAACCGTGTTCCTAGTAACATGCGCGTGAGATGCGATTCCTGTGGCTGTCGATTGTGGTGTCTGACGATTGGAGCGCTCGCTGGCGACGCAGGCAGCGCGGTATCCTGGTTGTCGATAATCCTGAAAAATCCGATGCCATCGTGGTTCTGGCTGGGGAGACCAGTGCGCGGCCGGACCGGGCATTGGAGTTATTGCGGCAGGGATTTGCGCCGCACCTTGTGCTGGATGCGGAAGCTGGCGAGCGGATTTACGATGTGCCTCTGACCGGAATCGCGCAGAAATATGCCAGCAGTCTGCCGGAGGCGAGTCCACGTCGATTTGCGCGATTGAAGGCCGCTCGACGGTCGCCGAGACCGCAGACGTGGTACGCTGCCTTCAGCCGCTGGGAGCGCATCGTGTGCTGCTTGTGACTTCGGACTATCACACGCGGCGGGCGCTGGCGATTTTTTCGCATCGGCTGCCGCAATATCACTGGAGCGTCGCGGCCGCACGTAATGCGGCGGCTTTTGGCGATGCCTGGTGGACGTACCGCGAGTGGGCGAAGACCACGTTTGACGAGTGGACGAAGTTGATCTGGTGGGAAGCGGTGGATCGGTGGAAATCAGTTGGCCAGTAGGCTCTGGGCTCTCGAGCCGAGCGTCCGAAGGCCCAAAGCCTGAAGCTTAAGCCTTAAGCCGACTCTCCGACTGGCTACTGGCAACTTCTTTCATCTTGCGATAGTTTGAAAGCTCGCATCTTCAATGGAGGATTCATGGGACAAGTCACGATTACGGTTCGGCCGAATGGGCCTTTCCGAGTGGAAGATCCGGATGGGGTGGTCAATTTGGTCGATGCAGAGGGCAATAAATACGACACGACTGGCAAACCCGCGTTTTCGCTTTGCCGTTGCGGAGGTTCGGCGAACCGGCCGTTTTGCGATGGCAGCCACAAGGAAAAGTTCCTGGCGCCCGATACGGCGATCAAGCCGCAGGTCTGACGCGCGACATCGGTAGCGTGTGTATTAATTGTGGGTCGACAAGGCACGACGTTTCATGTCAAAACGCACTACTTCCCAATCTGCAGCGCGCCGTTCTCGGACTCATTCTCCTAGAATCGCGCGCAAGAGTCAGCCACAGGCGGATCGTCCTTTCGCTCCCGGCTATGGAATTGTCGGGCCGAAGGATGGGCTTGGTCTGCTGCCGTGGACGTGGGTCGCGCGCAAGATGAACCGCTGCCGGACATTTTGGTTGGCGACGATTCGACCGGGAACACTTCAGCCGGGAACGGCTGGCTCAAGAAGGACTCGTGCGGTTGGAGCGCGCCCGCATGTGATGCCGGTGTGGGGCGTCTGGGTGGACGATGCCTTCTTTTTCTCCACGGGGCGGAAGTCGCGCAAGGGCCAGAATCTGGCGGCAAACCCCTTCTGCACCGTGACAAACGACGAGGGTGCGGAAGCTGTAATCGTTGAAGGGCGCGCGCGGGAGCTGGTCGATAAGGCTGCGTTGGAGAGCGTCGCGACTGCATATAAAAAGAAATACAAGATGGACCCGCGAGCGATGAACGAACCGATCTTCAAAGTCGAGCCAGCGAGAGTTTTCGCGTTTATCGAGAAGAGCTTTCCGAAGTCGGCGACGCGCTGGAAAATGTGAGGGCACCGGGTCCTAATATGTGTGCCAGTCGCACGCAGCGCGATAGGGACGGTTACCGAGGACTTGAGGACTTGCGGTAGCCCCGGTTTCCATTGACGGATATGGTGAGCCTTGCCGATGATCAAGGTGACAGGTAATCAAGTTTTCGAAACAGGCCCTGAGAAATCGGGTCGTTTTAGTTTTGAGCACTGTTGGTGCGCGCCAACGGACTCTTTCGCCCCAACTCACGACTCACGGAGCCTTCGGGCCGACAGATGCGCGCCCGTCAGCAGCAGCATCCCCGAAAGAACGCCCAGAACATCAAGCTCACTGAGATGGCGAACGGGCCATAGACTTCGCCGAAATTCAGGTAGGGAAGCGCCAGAATATAGATGTACTTCACCGCTTCGGACAGCAATCCCATAATGACGGCCGCCGGCAGCACCCCCTGGGCCGAGACTTTGCCATTGGGCAGCAGCCAATAAACCAGGAAGAAGATGGCGATGCTGGCGGCGATCGAAAACATCTTCATGGTGACGAAGCCTACCAGCTGTACATACCACGCTCCGTAGCCGTGCAGCGCGCTCTTCACGATCGCAACGTTCCCCGCGGTCAAGCCCACCGATAAAAGCGCCAGCACCGCAGGCAAAAGCCAGTCCGAGCGAGATGAGCTGATTTCCCACGTAGGAGCGGTTATTCGGGAAATCCCCACACGCGATTGAGCGCGACCTCCAACGGCATGAAAATTCCCGTCGAGCTGATCAGCAACATCACCAGCGAGAACACCTGCGCGCGATGGTGCGAGGCGACCAGCGCATTGAGGTTGCGGATGACGAACTCCTGGCCAGTGGGCAGGTAGTCGCGCAACAGGTTCTCGACCACATCCGACATGATCTGCGAATGGAAGCCTTTTCGGATCAGCGTCATGAGCAGCAGCAGGAACGGAAAGAACGACAGGATGGCATTGGCGGCCACGGAGAAGGCGAAGGTATGGACTTCGGTCTTCAGCAGGTAGCGGGCAGTTGACCGTACCACGCCATGGCGGTGAGCGGCCCGAAACTCGGACGCTCCCTGCTTATCTGAAAGTCCGATAGGAGTGATTGAAGACACGGCTTATTCAAATATTATCAAAGAGTTAGCTTTTGCCCGAGGCGATCGTTTCGGCAACGGGCGGTTGGCAATGGACCGGCTGTCTAACCGGTTGCGAAGAAAGTCCAGTAGACCGCGACGAGGGCCCTCAGGCGCTGAAGCGCAAGTCTATTTTCAGCGGCTTAGCGGCACAAGTGGAACTCGTGCCCTTCCCTTTTTCTCTGTTTCTAGTGTTTTTCAGCAGCCTGCTCAGACTCGACCTTTTGCCGCGACCGGACGCAGACGAGGCCAGGGCGCCAGGTCGAGATACCCGAATTCCTCCGGTCATATTCGGTCCCGTTTATTACACGGTGATAAATTTCGCACTTGCCAAAGGCAAACTTCCTGATATTATCTGGTGCTCGTCAGCCGTAGGGTTGACGACAGAAGCAAAAGGGTTGACGTTTTTGTGCGGCAGTTCGATATCGCGCCATCGTTTATTGCGGCTCCTCAGTGTTTTGTCTCGGGCTCGGGCCTGGCAAAATGCAGGGAGCCGTTTCTGCTGTGGCGATGAATTCTGGCGCGCCGAGGTGTCAGCCGGTTCCTACGTCCTTACGAGGGGGTGTTCAGGTTTTAGCAAGCGCGGAACGTGCGCGACGCAGGAATCA
>CAWDPB010000169.1:0-7992 GCA_963804075.1 uncultured Acidobacteriaceae bacterium | reverse complement strand
TATGTCCCTGTTCTTCGGCGTTTACGTATTACTGGCATCGGCACGCTTTACGTGCAGAACGGCAACACGGGCAACTGTTCGCTTCAATTCGGGGCGTTGCAATGCAGTATGACTGGCGCGCCGGACTATTTGATCGCGGGAAACACCGGCGTTCAGTCGAATGTGCCCCCCGGATTCGCGGGCATCCCTTTCGCGGGCCAAGGCGATGCTACGGGCGACGATCTCCTTCACCTCTCGAATAATTCCGGCACTCTAGAATTTGGCGTAGCGGCAAATGGCACGGTGACGGTCGCGGGCCTCTCAAATGGCTGCTTAAACATCTCCTCGGGGATTATCGGATCGACTGGCTCATCCTGTGGCGGATCGGGCGGCGTCACCGGCAGCGGCACTACAAACTTCTTTCCGCTCTGGACGAGTTCATCCGCAATCGGCAACTCGGCGATGCAGGCGATCACGAGCCCGGCGGTCGGCTGGCAATACACGACGGGCAGCGGCCAGTACATTCAAGAGATTGCGACCGGGATCAACTTCAACACGGGAATCGGGGCAGGCCAGGGTAGCGTCATCATTCAAAACTCTTACGCCGCGGGTGGGGGCAATAACGCGGGCGGAATGGAGATTCTAGGCGGGGCGGCAACCGGCTCCGCATGTGGCGGTCCAGGAAGTGTCGCGGGCGGATCTTCCAACGGTTCCGGGAATGGCGCGTCGGTTGTAGCCGATGGCGGCTGCTCGAATGGAATTGGAGCCATCGGCGCAAGTGTTCACCTGCTGCCAACCAGTACCGCAGGCAATGGCAACGGAAGCATCTTTTTCGGAACGCACAACGAAGCGGACTATCTCGGGCGGCTAACTCCTCCGGCCTCGACGACGACAGAAGCGGGATTGAATCTTGGGCAAGGAACGGCACCGAGTTCGCCCGTGAACGGCGATCTCTGGATCACCAGTGGCGGATTGTACGCGAGATATGGAGGTTCGACGGTTGGGCCTTTCGGCACCGGATCGGGCACGGGCACCGTCACCTCTTCCGGCTACACGAGCGGCACGCCGCTGGCGGCTTTCTCGACTTCGACGAACATCACCCCGGCAACATCGAGCAATGTAATCGCGCTTTTCAGCGGGTGCAGCGGTTCGCAATACCTTGGAGCGGATGGTAGCTGTCACTCGGCGAGCGGCGCGGGCACAGTGACCAGCGTGGCGGCGGGAACGGGATTGACGGCCAGCCCTTCACCGATCACAACAAGCGGAACCCTTAGCTTGAGTACGCCAGTCTCGGCGGCGAACGGGGGCACTGGAGTTAGCAACACGGCGACGCTGACTCTCGGCAGCTCGAATCAGAACTGGGCGACGCTTGGGACCGGCATCGTCAAGAACACGACGACGACGGGCGCACTCTCGAATGCCGCTTACACCGACATCACCGCGCTTTTTTCTTCCTGCTCGGGAACGCAATATCTCGGTTACGACGGAAACTGTCACTCGGCTGGCTCGGGCACAGTCGCGAGTATCACGGCAACTTCCCCACTCACGGGCGGCACAATCACCACGAGCGGTTCAATCGGGCTCGGCACGCTAACCGCAGGATCCAACGGCCTCGCAAACTCGGCGACAACCGATACCACCGACGCTTCCAACATTTCCAGCGGCACACTCGCGGCGGCTCGAATAGGAACTGGAATTCCCATCGCAAATGTCGGTTCTGCGGGCCTGAGCGGCACGGCTCCGGTGAGTGTCGCGAGCACGGGCGCGGTTTCGGTGGATGCCAATGTCGCCGTTCATATGCCGGGATATTGCAACAGCGCGGTCGGAACCTCGACGACGACGGCTTACGCAATGGGTATGTTCACCAGCATTACGAGTTCGTCCACAGTCGTTGTCGGGTGCGGCGTTTCTGTGAGTCTCGCCGTCGAATTGCCGGTGCCGATTTCCTGCACCGTTTCCGCCATCTACGTGAATGCTGGCACGGCAGGTGTAAACTCCGGTAGTGGTGTGGTGACGCTCTACAAGAACGGTTCAACCACCGCCGCAACTTGCACGCTGGGCACCGGCCTGACTTGCAGTGCAACGGGGCTGTCAGTGGCTTACTCCGCTGGCAACACTTACGAATGGCGCATCACCACGAACGCGGCCAATGACACGACCGCAGCGGTGAAGGCGAACGCCGCCTGTGTAGCGAACTAAGGCTGCTCCGCCATCGGCAACAACTTGTAAATATAAAGTCTCTATGAAAACTCTGCGAATTGTTTTTCTCTCGTTTCTCGCTTTCACGCTTCTCGCGCTGGCGCAAACCGGACCTGGAACCTCAAACTACGCAAGCGGCAGCGGCAGTGGCGGCGCGGCAATCTTCTCCGGCATCACCATCACTCCCAAGTGTGCGGCCACGGGAACCTCGGCATCTCCGTCTGTGGTTTCCTGTGGGGCAACTACAGCGGGCGCATTCTCATGCGCGGTAGCGGCGAGCGGTGGGACTTGCACGGTGAATACAAGCGCGGTTACTTCGACCAGCATCATTAATGTATGGCCGGTAAGCGATGAAGGGAGTGTGCTGGGAGTGACTTGCGCGAGCGGTGGAAACTTCAGCAGCGCGGTTGCCATCGTTGAAGCCACAAAAACACCGGGCGTCGGATTCACTATCAATTTGCCAAACTTCTCAACCAACCCGGCGTGCTATGATTTCGTGATTTTCTGATTCTTGACTTAGAAGGGATGCTGATCCGATGAGAATATTTATTCTTTTGCTTCTCGTGTTCGCTGCTGGATTCGCGCAAGCGCAGTACGCGCCAAATGGGCAGGTAGTAATGGGGCAAGTCGGGTGTGGACGGAACCATCGGTACGAAGACAGCTATGGGGACGGCTGCGGAATGTTGCATTCGTCGGTGGGGACTCATAGCAGCGTGAGCTGCTACGATTTTGAAGGGGATTCATGGGTTCTTGAAGCAAGCGGCATCGTCCCCTGCGACTTCCTCCGCGATCTTTGGCGACGCGGTAAACGATGTGGCGACTTTTCGTAATGGCGTTGTTGATTTCAGCGACAGTGCCGCCGATGACCTGCAAATGCAGACAGGAAGCGTCACGGCAAGCACACCGATTTTATCGCCCGCTTTCGTTTCCTCTTGTGGCTCCGGACTTGATTCGTGCGCTCCCTTCACCAGCAGCGGCGGCTTGAACGAGACCTCTTTGACGGGCGGTCCCACCGCAGGCCGGTTCACAACCGCGACGGCGACGACGGGCTCAACCACGATCACGATGGGGACTTACGCAACAGGAACGAACCCCACAACGCAGATCGTCGCTCCAAACGGCTGGCACTGCTCCGCTTCCGACCAGACTCATCCTGCCAACCTAATTGTGGGCACATCGGTCTCAACGACCCAATGCCTGCTGACGGTTGTGACTGCGATTACGCCGGGAGATGTAATTGAATTTTCGGCGATAGCGTACTAAGGAAAAAACGGGGGCCGCGCCAGGAAAACGCGGCCCCTTGCAAGTGACCTATCTGTGGGATAGGCCGAACACTCTACCACTTCCCTTCCCCGCAAATCCAGCCTCTCTCTGTGTGATCGTGAACTTAACCGACCAGCTCATCCGCGATGAAGGCTTGCGGCTCTACCCCTACAAAGACACGGCGGGAAAACTGACCATCGGCGTCGGGAGGAATTTCCTCGACGTTCTCGTCATGCCCGTGGGCGTCGCCGCCTTATGGCACATTCGACTATCACAACTTCGCGCTCTGTACGGGCTGCGCCACGTCGCACGCAGTTGGAACCGGATCAAGCACCAACAACTACTTCAGCTACTGGGCTACCGATGGCCTGATGCTCGGCCCATGCATCAGCGGCAACTGCGTTGACCAGTTCGGAAAAAACACTGCATTCATCTCGATCGACAACGCTCTGACGCGAACGGTCTACGTGTGCACCGGCGCTTGCGGAACCCTGCCCTGGCCCGACTGATGAGTTTGCCCGATCTCTCGACTCCGTTGCTCCGTCTTCTGTTCGTCGCGCCGGCCGCAGTGAAGTACGGGCTCGATCCCGCGCTCGTCGCCGCCGTGTGCGAACAGGAAAGCGAGTGGAACCCATGGGCCGTGCGCTACGAGCCCGCATTTTATTTGCGCTACATCGAGCCGATGAATTTGAACAGTCACACCGAAGCGCAGATGCGATCGGCAAGTTTCGGGCTGATGCAGATCATGGGGCAGACCGCGCGCGAGTTTGGTTTCGACGGCCGCTTCCTCACTGAACTCTGCGATCCGGACCAGGGCGTGCTGTACGGTTGCCGGAAATTGCAGAAGTGTTTCTCGATTCATGGCGACGCCGAGACAGCGCTTCTCGCCTACAACGGTGGATCGAACAAAGACTATCCCGCGCAAGTTCTCGCGCGGGTTGCGCATTACCAGAATTCTCGCAGGACAAAAAACCTAGGAGGCAACATGCAATTCGGACTCGGACTCCGCTACGCTCGGCAAGTGGGCGCGCGCGCGGATCGGCTGGCTTTACAAATTCAAACGGGAGCATGGCAATGAAGCAATTTATCTCTGGTCATTGGGTGTGGATCACGTCGGCCTGTGCGGGGCTGGTGCTGTTCCTCACGCCGTCCGTCAACGCCTATATCGCCTCACATCCGCAGAATGCAGTCGCGGTCGGCGGAGTGTGGGCCGTGGTGAACGCGCTGGCAAAGAGTCCGAGACAGTAATTCAGTGGACCCCTTCCAAGGTCTAGCCAAGTTCGTTCTTGGCAAACTTGAGCAGTCCTCGATCGCGCTCTGGCTGCGGTTTCTGTTCGAGCTTATTTTTTCCGCCGTCGTTTCCTTCCTGCTCGTCACTGGGCTCGCGCTGATCGGCGCGGATAACTTCGCCTTCGCCATCGGGACAGGCATGGTCTCTTCTGCCGTGGTGATGACGGTTGTATTCAGGAAGGAATCCTCGCGGCTCACGAAGGGCATGTTTGTCGTACTGCCTGAACTAGAGGCGGAGCAAGAGTTGAAAACGAATTTAGAAACCATTCAAAAACCCGGAGGAAAGTGAAACTATGTCTATCAAGCCCGCTCTCGTCACCATCGAAAAAGATATTGAGATTGCAGCCGAAACTGCGCTGCATTTCGTCGCGAAAACCAACGCGGAAATCCCCGAAGTCGCGGGCGCGCTCGGCGTCGTACTGAGTGCGGTCGGGAAAGCCATCGCCGACGTGCAAAGCGCCGCGCAATCGCCAACCCAAGTCCTGAACATCTCCTTCGACCAGCAAGTCTATACCGATCTGAAAGCTGTGTGGCCGCAAGTGCAGGCGTTTGTCGCCACGCTGGGCGTGAAAATCTAGCTCGCCTCTTTCAGCCGCTTCACGGGCGGAAGAATCTCGCCTTCGGGTAATGTGGCCTGATAAAGAAGTTCTGCCCTTCTCCGCTGTAGTAACTCCCATCCTGCATTCGCAACGTCCGGATCGGCCCCAACCAGGTCGAGCAGGACTTTGAAAATCGACAAATCGAATGGAGCGGTTTTTGACGGCTCTTTCTCGACACCCGCAACGCGGTAGGCACACTGCGGGCAGAGGAAGAGCCGCTCGCTTTTTGAGGTGCGGCGTTTTCCCATGCCGAGCGTCTGGGCGAAGATCGTCAGCGCGACGGCTTTTTCTTGCGGTTGAATTTCGCGCAGGCAGCGCGAGGAGCAGCAGACTTGAAGTTGGCGCGGGCGGCCCATAATTCCCTCTCTTTTTAGTTTGTTAGCAAACTCACAGCGGTTTGTTAACAAACTCATCCTCTCACGTCCGGACTCTCAGGTGACCTTCGGCATCTACCGGGTAAACAGCGGGACACCGCAGAATTGAGCCGATGGCCAAGGAACCGAAATCCGTCGCCGATCTGTACCGCGAGCACGAGTCTCTTCGTGCCCAGGCGAAAGAACTCTACGACAAAGCCGACAAGACGCTCTCGAAACTTGTCCGCGCCTGGAAGAAAAATCGCACGGCGGAAATCGAAGCAGGGAAGCGGCTTGAGATCACCGACAAATTTCGAGGGCAGACGAAAGCCTTTGCGCCCGGCTTCGCACACCGCTACGACTTGAAACTGAAAGCGGTCGAGTAGGGCTCACATGAAGCGCCGCCCCCGGCCCGTCACTCCGAAGGCGAAGAAAACTCCGCGGCCTCGGCGGTACATGGTCAGGGCCGAGATCTGCTGCGGGCTCGCCGCTGGCTCTGGAATTTTCGGCTTGTTTGTTGGTTTGATTGTGGGGTTGGCGCTGCAAGCTCCGCACGGCTGCCTCTTGGAACTCCTACCTCGCTAGTCTTTCCGCTTTTTCGTTTCTCCCGCCTTCCGCGCCGCTTCCGGCGCTGGTTTTCCCGCCTCGCATCTCTTTAGTAAACAATTCATTTGACATTCTCACGCGTTAACTATATCGTGCCTCACATGGGTAACGCGTTAAAAAAAGGTCTCACGTGTGCGGCGAAGGATTGCTCGCGTAAATTCGATCAAATCGATCCGCGTCAGGAATTTTGTTCAAAGAGATGCGGTAACCGGGTAAGGCAGGCACGCTATTGGAATTCTCGCAAAACCGATGCGCCGCCTCCTGGCAAACCTCCGGGCACAGTGAAATTCGGTCCCAAAATTTCTCCGAGCGAAGCCTCACTGTTTGAAGTGGGGAGCCCATCGGTCGCAGACGCTCCAGCGAAAGCTCGCGCGTCTGCCTGAAAAAGAGAAACGGCGCAAGGATCGTAACTCCCGCGCCGCTGGTCGAACCGTGTCGAGGACACCCCAGATGTCATCAACGAATGCAGCATACCGCAAAAAACTCCCAAAAAAAACTCGGAATTTTATAAATCGTTCGTGCCGTCTATGCACGGATGGGTTCCGCCTTTCCCTCGTTAACGGCCGGCTCTTCGCCGTTCCCTGTGGACACCTACAGCCAAGCGGGAAGATGGCATCGGCGGGCGACCAATGAGAACTCTCCGCCAAGCCGTCGCCGAGCAGATGGTGCGCGTGCACTGCGTGCGTCCGGAGCTGGTTAACCAGTGGGTGCGCGCGATGGACGCGAGCGAGATAAAGCGTCGTTTCAAGTTCTATGCGGGACTGGAGTTGAGTGCCGCGGGTTCAAATCCCAGAGCGGGCGACGCAGTTCCTGCCCAGGCTCTGCGACCCGCGACGATGACGGCAAGCTCGCGGCACTCAATTGCACTTCCGGGAAATTCCGGCAGACCAATGCCAGATTCGGAGAAAAAAAGCCTGGGCAAGGTTGGGGAGCGGATCAAATGCCGCCCCCCGAGAGAGGGTTTTGATTTCTTTACTTGATACCAGTGCATAACTCGACAGATCGAAATCGCCGCCGCAAGCAAGTGGTTTTGTCCGAGGGGTTTATCCCCGATTCTAAGCAGGGGTTTCTCGGGCGGGACTTCCGTTTTTTGGATCGCTACGAACTTCAGGGGTTGCTGGTGGAAGCCTTGGCACAAACGAAGCATCACCGGAGAAAGGCTGCAGCCGTTTCCGATTGCCACCGTATGTACCGCCACTGGCGATGTAGGAACGGCCATGACTGGGCGGAGGCCGAGAATTCCTGCTCGGTGAGGGTTTGCCCGCACTGCTGTGCGCGCCGGTCGAGAATTCTTGCCGCTCGGATTGACCGCTTCCTGTTGCCGCGCGAGAACTCGGCCCTACGCTATGTTGTTCTCTCGGAGCGTAACTCGTCGAACGTTGCCGAAGGCATGAAGTCGCTGTGGGCGTCGTGGTTTCGCCTTCGCCGGTCGGTGCGGTGGAAGAGAAAAGTTCGCGGCTGCATCGTTGCGCTGGAGGTTACCTACAACTCGCAAGAGGACACTTGGCACCCGCATCTGAATGTGATTTTTGAGGGTGATTACTTTCCTCACGAAGAGCTCAGGCAGGCATGGATAGAGGCGACGGAGCAGCGCGGCGAAATCGTTTGGATCAGTAAGGTTAACGCCGGAACGACGCGTGAAATGATTAAGTATGTCACGAAGATTTCCGATCTCGTTTCAAACGCGGAGGCGCTTGATCGTT
>CAWDPB010000168.1:0-11534 GCA_963804075.1 uncultured Acidobacteriaceae bacterium | reverse complement strand
ACGTGCGATATCGGAATGCCTGCGCACAAACATGAATACATCGGGATAACGATCAACCAAATCTTGCACGGCCGCGAGGCTCTCAATTGTGTCTTCGAAGCCGGGTGCAGAGATCGTAAAGTTAATGGCGGTGATGCCCGACTGGCGCACGGCGGCCAGCGTCTCTGCACTGGGCGGCGCATCCATGTCTGTAAACGGCGCGCAGAGCGAGTCAATGACGATGGCCTTCGCGTAAAGGGACGATGCCTGCGTTTCAGCGAAGGCCGCACCTGCGAGGCGCGGGGCAACGAATGCAGCAACCGAAGTTCTTAGAAGCGAGAGATTGAAGGCGCGGCGATCCACAGGGAATGCTCCTGCGGGATTGTACTGCACTCGGGAGTCGGCCCGGAAACCTCGTCAAGTCGCGGCCCAAGAATCCATGTAGCCAATCCCGCTGGCGTGTCATCTAACTCGAAATTGAGCTAAGCCTGAAACGTATGAAGAAAAAGATCGGGTTTGCTGCAGTACTGACACTTGTCGGCATCGCGCTGCTGTCCACTCGCTACTATATGGTGGACCTGCCGGTATGGCATTTACTGGGCGGCGGCAAGGGCCTCGACCCTGCCACCTTGCATCTGCACGGAGAATTCGTGGAGAGCAATCTGGGTGCGGCGGAAGAGCCCGCCGGGTCGCTTACCGTACGCATGATTGCGCAGCAATTTGTTTTCGTTCCTCAGTGCGTCGTCGTCCCTGCCGGCGTTCCCGTCCGCTTCCGCGTTACCAGCGCCGATGCCGTGCACATGCTGAGCTTTCTCGGCACCAACTATGGTCTTAAAGCAGTCCCGGGCCAGGCGACCGAGGCCACGTTTACTTTTGCGAGGCCAGGAGAATTCAAAATCCCCTGCCATGAGTTCTGCGGAGCCGGCCATTATGCGATGAGAGGCCATCTGAAAGTGGTGCCGCAAGATCAGTTTGCCTCCCTGCTTCCCGGCGAAAGGCGGACCTGTGAGCCACGCTAGTAACGCCACTTCCAACGGAACATGCGCGCGATGGCTTGAAACGTCGGTGCTTCTGCTCACCCTTCTGCTCCTATTGCCCGCAAAGAGTTCTTCGGCACAGCCGGAGAATACTCAACCTCCGATCCGCGTACCCTCCGACGTGGCATGGACGGAGGCAACCCTTGCCGTGATTTCCAGCGGCGACGCCTTTCATGGACTGCTGCTGGCTCGGCGCTGCAATCATTGTCATGGCGAAGAGGGGTTCAGTTCCACCGCCGCATTCCCCAACCTGGCGGGCTTGGACCGCCTGTCGTTCTGGAAGCAGATGCAGGATTTTCGCTCCGCGAAGCGTACATCAATAGTGATGCAAAACATCGCCGAAGGATTTTCCGCACACGACTCGGCTGATTTGGCGGCCTATTACGCAATGCTGCCAACAGCGAGCGATCCGCAAGACAACCGCGCGTTTCCGCAACCCATGCACGATCCCACTATTGCCACGATTGCAATCCGCCTCATCGTTTTCGGGGATGGCCGGCGTGGCATACCGCCATGCCAGTCCTGCCACGGTCCTGTGAGTTATGTGCAGGGCGCTCCTCCGCTCGCCACGCAGAATCGCGACTATCTCGAGACACAGCTTGAGCACTTTTCAAATAACTCTCGCAGCAACGACATTAACGTTCGGATGCGCAGTATCGCGAAGCAGCTCACTGAGGAAGAGAAGACGGCGCTTTCGGAGTACTATGGCGCCGGACTGGGTCCGGGTGTGACATCGAGGTAGGTTAAAACAGAGTTCGTACCAATGAATGAAGGAACGGTGGCCCGGCTAGGAGCAGTAGAATCCCAGGTCTCGAAAACCATGAGACCTGGGGCACGCTCTATAAACGCGGGACGCTGCTCAAGCGGCGCGGTCGGCAAGATGTCCTTCTCCCGGCACAACCTTGTTTAACCGGCGTGCGGCCAGACTTATCATCAGGCGCGTGTTGCCAGTCAGGATCATGCTGATTCCGACTAGCGTTCCAATCACCCACGCCGAGCTGCTGGGCCACTGTCTCCAGACCAGCACGCCGAGAAACAGCGTGACAATGCCATCGAACAGGATCCAGCCCGCGCCGAGCATACTTCGGTTCCCGAAGTACACGACCAGATCGATCGCTCCTTCCGCCACAAAGAAGCAGGCCAGCAACAGAGTGAACGATGCGACTCCGAGCACAGGATGCATCAGGAAGTACAGGCCTGCGGCCAGGTAGAGGACCGCGACCAGCAACTTCCAGGCAATGCTGCCCGCCCCGTGCGAGCGGAAGGCGTGGATGAACTGAAACGCGCCGCTGAACACGAGGAGCCAGGCCAGAATAAGCACCACACCAATCGACGTTGCCAGGGGAAGCGCGATGGCCAGCACGCCGAACGCGATGAGCAGTATTGCCCATACGATGGAACCGCCCGAGCCGAGAGAAGCAATGGAGTCTTGAGCCATGATTCACCGCCGTTGAGAGGTTGATAATTCCGACGACGAAGCCCCACTACAGAAGGATGAAATTATTGGAGTATACATCAGCGGGCTCAAGCGCGGCCATTGGCCAATAAAGTCGGCGGCGCGACGGATCAAGGCGCAGCATTTGCCGCCGCGAAGCTGTCATCGTCTGGTCACACGAAACAAAAACGCCATTGATCCCGGTTGTTCCGGCCGATGTTCGGAGACAGCTACCTGGCCGATTTCACCTCGATCAGCATCTCGCGGCGCAGGATCGCGTTGATGCGCGACTGATAACCCTTTCCCTGCCGCTTCAGCCAATGCAGCACATCGGCATCGAGGCGCGCCGTGATCTGGAGCTTGCGCGGGCGATAGAAGTGGCCCCGCGTGGCGTTCTTCCACTGTTCTTCCGTCATTTCGGGGATATCGCTGGTATCAACATCGCTGTCTGGACGCGCGGCCAGCGCCTTCAACTTCGCCCTCCGCGCCTTCGTCAACGGCGGCAGCTTCTCCAGTGTGTAGCTAACCATTTTCTTCTTCATAGCGTCGCCTTTCTTTCCGGGTAGCGGGTCGAAGCGGCGCGACGGATCAAGACGCGGCATTTGCCGCCGCGAAGCTGGAGGGCTGGACTTCGCGTTCAATCATGCGAGAGAGCTTGTCTTGCGCAATCTCGAGATCGTAAGAGGATTGGAGATTGAGCCAAAAGCCAGGTGTGGTATTGAAGTACCGGGCTAGGCGCAAAGCGGTATCGGGAGTAATGCCACGGCGTTCTCGGACAATTTCGGCGATGCGCGTAACCGGGACGCGCAGATCGAGCGCGAGCCGATTCATGCTCAGGCCGAATGGTTCCATGAAGTCGGCGCGCAGAATCTCGCCGGGATGGATGGGAGGAAGAAGTTTTCCGCGCTTGGCATTTTCCAGCTTGGCTTTTTCGTGCGTAGTCATGGATGCCTCTTTCGTCCTTGCTGCTTCTAGTGATAGTCCACGATCTCAACTTCGTAAGCGTCGCCCTCTCGCCACACGAAGCAAAGACGCCACTGATCGTTGATCCGAATACTATGCTGGCCTTTTCGGCCGCCATGCAATGCTTCCAGGCGATTGCCGGGCGGAGCGGCCAAATCGCGCAATTCGGTGGCGCTGTCCAATTGCCGGAGCTTTCGCCGGGCGATCCGCTCGATGGCCTGAAAGCGGCGGCTCGGCTGCCGACGGTGAAGTCGCCCGGTTTCGGCGCAGCGGAACGACTTGATCACGATTTGAGCGTATACTGTTTAGCGTTTAACGTCAAGCAGGAAACTGCGACTTAGCACGAATTGACCGCATCAAAGATTCCGAGATCGACTACTCGGACATTCCCCAGCCAAATAAGTGCTGGACAAGACCTTTCTCGAGAAGGCAACGATGGCATGGCCGCCGGCGAAAAAGCGGTTGACGATTCGGTTGGACGAGGACGTGCTCGATTGGCATGCTCCAATTAACTAAAGGCTCATGGCAAGGGCTACCCGCGCGCGCATCAACCGCATTCTGCGCGTGGTGATGGAAAGTCAACCGCCGCGAACTGCGCACCGGTGACGCGCGGGATTGCCCCAGTCAAGCCAACACAAGGCTTGCGTGGGCCACCGGCTTTGCTGCAATCGCCGCGGGAGCCCACTTCTCGAAAACCGCGAGAAGTGGGGCACCCTCTTTTCCTCTCCGCCAACGATGAGGCACAGGCATCGGCGGAGGTCTGGGCCACCCGCCCTTTTTCGCGCATAGTCATGGATGCCTCCTTCGTCTTGCTTGCTTCTAGTGATAGTCCACGATCTCAACTTCGTAAGCGTCGCCGTCTCTCCACACGAAGCAGCGGCGCCACTGGCCTCAGTTGTTTTGCTCGGCTCAGAGACAGCTACCTGGCTGATTTCACTGCGGTCAGCATCTCGCGGCGCAGGATCGCGTTGATGCGGGACTGATAACCCTTCCCCTGCCGCTTCAGCCAATCCAGCACATCGGCATCGAGGCGCGCGGTGATCTGGAGCTTGCGCGGGCGATAGAATTGTCCGCGCCTAGCGTTCTTCCACTGTTCTTCCGTCATTTCGGGGATATCGCTGGTATCAATGTCGCTGTCGAGACGCGCGGCCAGCGCCTTCAACTTCGCCCTCCGCGCTTTCGTCAACGGCGGCAGTTTGTCCAGTGTGTAGTTAACCATTTTCCTCTTCATAGCGTCGCCTTTCTTTCCGGGTAGCGGGTCGAGCCGAGATGATTGGCTCAAGCGTCACGGCAAGGGCTACCAGACCCGCATCAACCGCATTCTGCGCGTGGTGATGGATGGCCAGCCGCCGCGGACCGCGCATCGGTGAAGTTGCCGTACAGGCCCACTCAAGCCAACACAAAACCGGGCTTGGGGGGCACCGGCCGGTTGGAACGCATCACGCAGCCGTCTCCCTCTGCAACACCGTGAGCAGGCGCTCCACGTGGACTGACGCTGCCCGTACGAGTGTGGGGTCGATCATTTCAAGCAAGTCGAAACCGTGCTTGGTCTTGTGGTACTCGCCCTTCGTCTTTGTGTTCCTCGATGCGTGTTGCAGCGACCGGAATACATCCGCTTTCGAGATAAGCTCGATATTCGCTTGCCCCGGCAGCGAAGCGGCTAGAAAACCTTGACCGTAATACTCCGCTAACGCCCGTCGGTCGGCGAGAAACCATGCCTCCATCACCTGGACCATCAAGTGAGCTTGGTCGTCACTTGTTCCAGTCGGACGCTGCCAATTGTCACCTTGGCGAGTCGCGAGATGTTGCCAAGGTTCGACCGCAACCGCTTCTTCCGAATCCACAAGCAACACAATATAGTCATCGCGATTTTGTTTTACTGCCAAGCAAAAGTCCTTGAAGGCCGCGCTACGGTCTCCCGAAGCTATGACCGCGAAGGAGCGCCCCGGAATGACTTTCTGGAAGAACGCCCGAAATGCTTGGCGACACGCGGCCTTCGTACTGCCTTGGAAACCACCCTCGACATAAATCCGCACACTCACCAGCGATTACCGCCAATCTCGCCCGTGCGCCAGAGTTGTCCCAGCTTGTACCGCGTCAGCCATTCCGAGAGTTGGTCGCTATCCAACCGCCTGAGAACTGACGAGCCCGCGTGCTTTTCGCAGACAATAACAGACCTGGCGGTTTCAGAGAGCTCGTCAATGAGGGCATCGGAGTGGGTCGTCACTACTAGTTGCATTCGCTCCGAAGCACTTAACAAGAGCTTTGCGAGAGGCCGGATCACATCTGGGTGCAACCCAAGCTCGGGCTCTTCTATGCACACCAAGGGTGGCGGATCGGGGTGCAAGAGGATAGCTAGGAGAGAAAGCCATCGCAGCGTGCCGTCCGAGAGCCGCGAGGCGGGAATGCTGATGCCGCCCTCCTCTTCAAGTCGTAGATCGACGAGCCCGCCCACGATCTTAGTGAAGATGTCTTCTGCACCTTCATAGAACATCTTGAGGTAGGCGAGGAAGTTGCTTTTCGACTCCCCCCGTAGCCTGTTTAGCATTAGGCCGAGATTGCTGATGTCTTCCTCAAGAAAGTCGGTCTTGAGTTCGGAACCGTATAGATCTCTCACCCCAGAATCCGGTCCAAAATCCCAGTTTCGGTACAGCCGGAAACTACCGAAAAACCTCCCTAGATAGGTCACTTCAGGGTATTGGTCAGGATCCTGTCGCTGAGACAGTATTGACTGCTGGGGATTTACTTCCTCACGCCGAAGATGACGCTGCTGGTCGGCCACGTTGAGCACGGGACGCCCGCCATTGTAATCAAAATAAAGATACGGCTGCTCATGCCCTGCGTCAGGCTTCTCGTTTTCAATTCGCTCATCTACGATCTTGAGCAGTGGTCCAGCCTTGCTAAATGCGAGTCGGTAGTGAATTGTCCGATTAACTCCAGAGGGGCTAGCGATGACGTCAATTGCCGCAGTCGTCGCTCTGGGGCTTCCTTTCCACAACAACTCGGAAATCCCGCCGCTATCTCCAACCTCGGCGGCAAAATCCTTCGGTGTACTCCGTAGCAAGCCGATAATCTCTATGAGGTTTGACTTGCCCGACCCGTTGGGACCGATAAGTACATTCAAATCACCGAGCTCGATGACTGGCGAGTCATTGCCAAAAGACAACAAATTCTGGATATGCAGGCTCTTGATGGAGTTCTTCTTCATGCGCCGACTAGACTTGCATCACTTTAAGTTCGGTATTGGCTTCCGCCGAATTCTACACCGAATTCTACCTCTCAGGGCCGACGGGCCAAAGCCGCCGTATAATAATGGCTTCCTCATACTCGCCGACGGGCATGTCTGCATACTGATCGCACCATGGGCTTTGCCCTCCACGCCGCGAACGTCCGAAAGAAATCCGCCACCAACTCCACCCGACGAACTCTTATCGACCACCAATTTTTCATCACATCCAGACAGTGCGCATCATCACAGACAGATCTCCGGCCATGCCTGAAAATGGAAGCAAATATGATTGGCCAAGCCGGAACAGTGTCCCTCTCAAAAGTCTGTCGCCGCCCCCCAGAGCCCCTTGTCATGCACAGTATTTCGCCTCTAACTCCTTATTTCCGAATACTTTGCGTGTAAGTATATATTTCTGAATACTTTAACCCAAAAACACATAGGGGGGAGGGGGTCACAAAATCAACAAAAAATCATCCTCAAACCCTAATAAACAAAGAACAAAACCTGAAATCAGAAGATCGGATTTTTTGGTCTTTGTGCGAGGTGCCCACCTTATAATGATCGGTTCCTCATAACAGGAGATTCCATCATGGCCACTCTTACTGAAGTCCGGACCCCAACCCCCTCCCAAGTAAAGACTCGCACCGAATCCGACTCGATGGGGAAGATCGAAGTCCCCGCCAATGTTTATTGGGGCGCGCAGACGCAGCGGTCGCTTTTGCATTTTGATATTGGGCGCGACGTGATGCCTCCAGAGTTGATTCGGGCGTTTGGCACGCTGAAGAAGGCTTGCGCGCTGGTGAATCAGGACCTGGGCAAGCTGCCGGCGGACAAGGCGAAGCTGATCACGCAGGCCGCCGACGAAGTGATTGCCGGCAAGCTGAATGACCAGTTCCCGCTGCGCATCTGGCAGACGGGCTCGGGCACGCAGACCAATATGAACGTGAATGAGGTCATCTCGAATCGCGCGATTGAGATTGCGGGCGGCGAGATGGGGTCGAAGAAGCCGATCCATCCGAACGATGACGTGAATATGTCGCAGTCGTCGAATGACACGTTTCCGGCGGCGATGCACATTGCGGCAGCGATCGCGGGTGAAGAATGATTTGATTCCGGCGATCAGGACGGTGCGCGACGCAATCGCGGCCAAGGCGAAGGAATTTGACTGCATCGTGAAAATTGGGCGCACGCACCTGCAGGATGCGGTGCCGCTGACGATTGGTCAGGAATTTGGCGGCTGGGCGAGTTTGCTGGACCGCGACATCAAGAGGCTGGAGCAGGCGCTGGACGGCCTGTACGACCTGGCCATTGGCGGAACCGCGGTGGGCACGGGACTGAATACGCATCCGGAATTTGCCGAGCGCGCGGCGAAGAAGATTGCCGAACTGACGGGACTTCCCTTCCGCTCGCATCCGAATAAGTTCGCGGCGCTTTCGGCACACGATGAGATTGTGTTTGCGCAGGGCGCGATGGAGACTCTGGCCGCATCGTTCATGAAGATTTCGAACGACATTCGCTGGCTCGCCTCCGGTCCGCGCTGCGGCCTCGGCGAACTGACCATTCCGGAGAACGAGCCAGGATCGTCGATCATGCCGGGCAAAGTGAATCCTACGCAGTGCGAAGCGATGACGATGGTCTGCGTGCAGGTGCACGGCGCGACGGCGGCTGTGGGATTCGGCGGATCGCAGGGCAACTTCGAACTGAATGTCTACAAGCCGGTGATCATTTATAACTTCCTGCACTCGGTGACTTTGATTACCGACGCTTGCCACGGCTATGTCGAGTACATGATCAAGGGCATTGAGGTCGATAAGGCGAAGGTCGACTGGTATGTGAAGAATTCGCTGATGCTGGTGACGGCGCTCGCACCGAAGGTTGGATACGACAACGCGGCGCAAGATCGCGCATACGGCGCACGTGGAGCACTCTTCGTTGAACGAAGCGGCGGTGAAGCTTGGCCATCTTACAGGCGAGGAGTTTGACGCCCTGGTGAAGCCGGAGAAGATGACAAGACCGTAACAGCATCGGGTGATCCGGGTCATTGAAGGTCAAAAGCAAAAAGCCGCGGGCGGGGGCGCCCGCGCCACACTTCAAACGAGTCAAACCATACGCTCGTGTCGTACGTCACTGACCCTCTCTTCATCGCTCAATAGAATTTGAGCGATAGATGGAGAGTCATCATGAGAATCGTGCGATTACTTAGTGTGGGATTTATTGTTTCTACTGCGGCTTTGCTGATGGTGGCTGCGCATTGGGATGCCGCGCCTCTCGCCGTTTTTGCGGCCGATCAGGCTGCGGCTCCGATCAAGCCTGTCGGTAAGCCGGTGACGATCAAGCCGCCGCTGGGGCTGCCTGCGGTGCCGATACCAGCGGATAATCCTCCAACGGCGGAGACGATTGCGCTGGGGCGGCGACTTTATTACGACCGCGTGCTTTCGGGCGACAACACGATCTCGTGTGCGTCATGCCATTCGCCGGAGACGGGATTCACGGACCGAAACTCGCCTTCGATCGGCGTTGGCGGCAAGAAAGGGACGCGTCACTCACCGACGGTCATCAATTCGGCATACAACGAACTGCAATTCTGGGATGGGCGCGCGCCGTCACTCGAAGAGCAAGCCAAAGGGCCGATTGCCAATCCGGTTGAGATGGCAACGACGCACGATGCGGCTGTGGCGCGGTTACAGGCCGATCCGAAGTATGTGGCGTTGTTCAAGCAGGCTTGGGGAACGGATCGCATCACGATTGATCTGGTGGTGAAATCGATTGCGTCGTTCGAGCGCACCGTGCTTTGCGGCGATTCGGATTTTGACCGCTTCCTTTATGGGCATGACAAGACGGCGCTGTCGGAGTCGGCGCAACGCGGGTTGAAGCTGTTTACAGATCCGAAGAAGGGCAATTGCTCGGTCTGCCACACCATCGGCGAGAAGTATGCTCTGTTCACCGACAACAAGTTTCACAATCTGGGCATTGGCGCGGATTTACAGGGCAAGCTGAACGACCTGGGGCGCTTCGATCAGACTAAGAACGATGCGGACACGGGCGCATTTAAGACTCCTACGCTGCGCAACATTGCACAGCGCGCGCCCTACTTTCATGATGGCAGCTTTCCTACGGTGAAGGATGCACTCGGGCATTACATTGGCGGCGGAAATGCCAACGCGCACCTGGATAAGGAAATCCACGAACTGGATTTTCTGAGCTTTGATGAGCGCGACGACATTCTGGCGTTTTTGAATTCTCTGACGTCGAAGATGCCGGAGAACTTGGGGCCTCCGGCGGATTTGGCGAAGACGGCTGCGCCGGCTGCCGCGAAGCATTAGCAGGCTGCCTGAAAGAGTTGTTTCGCGGGGGTTGGCAGTCCCTCAGGGGCTGGGAGCCGCTTGTTGATTTCGGGCCACTTGCGGCACGAGTACTCGTGCCCTTCCCGTTCGTGCCCAATTCTGAAGGCCAGAGGTACGAGGTAGCTAGAGGTTAGAGGTTGAGGTTAGATTGCAGAAATGAAATGCCGATAGCAACATTGCGGCCGCTGCGATTCTTAAGATCTGACCTCTGCATTTTGACCTCTAACCTCCGACCTCATTGCGCCGTGGGTGTGACCGGCACAGGTGCGTTTTTCGGCGTGCTTAGATAGCCGGTGATCTTGTTCTTGTCCACAGTCCAGACCACCAGTTCGAAAAGCATGTGGTCGCGGCCTGAGTAAAATTGCACCGGCTCACTTACGTTCTTGTCTTTCTTCTCGATGGTTTTGTCGTCGGAAGTTACATCGACGGAATATTTGCCGTGTTTGGGGTCGGCCTTTTTGAGCTGCAGCCGGATCGTGGAAAGCGCTTGCGGCTTCGCGCCCTTCATGAGCGTGAACTCGTAGTACTGGCGGTCGCCCCTGTGCTTGAGGGCCTCCAAGTCGCCGCGCGTGTTGGCGATGAGCCCGCTCTGCACGTTGAGATCGCCAACGGTGGACGTTAGCTTCGCGATGGTCGCGTCCAGCGAAGCCTTGGTGGTGGCGACATCCGTCTTAACGCTGCCGACATCGGATTTCACACTGCCGACTTCGCCGGAGACGGCGTTCACATCTTTCTTCTCCTGCTCGGCAAGCTGCGCGGCCGAAGCCTGCTGCGCCCTTTGCAGTTCCTGCGCGCGCTCAGAGAGTTCCTTCTTGGTGATACCGATCTTCTGGCCCAGCGTCTCAGCGTCGGCTTCGGCCGATTGCATGCGCTTGGTTAGATCGGCGATCTGCTGCTGGCTGGCCGACTGATCGTCGGTGAGCTTGGCGAGTTTGGTGTGCATGTCGTATCCGAAGTAAGCAGAGGCGCCGACATACGCGATGGCCACAACGAAAAGAATCCATTTACCGGCGTTGCTCCCACTTTCGGGGTGATACACGTTCGGGGGCTCGGATTCGGGCATAGGTAGTTTTCTCCGGTGGATCGATAGTTATGTCTATTGTTTGTGAGATGGGCGTGACTGTCAATTGCAGGATCAGGTTCTTGAGGAGGCCTGAGTGGTTGGCGGCGAGCTACCCTCGGCTGGACGGGCGAGTCGGCCGTCCCCACATCTTGTGCGTCCCGACATTGCCCCCCGCATGAGATTGGTTGCGCGGCTAGAATTGAGGCGTGAAGCACTGGGACGCAATCATCGTTGGCGGGGGCATTATCGGGTTGTCGCTTGCGATTGAACTTAATAAGCGCGGGCTGAAAGTGCTGATCGTCGAGAAGGGCGAGCCAGGCCGCGAGGCCTCGTGGGCGGCGGGAGGCATGCTGGCGGATTCGCCCATCGAAACAAAGCCTGCTTTGCGTGAGCTGGCGGCAGACAGCGCGCGAATGTATCCCGAGTTCGCGCATGAACTCGAAGATGAATCGCGCCTGAAGATCGATTTGCGCGAGCATGGGAA
>CAWDPB010000167.1:0-24524 GCA_963804075.1 uncultured Acidobacteriaceae bacterium | reverse complement strand
TTCCTTGCTGCTTAGTGAAGGCGCATCCACGCCGATGCTGAGAACGGGGAGCCCGGTCACTGGATCGTTCACGATACGCGCCTGGCCCGGGCGCTTCCTGTGAGGTGTAAGTACAATCCGGCCGCCTTCGATATTGGCCTCCAAGGGATCGCCGGCGCGAATGCCCAGCCGGCGGCGCAATCCGCTGGGCAGGACCACTTGCCCCTTGGTGGAAACCTTGGTCTGCATAGTAAGACAATCTTACTAACTCTATCGTCTTTGCGCCAACTTTACTTGTGGCCGGGAGGTGCGGGTTGGGCTTAACTTCGAAAGCAAAAGCCGCCAGCTTTCGCCAGCGGCCTTTACTGAGAACTGAGAACTGAGAACTAACTTTCGTACAGCAGCACGCCCTCTGCTTTCTCGGCGTCTACTGGACGGTAGTACAGCTTGTTGTCTTCCAAGAAGACCTCGATGAACGCAGGCCTGGTAGTGATTGTGCCTTGGATCAGCGCTTCCGACAGCGGGTCTTCGATGTACTTTTGCAGTGCGCGGCGAAGCGGTCTGGCCCCGTAGCTGCGGTCGGTCAGCGTCTGGTTCAGGATCCACTTCTTCGCTTCGTCGGCCACGCTGACCGTAATCGAGCGCTGCGCCAGATTCTGGTTGAGCTGCGTGACCAGCAGTTCGAGAATCTGGATCAGATCCTGCTCGCTCAGCGCCGTGAACAGAATGATCTCGTCCAGGCGGTTGAGGAACTCAGGATTGAAAGTGCGCTTGACCTCGCTCTTGACCAGATCTTCGACTTTCTCGGAGACCATCTCGTCCTTCGACGACTGGAAGCCGAGTCCTTCGCGCTTCATCAGGTGGCGCGCGCCGATGTTCGAGGTCATGATCAGGATGACGTTCTTGAAGTCAACCGTGTTGCCCAGGCCGTCGGTGAGTTGACCGTCTTCAAACACCTGCAACAGGATGTTGAACACATCCGGGTGCGCCTTCTCGACTTCGTCGAGCAACACGACTGAATACGGTGCGCGTCGACGCGCTCGGTAAACTCCGCCTTCTTCGTAGCCAACATATCCGGGAGGCGAACCGATGAGTTTGGAGACGCTGTGCTTCTCCATGAATTCGGACATATCGAAGCGGACGAGCGCTTTCTCGCTGCCGAACATGAACTGCGCCAGCGTGCGCGCAACTTCAGTTTTGCCGACGCCCGTCGGGCCGAGGAACAGGAACGATCCGATGGGTCGATTCGGCCTCTTGAGTCCAGCGCGGCTGCGACGGATGGCGCGAGCCAGCGCGCTGATCGCTTTATCTTGCGAGATGATGCGCTTGTGCAGTTCTTCTTCGATGCGCAGGAGTTTTTGCGTTTCTTCCTCCTTGATCGAAGTGATGGGAACGCCGGTCCAGCGGCTTACCACGTCCTCGATGTCCTCCCGGCCAACTACGCCGGTGGAGGACTCATCGAGGTGGTATTTTTCGCGAAGGGCGCGCAGGTTCTCGCGCTCCTTGCGTTCTTCGTCGGAGTAGAAGCGCGCCTTCTCGAACTCGTGGTTCGCGATGGCGTTCTCCATTCTGTGGACGATGAACTTGATCCGCTTCTGAACTTCCGTCAGTTCTTCTGGCAGCGAGGTCTGGCGCAGCTTCACGCGCGCGCCCGCTTCATCGATCAGATCGATAGCCTTATCCGGAAGGAAACGGTCCGGAATATAGCGGTTCGAATGCGAGACGGAGAAGTTGATCGCGTCGTCGGTGTAGGTGACGGCGTGGAATTTCTCGTAGCGCTCTTTGATCCCGAACAGAATCTTGGTTGCATCGGCCTCATTCGGCGGCGGAACTTTTACGGCCTGGAAGCGGCGTTCGAGCGAGCGATCTTTTTCGATCGATTTGCGATACTCCGCGGGCGTGGTTGCGCCGATGCACTGAATTTCGCCGCGGCTCAGAGCGGGCTTCAGAATGTTGGCGGCATCAAGCGAACCTTCTGCCGATCCAGCGCCAACCAGCGTGTGCAGTTCGTCGATGAAGATGATGGAATTTTGGTTCTCCATCAGCTCTTTCATGATGGTCTTCAGGCGCTCTTCAAACTGGCCGCGATATTTTGTGCCGGCGACGATCAACGAAAGATCGAGAGCCAGAATGCGCTTGTCGGCCAGGAACGAAGGAACCTCGCCGTCAGCAATGCGCTGCGCGAGTCCTTCAACGATGGCAGTTTTGCCAACGCCGGGCTCGCCGATCAGCACGGGATTGTTCTTGGTGCGGCGGCAGAGAATCTGCACCACACGCTCAACTTCGCCATCGCGGCCGACCAACGGATCCAGTTGGCTATCCATGGCGGACTGGGTCAGGTCGCGTGAAAATTCGCTCAACAGAGAAGATTCGCGCTGGCCACCGCCGCCACGCTGTGGAGCGGCCTTTTCCTGGCTGGAGCGGGCGAGTTCCTCGCGGATGGTCGAAAGCCGCAATCCGCGCTCATGCAGGATCTCGGCGGCAAAGCATTTTTCTTCGCGCAGCAGGCCCAATAGCAGGTGCTCGGTTCCAATATGCTTATGAGAAAGACGTTCGGCCTCTTCGGCCGCGTAAGCCAGCACTCGTTTGCACTCGTTGCTCAGGGGCAAGTCGACCGACGTGGATACCTTCTCCCGGATGGTCGTGTGTCCTTCAATCTGCTTGCGGATGGATTCGACCGATGCGTGGGAGCGCAGGAAACGGTTGGTCAGGGCTTTATCTTCGCGGAGCAGTCCGAGCAGCAGGTGTTCCGTCTCAATATAAGGAGAGCCGAACTGGCTCGCCTCATACCGCGCGAAAAAGATGACGCGTCTGGCCTTCTCCGTGTAGCGTTCAAACATATGCTAGTTCCCCCATGGTGCCTGGAGAAAAAACCTCTCCAAACCCCTGACCTACTTCTGTTATTTTCCTATCGCCAATGGAGCGGACGATAGCCGCCTCTCATAGCCCGATTATTTCATGCCTCGGGCTCTTCGTTCCCCACTTTGCCTGTCCTCACACCGGAAGCGATTCCGGCGCCACTTCTTCTATTCTGCCCCGATCCAGCCGCATGACTCTATGGCACCGTCGTGCAAAAGCCAGGTTATGGGTGGCAATTAAAGAGGTGAGCTGATGCTCGCGATGCAGCCTGGCTAGCAGGTCAAACACCACTTCCGCCGTCCCGCCGTCCAAATCGCCGGTAGGTTCATCGGCCAGTAGTAACTGGGGCTGCGTAATCAATGCCCTGGCCAATGCCAGCCGCTGCTGCTCGCCGCCCGAAAGCTCTCCCGAGCGATGCTGGCTGCGGGCCTCCAAGCCCACCTGACGCAACCACACCGAGGCTTTCTCCTGCGCTGAAAAAAGACCTTCCCCCCGGGCCAGCAAGGGCATGGCTACGTTTTCAAGCGCGGTAAATTCGGGCAGCAAGTAGTGAAATTGCCAGACGTAGCCAATTTCGCGGTTACGAAATTCGGCGGCGTCATCCTCTGAAAGTGCTTCCACCTGGGATTTTGCGCAGTATACGGTACCCGCTGAGGGCCGATCAAGCGCCCCCAGGATGTGCAGCAAGGTACTCTTGCCCGCACCCGATTGGCCCACGATCGCCAGCATCGTCCCCTTCTCCACCTCGAACGATAGGTTTTCAAAGAGCGCCAACTGCGCTTCGCCTGAGCGAAACACTTTACTTAAACCTTCGACCCTTAAAAGAGGATCGTGAGTTATTGGATGCAATCCGGGACTCCTTCGTACCAAGAAGCAAAAACGGTGCCTCCCAAAAAGGGTAGACACAACGCTCCTGCCCCATTAGATCACGAGGAGGAATCCCCGGGTCGCGTCCTCCCGGCAAACCACTATCGGTATGAAACCGACTGTACACCCCTGAAAAGTGGCCGCAATGTGACCGTAGTCACAGCGAGATGGAAGCGCCGGCACTTTGGTTATGAGACGGCCGGTTGGTTACGCTTGCTCCGTGGCCGGAGTCCAATTGCGGCGCTCCAGAATGGTTGGCGGCTCGTAGGTGACGCCCCGAGCCAGTCGCTTATCCTCACGCCGCGTCGTCCACAACAGTACCGGTCCTGCCAGGTTTGCTGCCAGCCGCGACACTGTGCCAAATTCCTTGCCGATTTCACGGCGTAATTCGTGGATCTGTGTGCTGACGTCTTCGTTCACCTTGCGGAAATAACGCTCGGCCGCCCACAGCGCCGCGCTGTAGGCTGTACGCAGCTTGGTGTTTTCGCGCTCGAAGCGCTCGCGCACACGCAGGTCGGGATAATTCTTGTAGCGCCGCCAACCCTGCAACATGGTTTCGCACATGCGGTAAAGGCTCGGCCCATTGCGCTCAAAATCGCGCCAGAAAGCCCAGTCGAGAAAGCGTTTGGAGTCGTCGCGCGAAATCGCCGCATGCTTGAAATTGAATTTGTCCTGCCCGTGGATGTCGGCGAGGTTAATGCCATCCAACATGCGGCCCTGCTCCGACATCTCCTTAAATAAAGGAGTACCCGGGACCGGCGTATAAAGCATGAACTGGTGGAAATCTGTGTTGTGCTCGACTGCGTATTCGATTTCTTCGCGGATGTTCTCGGGCGTGTGGTGCTCCAGGCCGATGATGGTCGAGCCTTGCACGCGAATGCCGTGCTGGCGCAGCATGTGCGTCAGCTCGTGCGAGTCCGTGTTCTTAAGCTTGTCGTAATTCGAGCGCGGGGATTCCAATCCCATCCAGATCCAGGACACTCCGAGTTCCACTAGTTCCTCAGGCGTGTATTGGCGGATAGCATTCGCCGACGCGAACACTGCCATGCCCCATGCCTTTTTGCCTTCCTTCATGCGCTCTAGCAGGCGCATGGCGCGCTTTTTGTGGAGCAGGAAATTTTCGTCCATGACGAAAAACGTTTGCACGCCAAGCGACTCTTCGGCATGGCAGAACACGTCGTAGAGCTGGTCGCCGGTTTCGTAGAAATTCACGAACTTGCCTTTGCCGCCAAAGAACGCCGAGGTCGTGCAGAAATTGCAACCCATTGGGCAGCCTACCGACGGAATAATCGTTGCCGCCGTCTGGCCTTTTTTATCCGGCATGCGCAGGCCCATGATGCGCGTCTGAAGCCCGGAAACGATCTCGGGATGACGGATGGGCGCGTTGGGATCTTCGCCCAGGTACTGCCTCATCCACGAAATTCCCTCGCCGCGCACAATATGATCGGCGTCGATCATGTGTTCCAAGCCCGGAGTGGCGGCCACGTGCCCGCCAATAATAATTTTCGACTTGGGCGATAGCTCGCGCACCATGCGGCACATCTCGCGCACCTTGCCGATGTTGACGATGATCGAAGAGATCCCGACGATGTCGTATTCGTTGGCTTTCAGTTCGCGCGCAAAATCCTCGCGCAGGGGGAAATCGAGCACCGTGCACGGCGCCGAAATATTCTGCTGAATCATCATGATTCCCCAGGACCTGTGAAACATGCGCAGCGAGAATCCGCCCTGCGCCCGCGTCACCTGATTGTGGTAAAGCTCCATGGGATTGATGGCGCGCGAGCCAAACTCATCGTCCTGCGCGTAAGGCCCAAACACCGAACTCAACAGCACACGTGCCGAACTGCCCTTGGGATGAACTTCCATGAAAGTGATACTCCTTAAAGCCCGCCCTTCCGGAGTCTTGTCATTCCGACCGGAGGGAGGAATCTGCTGTCGCTGAGTTTGCCCAGCATCTCGCCATGATTGCGATGACTCAAAGCTAGCGGAGTGGGCAAGCAAATTTCAGTGAGGTAAGGCAGGTAATACAAAAGTTTTACAAAAATATAAATTTGAGTGTAGTCGGGATCCTTCGATTCTTCTCTAACTGTCGTACCTAAGTCTTTTGTGAACAAAGCTCGAGCGAGAATCACTCTTTCATTCGTGCGACTAGCTGGCGCCAGTGTTGGCATGACCAATTCAGCGATGGTGGGAGCTGAACTGCTTGTACTTGCTCTCTGCATATCTGGGCCAGCTTTTTAGCGGCCGCTGCCACGGACTTGCCATCCTTTACCCGACAGCCTTCCTGCGCTTCATCGGTTGATCCCGTGAGCAGGAATTCGATCCAGTTTTCAAGTCGGTCCTTTGCAAATACGAACACTACTCTGTCGAAGTCACTGTCTTCGATTCCGTTTTGTCTCGCCTCTTCGCGAAACTTCTGCCGCAACTGATTTCCATCATCCATATCGTCGTCAAGATCAGCCCATACCATCAGAGTCGTATCAGCTCCCATTTCAATACAGGTTCGCAACTCCCCGGGCATTTTGGCGATCAGATCACTCCGGCCTCCGCAAGCTACCGCACGAATAATATTGCTTCCCTTCCATGGCCGTATCCAACTGGGATCAAGTTCCTTCAAGAGCGTGCGGATAAAGATCGGGTCAATACTGCGACCCTGCACACCTTCGTGGAGACACACGATTTGCGTACGGCTAGCCACGAACCCATCCCCTTGCAATGGCTTCGCCAGCGGTGAGCCCCGATGGGACAGTTAGCGGCCCAATACGCGTAGGCGAGGTGTGATTGTCCCGCCATAAATACCGTCCAAAATTTTCGTCCGCATTATTCAGAATTTCAGGGTGATGAGAAATGACGATGGCTTGATGATTTTCATCAAGCAATTCCCTAATAGACAATACCCAGGGCTGAAGTTCCGGCATCCCCACGTAATTATCCGGCTCATCTAGCAAGATTGTCTGCGCTGCCTCCGTGGCTAAGGCGGCACGCACCATGTAGAGAGCGACGAGTGTCTTTTCGCCGTCCGAAAGCGTGTCAAAAAACAGGACTCCAGACTTAGGCCCATTTGAACCCTCAAACCGCAACTGTAACGCTTTGGTGTTCAAGCCCACGTCTTCCAAGCGGAAGGACTTGAAATCAGGCCAAACTTCCCGGAGAGAATCGCGCAGGCTGTCGGTCCACTCCTGATTTAGAGAAAGCGAACGATACCACGAAACAAGATTAGTTAAATAACGGCTAGGCTGTTTTGATTCGCTCTTGCTCTCCTTTTCCATACTCCGTGGGTCGGGGCGCAGAATTAAGAGTTTTGAGAGTGCATCCTGGAGAGTTGTGATCTCGCGCCTGTCTCCCGCTGGCTGGATAGATGCCAGGGCCGCCTGTCGCCAATCGAGAGGAAAACCTGTTTGCGTGTCACCAGTTTTCGAAAATCGCACCCCTTTGAGATCTCGCTCAAAGAGGCTCCGCCCATCACATAGCGCCCGCTCTCGCACAATTCTGGGTTTTTCATAACGGGCGACTTGTTCAATATGAAGAAGATATTCGAAGGAATGTCCTTCAGAAGTAATACCCAGCTCGAATTCCTGGATTGTACTGTCCAACCAGTTCGTAAACTCAAGGGCTGGAATATTCGGTTCGCCTTCGATGCCAAGATAGGCAACTCCAGTGGCGAGATTGCGGATCAGTTCAAGTGCGTCGAAAACAGAACTCTTGCCGGCCCCGTTTGGACCGCAAAGCACGCCAAAAGAATCAAACTGCGTATCAAAGGCAACTAGGCAGCGAAAGTTATTGGCGTAGAGCCTTGTTATCATTCGATGATTCTAAATGCGTTCTGTAACGCTAGTCTATGCGGGACTGTGCGCGGTCAGTCGACTTTTTTGAACAGGCGATTACGCTCAAACCCCGATAATTAAGAGCCTCACTCGCTCTTGAATAATAAAGAGAAATGGTCCCGGGTTTCTCGGCGTCCTCGGCGTCTCGGCGGTGAAAAGCCCTAACCTGAGAAAACCTCACAAACTCCCGGTGATCTTCCTCATAGACGCAGCACCACAAAAGGTGCAATCCTCATTCTGAATTGTGCGGTGCCCCAGGCAAACGTTAACTAGAACGACAACATGAATATTCGAACAAAAAACGATTATTTCCCTAATTTTCCCTGGCCCCGAGCCTCGAAAAACCCAGCAAAATCGAGAATCGCACCCCATAACTCGCATGTTTGCAAGTCTTTGCCATTATGTGCTTTGTAATGAATACCTTATCCAAATCGGGGGAGGGGGGGAGGGTTATTTATTTAATTAAATTGGCTTAGGCATTTCCCGGGCGGCTCAAATGATTCTTAACGCGACTTTGCTTGCTCACAGCTCAAAGCTCAGAGCTAGCTACTCGTACCTTAGCGCTTCCGCCGGCAAAATGCGCGCCGCCGACCAAGACGGATAAATCGTCGCCACAAATGAAATTCCAATCGAGACCAGCGCCGTGATCACTCCATCCATCGGACGCGGCGTGAAGGGAACGTAGTCGATTGAATACACCTCCGGCGAGAGCGAAATAAAGTGATAGTGTCCGCCCGCATAAGAAATGGCATAGCCGATCACCAGGCCGATCGCCGTCCCAATCACACCGATCAGCATGCCCTGCGCTATGAACACGCGCCGAATCTGCCGCTTCTTTGTGCCCATCGACATCAGCACCGCGATGTCTTTGGTTTTTTCCATCACCATCATGGTGAGCGAGATCAGAATATTCAACGCCGCCACAAAAACAATCAGGCCGATCGTGATGAACGTGACCACGCGCTCTAACTTCAATGCGCGGAACAGAGGCTTGTTCTGCTCCATCCAGTTAGTGGTCATAAAGCCGTGGCTTCCTGAAATACCATCGGCGGCCTGTTCAATCTCGCTGCCGACATCACCAGCCCTATAAATGTCGTCGATCTTGAACTGGATCACCGAAATCACATCGCCAAGCCCAAACAGTTCCTGCGCGTCGGCCAGCCGTATGAACGCCCACGACGAATCGTAGTCGTAGAAGCCGGAGTTGAAAATTCCGGCCACACGAAATCGTATGTACTTCGGCACCATGCCAAACGGAGTCAGCTCTCCCTGCGGAGAAGTCACCAGCACAACCGACCCGACCGTAGCTCCGATGCCTTCGGCCAAATCCGCGCCCAAAATAACAGGAGGCATAGTCGCCACCCGCTGCGCAACTCCAGCAAGATCGTCAGGAGACGTGTTGGTTGTGGGAGCCAGTTGTGTGGCGCGGACACTCCCTTCGGCTTCGCTCAGGGCAGGCTTGTCCGCGCCGGCGGGCGAAGCGCCCGCCGTGACAGCCGGCGAGGTCGCCGGAGCCACAGTCGAGCTGGCCGCAGGTTGCTCATCCAGCGCCGCCGCCGATCCCATCGTCACCGTCTGCAGTAAATCGCTGACCCCGCGCTCATACCGCGGCAGCATGCCCTTCAGCACGGCCCCGCGCGCTCGCGGTCCGCGCGAAATCAGCACCTGCTCATAAATCGCCGGAGCCGCCGCCACTACATGCGGCTGCTTTGACAACTTATCCAGCAGCGGACGCCAATCCTGAATCCCGTCGCTTTGGACGCGCAGCAAACTAACGTGCGACGTCGATCCCAAAAGCCGCGCCTGCAAATCCTGCCGGAAGCCGTTGTTGATGGCGAGCGCGACGATCAGCGAAGCCACGCCCGCCGCGACGCCGAGAATGGAAATCGCCGTGATGATGCCAATAAACGCCTGCCGCCGTTTGGCGCGCAGATAGCGGGTTGCGATGAAAAGTTCGAAGCGCATGAGGAGTAGCTGTCAGCTATCAGCCGTCAGCTTTCGGTCAAAGCGGATTATAGCTGGGCGAGGAGATTTCCTTGTGCTTTCGCAGATTCAGCGCAATACGGAGCGTAGCGGATTGTCTTTGGAAATAACCGAAAGTAAAAGAAATGCGTTGCGCGGTAGGGCTTGCCGTCGACCTCGACGGTGCCGCGTATGCTTGTAAAGCCTGCACGTTCCTTGCATCTCCCTGCAATCACCGCCCGCCCAACCTTTTCAGCGAAGGCCAATGCAGCCTCGAAATCGGCATTCGGTAATCCGTACCCAAAATCGACTTCAAATGTCGTGCCGAACTTGCCGAAGAAGACATCCACACAACCGTCGTAGTGAATGCCGAACTCGGCGGATTTGTTATTCGATGGCTTGAGGTAGTAAACGGCGCCACTGCGATCATGTCTAACCCCGACAGTGGCCGCTCCATCGGGAAGACCGGTCAATAGATCTCGCATCAAATGTGAGATCTGTTCTTCCCGCTCCACTTCCTGCGTAGGCCTCTCAATTCCGAGTTCAGACATGTTTGGTCGAGGGTATGACTGCTGGTACAGCTCGACGATATCTAGCGTACTCTCCTCCAAACCGCTTCTCCAACTCCGCATCCTCCATGCGAATCATCGCCGCGCCCGTCGCAATCGCGAACGCCGTCAGCGCCCAACACACCACAAGCCCAGTCCCGACGCTCCACGCCAGCATCTCGCACAGATGCGCCAGGTACACCGGATGCCGCACATGCGCGCGAATACCATCCGTCGCCAGTCGCTGCTTGCCATCGCCTCCGTGGATCTCAGGCACTCCGCCCAGTTGCTTCGCGCTGAATCCCTTGCCCGACTTTGCATACAAATAAAGTCCCGTCGCAAACAGCAAAGCGGCCGGAGCCCACGCCCATAAGGAGGAGTAAAGCAGAACATGCCGCCACGGCCATGACGCGAGCGCCGCAATCGCCCACATCGCCATCCATGCCGGAACGAGCAGCACATACGGCGAGCGTCCCCCGGACACATGCCGCCTCCGCCACCGCTCCGCAAACGGATGAATCATCAGCCAGAATGCAGGGATCGTCGAATACACCGCGCATGCCAGCCAGCCCATCAGATCGAGCCAATATCGCACGCGTGGATTCTAGCAGGCAGCCAGTAATAGACGCCGCCCGGATCTTGCAGGCGATTCTTGCAGATCAAAGGTTGTCTCCGTGACTCTGTGACTCCGAGGTTAAGAAAGGCCCAGGCAGTTGCTTTGTCTCCCGCTGAGTGTCAGACTGTTCGCTGTTCGCTTTCTAAGTAAGACCGGAGCGTGAGTTATGCGTGGAAATATCTCCAGGGCATGGATGTTAGTTGCGGTTGCAGCATTGGCGTTGCCGGCCGTGGCCCAGGTGCGGAGCCGCACAGGCACGACCGCTGTAAATCGCGTGTCCGCGAAGAAGACACCCTACACTGCGGAGTACCACGGCACCTCCGTCAGATTGCTTGCCGACGGAACCACCATCACGCATGAAGAAACTGAAGTAGTGGCGCTCGATTCGCAGGGACGCCGGATGAACTCGACCACATCGACAATGCCTACGGGGAATCAAACGCCGATCACTCACGTTTCGGTTTTCGACCCGGTCGCGCACACCAACGCTCATTGGAGTTCTCCCGGCAAACAGGCGACGGTAAGCACCATGTCCGCCACGGGCGGGCACGGTTGTTCGACGAGCACGAGTCCAATGGAATCCAGGCCGTTTGGTGTGACTTCGCATGTGCGTAGCGAGCACACAAAGCCAACGGTTGAGAATCTCGGCACCGCATCGATCCAGGGCCTTGAAGCGCGCGGCACCCGCACCACCACAACCATCCCCGCAGGCACGATTGGGAACGAAGCGCCCTTGGTGAGCATCACCGAAAGGTGGACGGCTCTTACCGTCGGCCTGAACGGGCTGATGGTGCGCGAAATTATCGGCGATCCTCAGATGGGCAAGTGGACGAAAGAACTGACCAGCATAGATCAAAGCGATCCGGACCAGTCCGTTTTTCAGCCGCCGTCAAACTATGAGGTTGTGACCGAGGTTGTTACAAGGGGCGCATCCGGGGGCGAGTGCCCGGCCGAAGCAACGTCCGGAGCGACGCCCGAAAAAACGAGCGAAGCAACCACGGCGAAGTGAAGAGTTCGTCTTCTCGATCGGGCTGCTGAACACTCTATCCGGTACTGATTTTGGGTATCGCGCGCTTGCAGCGCTGCGATACTGGTTCTTGCGGATTTAAGTAGGCAGGCGCGAATCGGAGCCAAGCCGTGCAGGCTTGAGCGCCGTGAACTGAAAACTGACCACTGACCACCGCCCACTGCTTCCTGATATTCTTTTCCCTCATGTCCCCCATCCTGACCAGTGTGCTGCTCGGTCTGACGGCGGCTGCCGCGAACGTGTTTGGCGGCGCCATCATCGTTCAAAGGAATTGGGAGCGCGCCTACCTCCGCTACTTTGTCGCGCTGGGTGCGGGTTTCATGCTGGCGACGGCGATAGTCGAAATGGTGCCGGAGAGCATTGCCCTGCGCGGCCCGCGCGCGGGCTTCCTCATTCTCCTCGGATACCTGCTCATCCATTTCTTCGAGCACACCGTCACGCCGCACTTTCACTTCGGAGAAGAAACCCACTCCGAGCAGTTCGTCCACACGCACAAGGGTTACTCGGTGCTGATCGGCCTGCTCATTCATACGTTTTTTGACGGCATCGCCATCGCATCCGGCTTCATCGTTTCCAACTGGCTGGGATGGATCATCTTTATCGCCGTCTTCATGCACAAAATTCCCGAAGGCTTTACCATCACGTCGGTGATGCTTGCGAGCGGCCAAAGCCGCCGCTTTGCCTGGGGAACATCGGTGATGCTGGGAGCAGCCACAGTCGCAGGCGTAATGACGATGGCGCTATTCCACAACGAGGTAGGCTTCGGATTGCCGCTATCGGCTGGCGTAACGATCTATGTGGCAGCGTCGGATCTGATTCCCGAGGTCAATCAGGAGCCGGGAGTAATGATGGCGCTGTTAGTCTTCGTCGGTGCGGCGTGTATGTTTGCGCTGGATCGATTTTTTCACGTGCATTAGAAAAAGTACCCAGTAACCAGTATCCAGTAAGACCTACTCGGGCAGCGATCCGATTAATCCGTTCAAAATTCTGCCTACTTCACGAACTCTTTGCAGCAAACCTTCGATGGTCAGATGATCTGCATATCCTAGACGCTCTGCTAGGAGTAACTGAGTTTCCAACTCGGCAGGGGAACCAGCCGAGTGGCGCAGGAAATGACGGAGCTCACGATGGCTGTGGTGCGCTTGCCCTTCGGCGATATTACTTGGAACCGAAACTGCTGCGCGCCGGATTTGATCCGTCAGGCTATAGACTTCCCGCTTCGGAAAACCGTCGGTCACCTTGTAGATTTCTGTGACCATATCCATGGCCTTCTGCCAAACGACGAGATCTTTGAAATGCTGAGCCATATCGTCAGAATCGCGGGCCGAAGGATTTTCTGGGTACTGGTTACTGAGTACTGGATACTTCTACCCACTATGCCGTATATGCATGACATCCCCATCCTGCACGATGTAGTCTTTCCCCTCCAAACGGAGGGTCCCTTTCGCTCTCGCATTCGCTTCCGAACCGGCCTCTAAGAGCTGATCCCAGCGAATCGTTTCGGCCCGAATGAAGTGTTTTTCCAAATCTGAGTGAATGGCTCCGGCGCCATTCTGCGCCCGCGTGTTCAGAGGGATCGTCCAGGCTCGGCATTCATCTTCGCCGGCCGTGAAAAACGAGATCAGCCCAAGCAGGTGATAGCTCTTGCGGATCAGACGCGACAAGCCGCTCTCGGTCAGTCCGTAACTGCCCAGAAATTCGGCTGCGTCTTCGTCGCTCATCTCCGCAAGCTCGGCTTCCACTTTGCCGCAGATCGCGCTCGCTCCCGCATTTGGGCGCGACGCCACTTCGGTCAGATTGAATTTCGCAACCGCCGCTTCCAGGTCTTTGCCGAGCTGCGTGCTCTCGCTGATATTGAGCACGTAGAGGATTGGCTTCTCGCTCAGGAACATGAAACCGCGAATGCGCTTCTTGTCTTCGGGAGTCATCTCCATTTCCCGCAGCGGCTTTTCGGTTTCAAGAAAGGCCTTGGCCTTGATCAGCAGCTCGTTTTCTTTTTCCAGCTCCGGCGTCTTCATCTTCTTTAAGTCTTTTTCCAGACGCTCCAGCCGTTTTTCGATCTGCCCGAGATCGCTCACCATCAGGTCGAACTCCACGTTCTTCACATCGCGCAGCGGATCGATCGGCCCAACATGCGGAATTTCATCGCTTTCAAACGCCCGCAACACGTGGATGAGCGCATCGACACTGCGCAGATGGGTAATGTATGCGGTCTCTTTCAGCGCTTCCTGGCCGACGGCGCCCACGTCAACGTATTCGACCGACGCATGCGTCAGCTTCTTCGGGTTATAGAGCGCAGCCAATTTGTCGAGGCGCTCGTCGGGAACTTTGGCCACTCCTATATGAGCTTCGCGCGGATTCGAAAAAGCTGGAGCGGAAAGATTCGCCTTGGTCAATATGCGGAACAGCGATGTCTTGCCCACCTGCGGCAGGCCGATAATTCCAGTTTTCATGAGTCAGTTCTCGGTTCTCAGTCTTCGGTTCTTGCTTGTTGGGCGGCGCGCCTGGAAGTTCTCGGCGGCCACGGGAACCTCATAGGATAAATCATTCGAATCAGCGCGGGATTTCTCCGGAAGATTGGGTAGTGTCCTGCCGAAGATTGCGGCGGCAGACTGACCCGATCGCATCGTCGCACGGCGACGGAACGCTATTGCAGGCGACTCAATCCGCGCCGCCCGTCGGACTTCGCGCTCCGCTATCGAAATTCCTGTCCAGTGCGGTAAATAACAACCAGCCCCAGCAACAGCACCGCCTCCTCGAACTTCTCCGACCAAACGTGCAGGTGGTCAAACTCCGCGCGGATGGGATGGTTCAGCGGAAGGTAATCAATCACTCCCGCCTCCGCCCGCAACCTGTGCATCTTGGGAGAGATGGCGAATTGCGAGATCGTCGTCAGCACAAGCATGAGCACGACCAGCATGTGGCGAAGCGCGAACGGCCTCGGCCGGCCGGTAGCCAAGCTCCCGTGAACCATAGACGCGATTAGATAGACCACGCCTGAAACGATTCCCATGTAGTGCAGCAGGTCGAGTGAGTGGCCGACGATGGAGCCAGCCATGTGGCGCGTGGGAAGAAGCCCGGGATGGAACGCGGTCGGGGCCTCGACGAAAGCCAGAAAAATAATGCCGCCGATCCAGACCACCAGCGAAAGTAGCACGAGGAAGCGCAAAAAGGACATGATGGGCATTATATGGGTACAAGCCGCTTGCTTCTAGCCGTTCGCCTTCCGCCGGTTAAGTCCGCACGCCCGAATCCCGGAGCTAGCGCCCAGTCTCAAGGAAGACTGGAAATCGGCAATTCTCTTCATCGCTGAAATGACTTATCCACAGCCTGAACCAGCGCTGTCACTTTTTCGCGCGCGCACAACTCTTTACTCTCGTGTTTCCTCGCGGGGTTCGGGAGAAATCAAGTCCATGCAGGGAACGTTCAGAGCTTGCGACGTTGACTTTGTAGCGCTGCAGACGGCAGTGTTCTGCGTGCAGTGCGAAATCATCAGCTCGAACAATACGCCGAGCTGTCTCGCCTGCGGCAGCGCCGCTGTGCTCAGTCTTTCCCGCATCCTTGGCGGATCGTTGCGTGGCCAGCAGACCGCGCACCTCATCGCCGATGCCGAACTCAACCGCATCGTTCTTTCGCTCCTGCACACCGTGCCGAAAGTCGAGGAGGCGGAGCAGGAAGCGAGCCTGCTGCCGAATTTTTCTTCCCGCCATCACTTGCGCGTGCGCCACTCCGGCGGAAACGGCCCGCGGCCCGCGACACTCAATCCTGCGTTCATTAACGCCGGCGAACTCGATCTCGAACCCGGCATCAGCATCATCGCCGAAAAAGCGCAGGCCCTTACTGGCGCAACCGGCGCGGCAATCGCGCTGCGGCAGGGAAATGAAATTGTCTGCCGTGCCCGCACCGGCCGCACCGCTCCCGATCTCGGCATCCGCCTCCAAACCGACCGCGGAATCTCCGCCGAATGCGTGCGCACCGGCGAAGTGCTCTTGTGTAACGACGCCGAATCGAATCCCCGCGTGGACTCCGCCAGTTGCCGCCGCCTGGGTGTTCGCTCGATCCTGGTCGCGCCGCTCCGCCATTTCCGCCGCACGCTGGGTGTTTTTGAAGTGCTGTCGTCCACTCCCGGCGCTTTCGACAATAACGACGTGGCCACCATGCAATTCCTTTCGGGCATGATGGTGGCGGCAATCTCGCGCCTCTCAAGCTTGCAGCCGTCGGCAAACCCGCAGCTCTCGGCTGTCGGCATCGAGGACGGCAGCTCGCAACTACCGGTTGCCAGCTCTCAGTAACCTCGAACTCATTTCACTCGCTTGGATTTTCACTTCGCGCTGGGCAGAGCAGGGGCTGCTTTTCTGGAATCCTCCCAGCCCGCCGCTGAATCTCTCCCCGTATGCAGACTAAAGTCGATCGCCACACCGTCGATCTCTCCGGCTACCCCAATCTCGTCGTTATTTATCTTGGGATGCGCGTGAACCGGCTCACCGGGTTGAAAACCCTCCTCGGCTTCGGCCCGCAAATCTCGAAATCGGCCGCCGACCACCCGGATGGCCTTCTTGTGCACGAGTTCTTTCTTTTCTCCATGTTTCCCCCGCACGTCGGCATTCGCCAATACTGGCGCGATATCGAATCGCTTCTGGCCTGGACGCGCTCGGAGCCGCATCGTGACTGGTGGAAATCGTTCCTCAAGGATTCCGGCGGCACCGGCTTCTGGCATGAAACTTACCTGCTGACCGGCGGCATGGAAGCCATCTACGACGACGTAAAGCAGCCAATCGGATTCATGCGCTTCGCCCCGGTTGTTCCGGCGCGCGGCCCGATGTTCTCCGCCGCGCATCGTGCCAAGAAAATGGATGAAAGGGCGCCGGTTCTTTCCGAGTCCGATCTTTACGAACGTTGAATTCCCCTGACGATCAGGGGACTGGAAACTGGCAACTGACCTGGCGACCCCGGAGGGAATCGAACCCCCAACCCTCAGTTCCGAAGACTGATGCTCTATCCAGTTGAGCTACGGGGCCGCAAAAACCGCTTTTTCAAACTCTATCACTTTTGTACCCAGCCGCAGCCCTCTGGCCGTTGCTCCATTCCTCGCCCGCCCCTAGAATGAAGGTTCGCTGAGTCGTCGCGACTTGATCCATCATCCATGCCTATTCGCCTATTCAATACTCTCTCCGGCAAAGTCCAAGATTTCCACCCCATCGACTCGAACCGCGTCCGCATGTATGCTTGCGGACCCACCGTTTACGACTACGGCCACATCGGCAACTTCCGCACATTCATCGCCGTCGATCTTCTCTACCGCTTTCTCTGCCAGTCCGGCTACGACGTCCGCTACGTCATGAACATCACCGACGTGGACGACAAGATTATCCGCAACGCCGCTCGCGACGGCGTCAGCGTGCAGCAGTACACGGCGAAATATGCTAAGGCCTTTTTTGAAGACTCCGCCCTGCTCAACATCGCGCCGCCCACCTTCGTGCGCGCCACCGAGCACATCGAGCAGATGGCCACGTTCATCGGCAAACTTGTCGAGAAGGGTTTCGCCTACCGCACCGACGACGGCTCCTATTATTTCCGCATCGCCAAATTTCCCGAGTACGGCAAGCTCTCAAAGAAAGATTTTGCCGGCATGACCGACGGCGCACGCGTCGACGTTGACGAATACGATAAAGACAATGCCCGTGACTTCGCGCTCTGGAAAGCTCCCAAACCCGGCGAAGCTTCGTGGGAGACTTCGATCGGCCCGGGCCGTCCCGGCTGGCACATCGAATGCTCCGTCATGTCGATGGAGCAGCTCGGCCCCAGCTTCGACCTCCACGCCGGCGGCGAAGACCTCATCTTTCCGCATCACGAAAACGAAATCGCGCAATCGGAGGCGCTAACCGGCCAGCAGTTCGCGCGCTACTGGTTCCACGCCCGCTTCCTGCTCGTCGAAGGGCAGAAGATGTCCAAGAGTCTTGGCAACTTTTATACCCTCCGCGATCTCGTCCTCAAAGGACACAAGCCCTCGTCTATTCGCTGGCTGCTCACGCAGGTCCCGTATCGCAATCAACTCAACTTCACATTTGAAGGACTCAAATCGGCTGCCAGTTCCGTCGAAAAGCTGCGTAACTTCCGCTTCCGCCTCGAGCGCGCCGCAAAAGATTTGGCGAAGGAAACGGACGGGAAGGGCACGACGTCAGTCGTGCCGTCCGTTCTCTCCGCGCTCGCGCGCGAAACCGCCGCCAGCGTCACCGCCGCGCTCTCCGACGACCTCAATACCGCCGAAGCCCAAGGCGCTATCTTCGACATGCTGCGCAAGGCCAACACCGCGCTCGATGCCAACGAATCGAAGCCCGGCGAGGTTCGCCACGACGACATCCAAGCCCTGCTCGCCACGCTCGACCGTTTCGACGCCATCTTCGGAGTCCTTAAAGATGACGACCAGCCCAAGATGAAAGCCGTCCTCGACTGGGCAAAATCCGAAGGCCGCGAAAAAGATATCAGCCCCGAACTCGAAGAACTGGCCGGCTCCGCACAACTCGCGGACGATCAGATCAATCAGAAAATCTCCGAGATGGAAGCCGCCAGAAAGTCGCGTAACTTCAAGCAGTCCGACGCCCTCCGCGCCGAACTAACCGGAGCCGGCATCATAGTGGAGAACACAAAAGAAGGCGTCCGCTGGAGAAGGAAGTAAGACAATTTTGTAAATTGAGTATCGGGTAATTTGGTAGCTTAAACCTCTTGTTATCCTGAGCGGAGCATGGCGTGCGCGAAGCGCTAGCCATGCGGAGTCGAAGGACCCCTACAGCTCCAATCTCTCCAATCAAGGTGTCAAGGCATTCTCCCCGTGACCCCGATTTCGGCGCCCATCGCCCACCGGCTACAATATTCGAACCACAAATGCTCTCCCTTGACGCCCTAATCCGCGAAGCCGAAATTGCCCACGGCCATCTCTGCGCCGGACAAATCCTCGGCGTCCGACTGGCCATGTTTGGCTTGGCCAAACTCGGCATTGACGACCCGCGCGGCAAAGACCGCAAGCGCCTCGTCACCTTCGTCGAAATCGACCGCTGCGCCACCGACGCCATCGCCGTCGTCACCGGATGCCGTCTCGGCAAGCGCGCCCTCAAATTCCGCGACTGGGGCAAAATGGCCGCCACCTTCGTGGATCTCGCTTCGCCACTCTCGTCGGGTGCCCCACTCAAGCCTGCTTTTGGCTTGAGTGGGGCCGCTGGGGATCACTGGTACCGCGCCATCCGCATCGCCGCCAAAGAATCGTCCAAGAAGTTAGCGCGCGAACTGTATCCCGAGATAGAAAACAAAAACCAGCAGCAAATGCTGGCTTACAGAGAAATGTCCGACGACGACCTGTTCTCCACCGAATGGGTAAAGGTCGAACTCCCGCCCGAAGAATTCCCCGGATACAAGAGCGACCGCATAGTCTGCGCCCAATGCGGAGAAGGCATCAACTTCCACCGCGAAGTCGAGCGCGACGGGCGCGTCTTGTGCAAGGCATGCGTCGGCGAACGTTACTACGAACCAATTTAGCGAACGACTAACGACCAGCGACCGACGACGCCCTTTCAAACGCATCAGCCACGCGCAGCACAGTTGCCTCATCAAAGTGCCGGCCAAAAACTTGCAGCCCAATCGGAAGCCCTTCGCGCGTCTCGCCACATGGAACCGAGATTCCAGGAATGCCAGCCAGATTCGCCGTCACGGTGTAGATGTCGGCGAGATACATCGCCAGCGGATCATCTACTTTTTCTCCTAACTTGAACGCCGCAGTTGGAGCAGTTGGAGCCGCGATCACATCGACTTTCTTGAAAGCCTCATCGAAGTCACGCGTCAAAAGCGTCCGCACTTTCTGCGCTTTGAAGTAATAAGCATCGTAGTAACCCGCACTCAGCGCATAAGTGCCAAGCATGATGCGCCGTTTCACTTCCATGCCAAATCCGCCATCGCGTGTCGCGCGATACATCTCCGCGAGCGTCTTCGCGCCGCGCGCGCGGAATCCATAGCGCACGCCGTCGAAGCGAGCCAGATTCGCCGAAGCCTCAGCCGTCGCAACAATGTAATACGCCGGAATTGCGTACTCAGTGTGCGGCAACGAAACAGGAGCAATCTCGCATCCGAGCGCAGCCAGCTTCTGAATCGCCGCCTCAACCGCTGCGCGCACTTCCGCATCGAGGCCCGATCCGAAATATTCTTTCGCCACTCCGACCTTCAACGCTTTGCCTGAGTCCCTGATTTGTCTATCTAAGATTGGCTTCTCCAATTCCGCCACATAATCGGGAACAGGCACATCGGCCGAAGTCGAGTCCATCGGATCGCGCCCCGCAATCGTTCGCAGCATGAGCGCCGCATCTTTCACGGAGTTAGCAAACGGCCCAATGTGATCGAGCGACGAAGCAAACGCAATCAGCCCATAGCGCGAAACGCGGCCATAGGTCGGCTTCAGTCCGACCACGCCGCAGAACGAAGCAGGCTGCCGGATCGATCCGCCAGTATCGGATCCCAAAGTAGCGACTGCCATTCCCGCCGCGACCGCTGCTGCCGATCCGCCCGAAGATCCTCCAGGCACGCGCGTGTGATCACGCGGATTGCGCACCAGATGGTAAGCCGAGTTCTCATTCGACGAGCCCATGGCGAACTCGTCGCAGTTGAGCTTGCCGAGCACAACCGCTCCCGCCGCTTCCAGCCGCGCAACCGCAGTGCAGTCATAAGGAGGAACAAAGTTTTCGAGGATCTTCGATCCCGCTGTCGTCCGCACACCGCGCGTCACCATCACATCTTTGATTGCGATGGGAACGCCCGCCAGCGGCGGCAAAGGCTTGCCTTCGGCGGCCATCTTATCGATGCGATCAGCCTGCGCCCGCGCGCGCTCTTCCGACAAAGTCAGGAAAGCGCCAATCTCCGCGTCGTCTTTCTTGATGCGCGCGTAAAACTCATCGGCCAGCGCAGCCGCAGTCGTCCGCCGCTCGGCGATGCCGCTCCGAATGCCGTCAATCGTGCGCTGAGTCTCTTCGACTGGCGTCATGCCGTCATCTCTCAATCACCTTCGGCACCAGAAAAAACGTCCCGTTGGTCTCCGGAGCGTTCTTCATCGCCTCTTCATGCGGCAACGACGGACGCAATCCTTCTTTCACATCTTCCCGCGCGGCGTAGGCAAAGCGCTCGCTGCCTTGCCGCGAAGTATCCACGCCATAGCGATCGGAGACCTGCGCCATCGGCTCGACGCCCTCGGTATTCAGTGCACTCAGCCGATCCACATATTCGAGAATGGAATTCAGATCGCGCAACATGCGCGCTCGCTCGTCGGCGGTCAGCTCGAGAGTGGCCAACTCCGCCACGTAGGCAACGTCTTTTTCGGTAACTTTCATCGCCCTTTACCAGCGGCCGCAGCAGCCGCTTTTTCGCGTTTCTTTTTCAGTTTGCGCAAATGCGCTGCGGAATACAAACTCCCACGGCAGCGTTTCGACCCGCAGCGGCATGGAGCGTCATCCTCACCGTCGTACAGGCAGTAGTCGTAGGTCAGTTCTTCTCCGGGCACAATATCGCGCAGCGCGATGATCCACATTTTGCCCGCAATCTGATCGGTCTCGCAGTTCGGCTTGCACGAATGATTCACAAACGCGGCCACGCCGTAGCCATCAAGAATGCGCTTGCCCCCGTCCAGGCCAAACAAATACGTGTTCTCGTAATCGTCGTAGAGATCGTCCGCCTCTTCGTAGTTCAAAGGCTCGCCAACGTACTCGACGATCAGCGTGCCCTTGCGAATTCGCTTCGTGGTGTAGCAACCGAAAGAATGAATAGACGATTTCCGTATCACCAGTGTCATAACGTGTCTTTATCTTTGCATAACAGCCGCGGGAGAAGGCAAGTGCTTATTGAGCTAGCAGGTCTCAGGTGTCAGGTGTCGGGTTCCAGGCAAACCAACGTCTTGAGGCTTCCATGGACGGAGACCGCGAGATCAGGGCTGGGAGCGGATAGCTGAACCCTGAGACCTGGCACCTGAGACCTGACACCTGAGACCTGAGGCCTATGCACAAACCTGCTAAGATTTTCCTCCGGAGACTTCCATGGCACACAATCATCCGCCCCGCTTCCTGAATATTGTCAATGACGCGCGCAGCCGCGTCCGCGAGACTACCGTCGACGAGATCAAGGACCGGCTCGATCGCGGCGAAAAGGATAAATTCGTTCTCGTCGATGTTCGCGAAGACCGCGAATTCGATGCCGACCACATCCCCGGAGCCGTCCACCTCGGCAAAGGCGTCATCGAGCGCGACATTGAGGCCAAGTATCCCGAGCTCGATACGCCGCTCGTGCTCTATTGCGGAGGCGGCTTCCGCTCAGCCCTAGCCGCCGACAATCTACAGAAAATGGGCTACACAAATGTGATCTCGATGGACGGCGGCATCCGCGAGTGGCGCGAGAAGGCGTATCCGCTGGAGAAGGGATAGTAGCGTGAGCAGACACAACAAAGGAAAGAGTCGAAAAAAGGTTGATTCGAAAATATGGAATGACAAAGATTGGCGGGTTGTCTCCGGGCGCCTTATCCCCGGACGGGGGAGACCTAGCAAGACCAGTCATCTCTTCAAGTGCGTGGGTGAAAAACTACCTTATGAGTCCCTCGATAAAGTAGCTGATTATTTTCGCCGAAAGTTGGGCCGAGCGAAGGGAGTGTACCTTGCGCACGACTCTATGGGAGTCGCTCGTTATGGCGGACGGGGAGATATTTTTAATAGGTTGCAGAGCCACCAGAAGAAGTATCGCAAGGAACTGCTCTACTTCTCGTTTTTCGTGATCAAGGACAAGAATCACGAGCGCGAAATCGAAACAGCAATTCTAAGGGCTGCATCCTCGCAAATGATTCTCAACCAAAGAAAGGTGCGAGCCGGCTTAGAACTTGGCAACGTTGCCGACTACGAACCGGGAACGGAGTTTATTGAGCGCCAACATAAGAAAGGTAAAAAGGCAAAGCAGCGGAGACGATCGCGGAGAAAAGTGATTGTCGAGTAGCACTATACCGCTCTCTCATTGCATCCCCACCCCATCTCTGAAAAAATAGATCAATCGGGGATTTCATCCTTATGGCTCAAATAGGAAGCTTCGCGCTTCTGTTGGCGCTTGGCCTGAGCGCGTACTCATTCGGCGCCGGCCTGCTTGCACTCTTTGGACGCGATGCCGCTTCCGCCCGCCTTGGCGAAACCGCGCGCCGCGCCGGAATCGCTACGTTCATCATTGTTGCTCTGGCCTCGTTCGTGCTCGTTTCGGCCGCGTTCAACGACGATTTCTCGATCGCCTACATCTACCACCACAGCAATCGCGATCTTCCCGTTGCCTACAAGTTTGCCGTGCTCTGGTCCGGACAGGAAGGCTCGCTGCTGTTCTGGTCCCTGCTGCTCGCCGGCTATGGCTTCGTTCTCCGCTTGCGCTATAAGACCGATCAGCGGCTCTTTGCCTATGCCTCGGTCATCATTGCCGCCGTGCAGGTTTTCTTTCTTCTGATTCTCAATTTCGCCGCGCATCCCTTCGCCATCGAGCAAGGAGGCATTCCCGCCGATGGCACCGGCCTCAATCCACTGCTGCAATATCCCGAGATGGTCATTCATCCGCCCATGCTCTATCTGGGATACGTTGGCTTCACCATCCCCTTTGCGTTCGCGCTGGGTGCGCTCATCATGCATTACCCCGGCGAAAAGTGGATTCACATCACCCGCCGCTGGACCATGGTGACGTGGTGCTTCCTCACCATCGGCGTCTTTCTCGGCGCGCACTGGGCTTACGCCGTCCTCGGCTGGGGAGGCTACTGGGGCTGGGATCCAGTAGAAAACGCCTCGCTGATGCCGTGGCTCACCGGCACGGCATTTTTGCACTCAGTGATGATGCAGGAGAAACGCGGCATGTTGAAGGTGTGGAACATGGCTCTAGTCTTCGCTACGTTCCTGCTGTCGATGCTTGGGACGTTCCTCACTCGCTCCGGCGTCATCAGTTCCGTGCACGCCTTCGCGCAATCTTCCATCGGAACGTGGTTCATCGTTTTCATCGCGCTGACAACCGCTGTTTGCGCGTTTTTCCTGATCAAGAACCTGCGCTACCTGAAGAGCGAGCACAAACTCGAATCGCTGGTCTCGCGCGAATCGAGCTTCCTGTTCAACAATCTTCTGCTGCTCGTCGTTTGCTTCACCGTTTTGTGGGGAACGTTCTTTCCGATCCTCTCCGAATGGGTGCAAGGACACAAAGTCACGGTCGGCCCGCCGTTTTTCAATCGCGTAGCCGTGCCTGTCGCACTGCTGCTGATGCTGCTCACTGCCGTCGGCCCACTGCTGGCCTGGCGTAAAACTTCGCTCGAAAGCCTGAAGCGCAATTTCCTCTTTCCCGCGATCGGCTCCGTCGCCGTCGGCCTGATGATGATTATTTTCGGCGTCAAGCCGTGGGAGGATCCTTCTTACTTCTACGCGGTGATGGCCGCGGTTCTTTCCGCGCTGGTCATCTTCACCATCGTCTCCGAATTTGTTCGCGGAGGCCGCGTCATCGCCGGCAAGAGCGGCCAAAACATCTTCGCTGCCGTGCTCCAACTCACGCGCCGCAACACGCGCCGCTACGGCGGATACATCGTTCACTTCGGAGTAGCGCTGGTCATCATCGGCTTGCTGGGCCAACCCTTCAACAAAGAAGTTGAAAAGGAGATGGCCTTCGGCGACAAGATCACTCTTGGCCCCTACACGCTGGTCTGCCAGTCTTACACGCAGGACGATAATCCCAACTACGCGAACGAGTGGGCGATCATCAACGTATTCCGCGGCGGCAAACAGATCACTACCATGTATCCCGAGCGCCGTTTCTATAAAGCA
>CAWDPB010000166.1:0-30734 GCA_963804075.1 uncultured Acidobacteriaceae bacterium | reverse complement strand
CCTTACTTTTCCTCCTCAACCGGTGAGGCTGAGGTCTTCCAAAAACCGTTTTATGAACGACGGTCACTTGGCTGACAACCGACAGCTCAGAGCTGAGGCAGCATCGAGAAACCTGGGTAACCTGCGCCCGTCCTTCCAGTATGGTATAAAAACCAGCAGTAACCAATACTTATATTAATTGGATTCAGCGAGGGGCCTGCGGTTGGGGGGTTCGCGAGGGGCTTTTTCGCTGGCTTTTCCGAGGAAACCTTTTGAGTTTCATCAACTTCGCAGCACGCGAGATTAACTGCAAGATCGTCTACTACGGCGCCGGACTGGGCGGCAAGACGACGAATCTGCAGGTCATCTTCCAGAAAACGGCCGAGCAGCAGAAGGGCAAGATGATCTCCTGGCTACGGAGACCGATCGAACCTTTTCTTCGACTTCCTGCCCCTCGATCTGGGCACGGTGCGCGGCTTCAAGACGCGCATTCATCTCTACACCGTTCCCGGCCAAGTTTTTTACGACGCCAGCCGCAAGCTGATTCTGCGCGGCGTGGACGGCGTCGTGTTCGTGGCCGACTCCCAGCAGGAGCGCATGGACGCCAACGTCGAAGCCCTCGAAAACCTGATGACCAACCTGAAAGAGCACGGTTACGACTTCAATAAGATTCCCTATGTGCTGCAACTGAACAAGCGCGACCTGCCGAATATCCTCCCCGTGGATGCTCTGTCGAAAGAGCTGCGCAAAAAGAATGAGCCGGTGCAGGAAGCGGTGGCGTTCCAGGGCGTGGGCGTCTTCGAGACGCTCGAAAGAAATCGCCAGGCAGGTGCTCATGGAGTTGAAGCAGGGCGGGTAGGGCAGCTTCTAGCTCTCAATTGTCAGCTCTCAGTAAAACCCAGGCACAATCTTTCTGTAGAAACGCAGCTCGCCGCGTGTGCTTTGGCTTCTGTGATGACGGGACTCTGCCCCGTGAGCCAAGCGCAGATCGGCATTTTCATTCCGAGAGCCCTGCGCTCATTGCAGCGTGCCTGACACCTCTTCCCACTCACGCATCAGGCTCTGCAGCACGCTTTTCTGCCGAGCGAGTTCCTGCTTCTGACGTTGCATTTCTTCTGCACTCACGAAAGTTAGAAGTTCGGTTTCACACAATGCGATCGCGGCTTCGGCGCGGGCAATCTCTTCTTCTATTTCGTGCAGACGGTCTTCCATCTGCTGGCGCTTGATCGGATTGAGGCGCTTGCTTTTGGGTTCAGCGGCCTCGGTGCTGGGCGCTGGCGGAGACGCGGCAAGCCACGTCTCTACAGTTCGATTTATCGCCGTTCACCGGCACGGGCGACGGCTCCGGCGATGCAGTGGGCACTTTCGGCGTCTCTACCGCCCTCCCTGCCCGTTCCTGCTTGCGCCAGAGATAGTCTTCGTAGTTTCCCGGATAGATTTCGACTTTTCCATCGCCGATTTCGAACACGCGCGTGGCCAGCTTATCGATGAAATAGCGGTCATGCGAGACGAAGACGACCGTGCCCGTGTACTTCATCAGCGCTTCGAGCAACACGTCCTTGGCGCGCATATCGAGGTGGTTGGTTGGCTCATCGAGCAGCAGGAAATTGCAGGGTGCAGCAGCATCTTGAGCAAGCGCGTAGCGATTGCGCTCGCCGCCGGAGAGCACGCCGATGCGCTTGAAGACATCGTCTCCGGAGAAAAGAAAACAGCCGAGCAGGCTGCGCAGTTGGGTTTGCGTGGATGTGGGTGCGAGCTCGCCGAGGTCGTCGAGGATACGAGCTTCCGGGTCGAGCTCCTTATATTGATCCTGCGCGAAGTAATCAGGCTGCGACGTTGTGGCCGAGCTTGTATTCGCCGGCGGTGAGCGGCTCTGCGCCGGCCAGCAGTTTGATCAGAGTGACTTCCCCGCTCCGTTGACGCCGACCAGCGCGATGCGCTCGCCGCGCTCGATCATGAAGTTCACGTTGTCGAAAACCTGTGTGCAATTCGCTCGCCATAGCTTTTGGCGACGTTGGTAAACTCGGCGACGATGCGGCCGCTCGGCTTCGGCTGCGGAAAAGAAAAGTGGATGGTCTTCTCTTCTTCCGGAATTTCGATGCGCTCCATCTTTTCCAGCTCCTTGATGCGGCTCTGCACCTGCTTGGCCTTGGTCGCCTGTGTAGCGGAAGCGATTGATGAATACTTCCAGCTGCTCGATGCGGTCGCGCTGCGTTTTGTAGGCGGATTCGAGTTGCTCCTTGCGCGCGGCTTTCGCGGTCAGATATTGATCGTAGTTGCCGGCGTAGAAGTGCAGCTTCTTGTTCCAAATTTCGACGATGCGGTCGACGGTGACGTCGAGGAAGTAGCGGTCGTGGGAAATCAGGACGAAGGCGTTGGGATAGCTGCCGAGATACTCCTCAAGCCAGTTGCGGGCTTCGAGATCGAGATGGTTGGTGGGCTCGTCGAGGAGAAGCAGGTTTGGCTTTTGCAGCAGCAGCTTGGCGAGCGCGATGCGCATTTGCCAGCCGCCGGAAAATTCCTCGGTCTGGCGCGTCCAGTCGTTTCGATTGAACCCTAGGCCGGTGAGCACCTTTCCGACCTCGGCTTCGAGCGTGTAGCCATCGCGGGCGCGGAATTCGTGCTCGAGCTTTTGATAACGATCTGCGACATTGGCGTACTCGGGGCTGGTGTGGTCGAGATCCGACATGCTGCGGGTGAGCGACTCCATTTCTTTTTCAATGGCATGGAGATCGTCGAAGACCGATAGGCACTCGGCGAAGATGGAGCGGCCGGAAAGGGCGAGGCCGTCCTGGGGAAGGTATCCGGCGGAAGTGCCCTTGGCGCGCGAGACCTGGCCGTAGTCGAGGGTTTCGAGGCCGGCAAGAATCTTCATGACCGTAGATTTGCCAGTGCCGTTCGCGCCAACGAGGCCCATGTGCGACTCGGGCGTGATCAGCCAATCGGCATCTTCGAACAGTAGTTTGTGGCCGTAGCGCTTGCCGGCGGATGAGAGCTGGATCATGGGACCCTTTTATCGTCTCATGAATTTCGCCCATGGAGGCTCTGGCTCGACACTCGATTTGACGCTTCTCACAGACGGCGCGGCCTTTGCTTTGCGGCTACCGACCTGATGATTAATTGGCCTCGGCCTGTGGCGAGGAGCGGAGGATCCGCCTGCGCGACTGCGGCGCTCATAAGTTCCTTTACTTCCGGCCGGGAGAGCGTTTCCGCACTTTCGAGACGGATGAAACGGTTCTGGTTTCCGCTGCCCAGGAGAATCTTGTGCGGGTCCGGCAGCGTTGCTCCGTAGTAGAACGACAAGCCAACCCCTTTCGCATTGGCCGCTATGGAGAACAGGCAATCGGAGGGTCGTTCGGTGGCGCAATATCCAATGACGAAGAAGTTGTAATTGTCGTAGACCAGTTCATTTGCGGTTGGGTAACGCTTACGCAGCACGCGGCGCGCGTCGCGTATTTGCTTAGCAATGGATGGATCGAACTTGGCGATAAATTGGGCGAGTTGCTTCTCTGGCGAGGCAGGCGGAGTGTTTTTCGCGGTCTTTTTCACGAGGGCCTCCTGCCATCATGCTAAACAGGCTGTCAAGAGGGCGGTGGCCGAGGCGAATTGCCGAGCTCCGCACCGCTTGTGGCCGTAGCGCTTACCGGCGGCGGAGAACTGGGTCGTGGGACCCTTTATCGTCGCATGAGACCGTGTGGCGCGGACACTCCTGTCCGCGTGGCTCAGCGTTCCTTTACGGGACGGCGGTGATCGCGCAGGTCGGCCGCGTCCGAATAAGAATTGGCTGGACCGCCTCTTTGGCCGAGTAATACCATTGCTGTGACATGATGCTTCGACGAAACGCTGTGTTGACGTGTGCATTTATTGCCTTGCTCTTCGCTACTTCTTGGGCCAAGTGCCCGAGTAATTTTGTGAAAATCCATGGAAAGATCCGCTGCACCGTTAACCCAAGTGACAAAGTCTTGGTGACACTTATCTTTGCCAAGCACCAACTGGAAGGCAGTGCGCCCGAGGCTGCGTTGGATGTTCAGGGAAGAGTTTTTGACGGCGAGGTCATTTTCAGCACCAACGGTTCAAACCGATTCGAAAGATGCAACGTGCAGCCGAAGGAAGTGATGGTGAGACTCATCAATGCGAAGGGCTCAGAACAGGACCGCAAGCTCCTAAAGATCTCAGAGGCGTTCACGTACTGACGCGGAGCACGGAGAATATATACTCCGCGCCGACTTAACCCTAAGCGGGTGGTGTGACCCATCCAAGGACGAGACACCTTGCGCCAAGTAGTTGAGATCCTGAAGCATCCAGCTCTTGATCATGTGTCACATATTGTGGCACAATTATCTTATGCCTAGCGTGAACATTCGCGAGCTTCGAGATACCAAACGTCTAAAGGCATGGCTGCGGGCCGGGAAGACTGTGGAACTGCGGGAGCGCGACGAGTTGATTGCCCGCATTGTTCCCGAGGGGAAGGCGTCCGAAGCCTGCCGAATGGCCCGATTTTGCGGCCATGCGAAAGGAAATTATTGGTGACCGAGTTTTACCGGGAGCCGATATCGTGATCGAGGAGCGCGGCCGGTATTGAACGTCTACGCGGACACTTCCTTCCTCGCTTCCATCTATCTGACCGATTCCCACACGCTTGAGGCCGAGAGGCGGGTGAGGTCGCATCCTGCGCTATGGATGACTCCATTGCATGCAGCAGAATGGATGCATGCTCTCGAACAACACGTTTTTCGCCGAGCGATCTCCCGTAGCGAAGCTGATCGGTTTCATCAACGTTTTACAGAGCATCGAGTCGAGGGCCTCTGGAGAGAAACCGCAATTCCGGATAACGCGTTCGAGGTCTGTGCGGAGCTTGCGAAAAAGTACGCGGCGCGAATCGGAGTTCGCACTCTCGACTCGCTGCACGTCGCTTGTGCCCTGGAGCTGAGGGCAGACCGCTTTTGGACCTTCGATCTGCGACAGCAAGAATTGGCGCGGGCGGTGGGGCTGAATATAGCTTGAGCCTCGCCGAGCTTCGCTCAGCTGGACAGCCGAGGGCGGGCTGTCCGTGATTTATCTGCGCGATTCATCCGCGTGATTCGTTTAGCGGGCGGTGGTTAGGCTGGCTGTGTCGATTTGATCCAGGGCGTGGTCGATTACGGCCTGGAGTTCCTGCGCGTACTTCACTTCCCTGCCTTTGGCCAGAATCGCGCGGGCTTCTTCCTCGTCATACCAGGTGGGATTGCGGTAATCCTCGTGCGGCTTGCGGGTTTGGCGGACCTGCATCAGAAACGCTTTGACCACGTATTCCTGCACGCCGTCGGGTTGCCAGAAGACTCCCTTGGAATGGATGTAGATGTGGAAATGGCGCGGCTCGATGGTGCCGATTGCGCCGGCTTCTTCGCGGGCTTCGCGCTCGGCGGCTTGACTGTGGGATAGGCGAGTGTCGGGGGCTCCCTTGGGAAAAGTCCATTTGTTGCCGCCGTTGGTGTTGACGAGAAGGAATTCGGCGTGGGAATTCCGCTTACGGTAGCAGACGGCTGCGACCTGTAGCGGCAATGCAAAACGGGATGAGCGAGCGGAGCCCATAACGCCTTCTATCGGCAGTCTAGCGCGAGGATGTTTCGGGAGTATTAAATTGCAGCAAAATTGGTGCACTTTGGGACTAGATACTTTTGGGTAGGGTCGGATTGTGGGCCTCGGCTTTAGGCACTCGGCTTGGGCTCTAGCGACTTACGCGGCCCTGAAGGGCCGCTCTTCCACGGTTGTACGGACGTTCCGGACTTTTTGCCGCAGCCTGCTAGGCGTTTGCGGCTTGCCTTATTTATCGACCTTAGTTGCCGAAGTGCAGACCGCTTAAAGCGGATGCTCTGGCCGGCTCCACTTTGCGGCTTGCCACCAGCACTTGAAAGGTTTCTCCCATGCCTGTTGGGGAGATGAGGTGCTTGAGTTGAAGAGCTACTTTAGCTTGTTCTTGCGGCAGACGACATTCTTCGAATGCGTCGGCAAACTCTGTGCTCTCGCCAATCCCCATGAGAAATTGTGACTGCGTGACCAGCTTTTGCGGCTGCATTCCGGCCTGCTCCAAGGCTGCGGTTAGCGCGGTGAAGTTCACGTGCGCGGTCAGGTCTTGTTCTCCGGGAGCTTCGTAGGGATTGGGACTGGCGGAGTGCTGGCGATAGGCCATGAGCGTGCCACGATGGCGTCCTGCGAGTTGCTGGGCGCGCGTGTAGCCGTAATCGATGGCGAGCAGGAAGCCTCGACTGATGTGGCTGGCGATCTCAGCGGCCCATTGTTGCGCGGCGAGTGGGACTTCGACACGCTCGTTCGCTTCGGGATGGACGCTGTAGCGGTCGAGGTAGCCGAGTTCGGCGGCGGTGGGCGGAAGCCAGTCTTCGGACAGGCGGTCAGCCTCAATTACCAGATGAAGCTTGCCTTGCACACTGATGATTTCACATGGAATAGCGTCGAAGAATTCGTTGGCGAAGACGATGAGCGGAGTTTCCTGGCCAAGAGTACGGCACAGGGAGATCGGTCGTCCCTCCGAGACTTTGCCTCTTTCGCAGCCTGTCCCAGCGCTGAAGCGCTGGGCTAAGGTTGGCCGTTCCTCCGGAACTCTGGCTTTGCCGCCGACGATGTGTTCATGCAACGTTTCTTCGAGCTTTGCTCGCAGGGCGGGCGACGACTCTTGCAGCGTGTACTTCAGGGCGGCGAAGAACTCCGGGAATTTCTTCTGCGACCAGTCGAGAACATCGCGGGCAAAAAGGCCTCGTCCGGGACCGAGTTCCAGGATTTCAATTTGCGGCGGGCGGTCGAGCGACTGCCACATTTCTTCAAACTGGCGAGCGAGCAGACGTCCGAAGACGGCGTGGACGTCGCTGGAGGTATAGAAATCTCCGGCTTTGCCGAATTGCTCGCTGCTGCGTGAGTAGTAGCCCAAGATGGGATCGTAGAGACAGATCTCCATGTAGCGGGAAAACGGAATTGGACCGCGATCGCGGATTTCTTGTTCGATCTGTTGGCGGAGGGACAGGTTGATACCCCCTTAGATCTCGATCTATTAGAATCATAGATCTAGCGGGAGCGTGACGCTAGATCTTTGAGTAATAAGCACTTAGATGTAACATATTTATGAATCAACGAGATACATCGTTTTCCTCGCTTCATGGTGGAGTGGCTGAATTTGGGCTTCGTCCTGGGGAGTATTGATGAACATTTCCACGAAGTAGTCGTGGAGGGCGTCGTAGAGCTGGCGCTGGAGCTGCCAGGCGAACTGCGGGCTATCGAGATCGCGGGGATGGATTGGGAAGACGTAGGTGTGCACGGGAGTGACGGGGTTCTTCAGATCGATCAGGACCTCGATGAGGCCGTTCGACTCGCGGGCGTCGAAGGCGAGCAGGGGGTGATTATAGAGCTTCAGGTGCTCGAGAACTTTGGCGAGCTGGGGCGAGGGGGGCACGGGGACATTTTAGTGGGGCGTGAAGTCTTTTTGATAGGTACGCCGACTAACGCGGCCCTGAAGGGCCGCTCCTCCACAGCTTCGTTTCAGGCCGCCATGCGGAGGGGCTTGTCGCGGTCGTGGTACTGGAAAGCACGCTTGGTTGAGGGCAGAACGAGGTAGATGATGCTTACGGCATTGATGATGGCAAAGACCATCGGAAAGAAAGCGTGGAGGAAAGGCAGCAGGGTCACCAGACCGATTGCCGAAAAGAGCAGGGCCAGGTACCGTCCCCAATTTTGCATTTGGAGGAGGCCGTAACCGGCGGCGATGTGAAGAACCGCCGCGCCCAGGATGATGAATCCGGCGATGTGCCCGAAACCGCTGAGCAGGCGCTGCATGGCATTGCCTTCCGCGGCCAATGAGGCGAGCTTGGCGGCTAAGCCGGCGAAAGCCAGGATGGATAATCCGAATAGCCCGGAGATGAAACCGCGCAAGATTTGGTAGAAGCCGATCAGTGTCACACCGAGTGGGCGCATGGACCCTCCTGCATGAGTTGGAGGAAATATAGCACAGGGGGTAGAGAAAGGTCAGAGGTTAGAGGTCAGATTGCAGAGGTGGAAACCCAAGGTCAGAGGTTAGAGGTCAGATTGCGGAGGTGAAAACCGAATAATTCGGCCGTGCGTGGGATCACTGCGGCGATTGGCTCTCGCAGCCAGACTTGCTGGCGGAGGGAATACCGCTGAAACGGAATTCCGAAGCGATGAAGCTGAGAACGAAGATCTTTGCTCTTCGAGTCCTTCGCCTCTGCCGTGCCCTTCCTCGGACCCAGGAGGCGCGCATCCTCGGCGGACAACTGCTTCGGTCGAGCACTTCGGTTGCCGCTAACTATCGCGCGGCGTGCCGATCAAGGTCGCGCGCGGAATTTGTCGCCAAGCTGGGGATTGTCCTGGAAGAGGCGGATGAGACCGCGTTTTGGCTGGAACTTATTCAGGAGGCTGAGCTGTTTCCCCAATCGAAGATGCGGGATTTGTGCGTGGAGCCTGGTGAGATCGTCTCAATCTTCGTGAGTTCTGTCCGAACGGCGAAGGGTTCACCTCTGCAATCTGACCTCTGACTTCCGACCTCATCTTTATTCGTAGCGGAGGGCTTCGATGGGATCGAGGCGGGAGGCTTTGATCGCCGGCAACATGCCGCTGACTATGCCGACGAAGCCGAGGATGGCGGTCGAGGCTAGCAGAGTGGTGGCATCGATGGTTAGGCGGATGTCACCTTCGGTGCCGTTTTCGATGAAGGCGCTCCACAGGGTCATCGAACCGACCGACCAGGAGATGATGTAGGCGAGGATCACACCGGCGAGACCGCCGAGCACGGTGATGACGAGGGCCTCCGCGAGGAACTGGACGAGGATGTGCCAGGCGCGCGCGCCCAGAGCTTTTTCCACACCGATCTCGCGGGTGCGCTGGGTGACCGAGACGAGCATGATGTTCATCAGGCCGACGCCGCCAATGCCGAGAGTTAGCAATCCGATGAAACCGAGAAGGATTTTGATGCCGGTAGTGATGACGCGTAGGTCGAGGAGATCGGCGAAGACGTCGAAGACGAATACGGCGCGCTTATCCTTGGGATCGAAATCGTGGTGGAAGGCCATGGAGCGGCGGACGGCGTCCGCAACTTTCTGGTGGTCGCCTTCGTATTCGATGGCAACCGCGTTGATGTAATACGTGTTGGTGAGGTCGCTCATGGCGCTGAACGGGATGTAGACCTTGCCGTTCATGTTGTCGTCGCCATTCTGGATGGTGTATTTGAGGACGCCGATGACTTCGTAGGAAATGCCATCGAGACGGACTTTTTCTCCGAGCGCATTTTGGCCGGAGAAGAGCTTCTTCTTGACATCGGCTCCGAGGACGGCGACGTGGCTGCGCGTGTTCTCGTCGAGTTCGGTGAAGAAGGTGCCATCCTGCACATTTATGCGGCGCATGTGCGCGTAATAGGGGTAGACGCCGCTGACGCCATAGCTGCCACTGCGGATGCCATAGGCGACATTGGATTGCTTGGCGGCTTCGGGAGAAATCCGTTTGAGCAGGGGGACCTCGGCCTGGAGATAATCGAGATCGTTGACGGTGAGTTTGATTTCGCTGCCGGCTTTGGTGCCTCCGGCTTGCAGGGAGGTGCGGCCGGGAAAGACGAAGACGAGGTTGGTACCCCAGGAACGAAAGGCGATCCAGAGCGCGCTTTCGAAACCGGCACCGTAGGCTAGAAGCAGCACGACGGTGGCGATACCCCAGGCCATGCCGAGCATGGTGAGGATGCTGCGGCGGCGGTTGAACTTGAGCGCGTTGTAGGCCTGGCGAGCGAGTTCGACGATCATAAGTTCTCAGTTCCCGGTTCTCAGTTCTCAGTGAATGCTAGTAATCGAGAACTAACAAATGCAGCCTGCAAAATCACTCAATCGTCCTTACTCCTGGCGCAGGGCCTCGACTGGCTCCATCAACGCGGCCTGGCGGGCTGGGTAGAGGCCGGCGGCGATGCCGGCGACGGCTAAAGAAAGAATTGCGATTACGGCCGATGCTGGAACGATGCGCGGAGTATCGAAACCCTCGGGCGCGGGCAAGGCGGCGAGGCCGGCTACCAGCGCGGATGTTATCGCGAGTCCGATGCCGCCGCTCAGGGCGGTCAGGAACGCTCCTTCGACAAAGAACTGCGTAAGGATGGCGCGATGAGTGGCACCGAGCGCCTTGCGGAGGCCGATTTCTCGTGTGCGCTCGGTGACTGAGACGAGCATGATGTTGATGATGCCGATGGCTCCGAGGCCGAGCGTGACTACGCCGACTACGCCGAGGAAGTAGTCCATTCCGCTGAAAATCTTGCCGACGCGTTTATTGTCTTCGATGGTGTCCCAGTCTTCGAAGGCGTCTTCCAGTTTGGGGTCGAAGCCGTGGCGGCGGGCGAGGATTTCATGAACTTCGCTTTTTGCCTCGAGGTCGCCCTCCGGCGTGAGCGGGCGGTAGTTCAGAAAAGAGATGGCGTCTTCGCTGTTCTGATCTTTTATGCGGAACAGGTTGCGCATGGTTTGTATTGGAATAAAAATGCGGGCATTGGTGCCGTTATTGCCGTCCTGGCCGACTTTGCTCACTACGCCGATCACGTCGAAGCTGAGGCCATTGAGCAGAATGGTCGAGCCGACGGCGGGCCGGTCGGGAAACATGTTCTTGAGCAACTCCCAGCCGACGACGGCGACGCGGCGTGTCTCGGTGTTGTCCTCGTCGTTGAACCAGCGGCCGGGGCCGACGGGGACGTTGCGGATCTTGTTGTACTCGGGCGCGACGCCGAAGACCTGGCCGTTGGTGGAACCGTAGTCGCTGACGGCGCGGATATCCTCGCGGTTGAGGACGGGAGAAAGATTCTTGAGGGTGCGGGCCTCGCCGCGGATGGCGAGGTAATCCTCATAGGTGAAGTGCCAGGTGCGGCCGGACTGCGTGCTGCCTTCGACGCCGGGGATGCGACCTGGGAAGGTGAACATGATGTCCTGGCCGAGGTTGGCGAGTTGTTTGTTCTGGCCGCTGCGGAAGCCTTCTCCGAGGCCGACGAGCAGGAGAAGAGAGCCGACTCCCCAGGCAATGCCGAACATGGTGAGGAACGAGCGGAGCTTGTGAGCCCACAGCGTGGAGAGCGACTGGCGCACGATTTCGAGAAGCATCCGCATGGGCGTGGTCGGCAGAGCGGGCGGAACGTTGACTGCTCGCGCTCTAAAAGTAAATACGGACAGGGGACGAATACAGTTCCCCAAAACAAACGGGATCACATGGTTGGACGCCGAAATTCCATTTCTGGTAGCCCGTAGGCAGGATGGTTCCTTACATTCCGCAGATATTTTGCTCACTTGGAGGATAGTGGCACGTCTAAGACGCTGGCTCGGGGTGGCCGTTGGCGAGCTTTTCTGAACAATTCCCATCGAGAGTAATCAAAAGGAGAGATTCCCATGGTGCGTGGAACATTGCGAGGAACGGTGCGCGGAAGTCTGAAAGCGTTGGTGCTTTGCTTGCCACTGTTGGCTTTTTGCAGGTTAGGCTTGGGGCAATCACTGGTTCTCGATCTGCCGCGGCAGAGCCAGCATGCGCTGATTTCGCAGCGCATTGGCATCACGGATATCACGATTAACTATCACCGGCCGCTGGTGGCCGGGCGCAAGGTTTGGGGCGGACTGGTTCCTTACGGCGATGTATGGCGGGCTGGGGCGAACGAGAATACCACGATCACATTCAGCGATCCGGTGACGATTGAGGGGCAGGCGCTCGACCGCGGGACGTATGGGCTGCATATGATTCCGACGGCCGATGAATGGACGGTGATCTTCTCAAAGAACTCGACATCGTGGGGAGCGTTTACTTATGACAAATCCGAAGACGCGCTGCGCGTAAACGTGAAGCCGCACCCGACGGACATGCATGAAGCGCTTACATACGACTTCGACGACGTAAAGCCGGATTCGACGGTGGTTTTGCTGGAGTGGGAGAAAGTCGCGGTGCCGTTCAAGGTTGGCGTGGATGTGCACGCGGTGGTCGAGGCCAGCCTGAAGAAACAGCTGCGTAATCTCTCTCAGTACACGTGGCAGAGCTGGGACGACGCGGCGAATTACTTGCTGGCGGAGAAGACCGATTACGAGGACGCGCTTAAGTATGCGGACAAGTTGATCGAGAATGAGGATCGTTTCGACAATGAGATGACCAAGTCGAAAGTGCTGGTGGCGATGAATCGCAAGGATGAAGCGCTGTCGGCGGAAAAGAAGGCGCTGGGGCTGGCGAACCCGTTGCAAATCCACGGCTATGCGCGGCAGTTGATGGGCGAGAAGCGGAATGAAGAAGCGTATGTCATCTTCCGCGAGAACGCGCAGAAGCATCCTGAGCTGTGGTTCACCCATGCAGGCCTCTCCCGGACGTACTCCGCTCAGGGCAAGTTCGATGACGCGGCCAAGGAGATGAAGCTGGCGTTGGCGGGAGCTCCAGAGAATCAGAAGACGTATGTGGCTGGGCTGGTGAAGAAGCTGGAGGCGAAGCAGGATATTAATTAGGGAGTGGGCTTGGGGCTTGGGGAGTCCGGCGGCTTCCATTACCGGTTATGACAAGCGGGTAATGCCGGGGAAGGCATCAAAGTCCGAATCGAAGGTCAGGATGGTGTCAACGCCGTTTAGCTCCATGACGGCGATGTGCACAGCGTCGCGCGCCGACAGTTGGGGGTATCCGAGCAGGATATCTTTGGCTCGTTCCACGGCTTTGCGGTCAACGGGGAAGACGTCATCGACGATCTTCAGCAGGGCGCTAAATGCCGGTTGAATGGCGTCGCGGCGATGGATGGCGGCGAATCGGTGCATGATCTCCTGCAGGACCTCAGCGTCGGACACCAGACGCTGGCGTTCGCTGGACAGCCTCTCGAGCCAATGTTGCGCGGCGCTTTTATTGGAATGGGGTCCGCCAACGAGGTACATTGGAATATTGGAATCGACGAAAATCACTGCTGCTCTTTCGGAAGGTATCCTCTCTCGATCTCAGCCAGCATATCGCCGATGTCAGCGGTAGGAAAGTTGTTGCGGACCGCGGCGCGAATCGCGGCAAGCTTCTTTCCGACATCAACCGAAGGCTCGCGGCGGCGGGCGAATTCCAGCGATTGGCGGACCCACTCGGCGATGGACATGTGGCGGGAGCGGGCCGCGCGCTGGATTTCCCGGTACTCGGGGTCCTGCAGAATCACCTGGAGCCTCTTAGCCATGCTATGAGTATATTTGACTCATTATGATGAGTCAATATGACTATTGTCTAACCACCTACGAGGGTCGGCGGGTTTTTTGATCAGCACAGGGCAAGGCATTTACTTAGTAGATTGACCGAACCCGCTAGGCTGATGGAACCGTGACAGGGCTGTTCTTCGATGCGAGATGGCGTTCAATTAACAATTTTAAGTTTTCGTGGCTGATGCGGTGGACTCTGACGAAGCACTTGCTACCAATGATTCGTTGCATTGATTTGCGAAAGTCAGCCACACTAGTGGGTCTTCTCTCGACCAGTTTCAGTCCTTCGTAAGCAAGTAAATCGGCGGGCTGCAAAGCTATACATTTCTCCCATTCCATTGGTGTCACAGTCAGGAGCGCATCACGATTGGCCGACTTGGTGCTCCTCTTGACCGTGCTAAAAGCCCGTTGAGCGGCACCGTTAAACTTTCCGTGATCGTGAATCACCGCTACTTGTTCTTGCGGGTAGTACAGTTCCATGACCTCCAGAATTGATTTGAGACAAGACATCATGCAAAGACGGTAAGCAGCCAGTTCCCACTTGTTCCTCTTGAATATTCCTCGCTCGGCTTCCGGGGAGCTTGAGATCATCTCTCCTAGGTTCACGCCGCACGCAATGGCAACAGGGTGGAATCTGCCGAGAATATCGATTAGCTTTTTTTGAAACTGGACTTTGCGCGCTCTTTCCCAGCCCTTGAAGTCGCCTTGAAAGTTATCCAGCTTAGAAGCGTGAAATCGACTCATGGCAATCAGACCGGCTTTTAGAGATTGGCGATTTTCATATTGAATACGCTTGTCCCACTGAGTCTCTAGCCTGCGCCACAGTCCCTCTTCACAGAGGTACCCGGCGACACACAAGGTGTTTTGGTTGTAGCTCTCATCCATGTAGGCGGTGAGCATGGCGAATACGATAGCCCACGAGGCTATCCCTCGAGTTCTTTCAGAATTGACTCCGCGCCAAGATCAGTCAAGTAAATAAATACTTAGGTTGATCAGTATAGGCGGAAGTTGACCTCGACGTTCATGCGGTGCTCAATGGGCTCGCCGTTCTTGAGCGCGGGCTTGAACTTCCAGCGGCTGACGGTGTCCACGGCGTTTTCGTCGAGACCGTATCCCAATCCCCGCTCGACGGTGACGTCGTGCGCGTTTCCATCGACGCCCACGGTCAGCGACAGCACAATCACGCCCTGAATTTTCTTTTTGCGGGCTTGTTCGCTATACGGCGGATCTGGCGTAGAGATCGCGCGCGGCATGGTGACATTACGCTCTGGCCGCGTCCCCTGTGAAAGGCCGCCGCCGGCGCCGAACGTCCCACCGGAGTGCGAGCAATCGGGCGCGCCTTTATCCTCTATGCCGGAGGCGTCGTCGAAAGGAACGAACTTGGCGGCCTGTTGCGAAACCGCCGAGGCCTCCATATAGCGCGGGAAGCCATGCGGAGGAACTGTAACTTGCAGCATGTCGCCACTACGGCCCAGTACGCCGACCGTTTCTCCGCAGGCCAGGCTATCGGACGCGCTGCTCTGGCAGGGACTGTGATACACCGGCGCCGAATCATGGCCTCGGGAACAGAGGACAAATCCATCGGGAGCATTTTCCCTGGCCAGCATTTGCGAGCAGTCGGGCGAGCGGCCCTCGGGTACTCCGGACTCGTTGTCGAAGGGGACAAATTTATCGGGCTGCCGCGAAATGGCAGAGGCAGGAACGAGATTCGCGCGCCTCTGGCCCCGCAGCCCAACCTCGCCCAATGAAATCCGCAGCATGTCATCTTGCCGAGTCAGCACCTCTACTTTTTCGCCGCAGTTGAGCGTGCCAACCTGGCGCTTCCTGCAATAGCCAACATAGAGAGGCACGGGCTGATCGTTGGCGGACTTCGGGCAGAAAACGAAGCCTTCGACGCCGGACTGCGGCAATGGCATCGACGGGTCATCGGCGGCAAAGCAGGAATATGCGCACGCCGCGACGGCAAAGAGGGCGGCAAGAAACAGGCGGGCAGACTTCATGGAGGGGAATTCTCCCATTCCCTCCGTGGGACGTCAACGAGGGCTGGCTGCGTTGCCTGCTTCGGGATATTCGAAGACGCCGCGGCCCGATTTACGGCCAAGTCTTCCGGCTTTCACATATTGCGCCAGCAGCGGACAGGGACGGAATTTCTCGCCCAGAGTTTTGTGCAGGTATTCGAGGATGTGGAGACGGGTATCCAGGCCGACCAGATCAACCAGCTCAAATGGGCCCATGGGATGGTTGAGACCGAGTTTGAGGGCCTTGTCGATGTCTTCCGGCGTGGCGATGCCCTCCTGCAACATGTAGAAAGCTTCGTTGCCGATCATGGCGTTGATGCGGCTGGTAATGAAGCCGGGCGCTTCTTTTACGACCACCACTCCTTTCCGCATGCGCTTGCCGACTTCAACGACGGCGGCGAGCGTTTCGGCGTCGGTCTCGAGCGCGCGGACGATTTCGAGCAACTTCATTTTGTGGACGGGATTGAAGAAGTGCATCCCAATGCATTTCTTCGCGCGATAGGTGACGCTTGCAATTTCGGTGACGCTGAGCGAAGAAGTGTTGGAAGCGAGGATGGTCGTCGGGCGGCAGATTTTGTCGAGAAGGGTGAAGATCTCGATCTTCGATTCCATCTCCTCGGGAACGGCTTCGATGACGAGATCGGCTTCGCGGGCGGCCTGGTCGATGGAGCCGGCGTATTCGATGCGCGAGAAGGCAGCGTGGGCGTCCGCGGCATTGACTTTTCCCAGTTCGACGGCTTTGTCGAGATTGGCGCGGATTTCTGTTTCCGCTTTGCGCAGAGCGTTGGGAAGAAGATCCTCGAGGATGGTGCGATAGCCGCCGAGAGCGGCCGCATGGGCGATACCGCGTCCCATGATGCCGGCGCCGATGACGGCAACGGTTTTGATCGTCTGCCCGGCCTCGGCCACTATTTGCCTGCCTTATCGAGCTGTTTCAGCACGCTTTCGAGGCTGGGGTCGGACTTGCGGAAGTATTCGGCGAGGCGAGTGCGTTCCTCGTCGCTCACTGTAGGCAGGGCGCTGTTGACGCGGCGCAGGATGGCGGCGATATCGTCAACGTAGTTCATCAGTCGAATGAGTTCTCCAGTAGCGGGCATCATGGCTCCTATGCTTTATCCGAAACGGCGCATCGATTCGCATCGATCCGGTAATCTCCTATTCTAATGGAGACGTGCGTTTAGTAAAGGAACGCAAGATCGAGTAGGGTACTAATTTAACTTGCACCACGGAGATGGGGAGACACAGAGAAAACCAAGTGCTGGCAAAACCTTCTCGTGCGGCTCAAGGGTTTCTCCGTGACTCAGCGACTCTGCGGGTGAAGAGCGATAATTTAGGACTCCTGGCAGAGCCGCGCTGGAAATGCGCCTGAAACCGGCAGAAACGGGCACGCAATCCTCCGTTGTTTGGCCAACTCCCGGTTTATCACCGTAAAACGTGACAAACGTCACTTCATTTCGGGGAGTAAAGTGTGAGACTTCCGCTGAATCAGTCTCCCCCTGAATCGTCTCGAAGGTATATAGACCCCGGCTTTCCATAGCCGCAGGCTAAATCGATAACGGTACACTTTTCGTGATTGTGCGGCCGCTCTCCCAGGCGAGTCGTGCAAATCGCCTTTCATTTTGTGGAGGAATCATGAGACGAGTTGCGTGTACTCTCGCGCTTTTGCTGCTGACGTCTTTGTTGCCTGCCGCTGCCCGAGCGGACATAATTCAAGCAACCAACCACTATGGCGTGGTTACGATCATGAATACGGGGATCGTAACCACAGGTTCGGAACTGTGGAACTTCAATGGAATTCAGGTTAACCATCACTCATTAGGGAAAGTAACCTTCGCCACGGGCGCTCTCAGCAGTGGAAACATCTGGACAGGGGGAACGTTTTCCAGCGTTGGATCGAGCTTTGTGATGACCGGCAGGGCTGGCGCTGGCGAGCCCAGAGGAACGATCTTCAGCGGAGCCTTTGAAGGGCCCATTAATTGGACGCTGGAGTCTTATAGCAACCACATCCACGCGTACGAACTGACCGGCACTATCGTAGGGCAACTGTGGAACGGCCATGAAGCCACGGGAACGACGACGCAGACGATCTACACCCTTTGGAACCAGGAAAGAGTTGATCATATTGGCGACATCCACCTCGGCGTAACGAAACTCAGTGCGACGCCGGAGCCAGGTACGCTGGGACTAATGGCGACAGGTCTGCTGGCAATCGCAGGAACATTGCGACGCAAGCTGATTAAACAGTAAAACCAGATTGCCCACAGGCGAGATCGACTGCACCAGGGCCGGATCGGCAAAGCACGATCCGGCCGCGATGGTGGTGTTTTTTCTTTTCAGAGCAAGACCCTACCAAGCGCGCGATTCCCTTCCACAAAAGCAACAGAGGAGCATCCGGGCACCGATATTCAGGCCGAACGAATGAGCGGCTGAGTTCCAGCGCGGATCCGATCTTTAGTTATTCACCTGAGTTATTCCCCCGCGGATACGCGTTCTTGCGGGCTCGCCGACCGGCGCAGAAGAGTAATCGAAAAAACGAGGATCAGGATCAGAAGGCCGAGTAAGCCTAACTCGAGCATGGACGCACGGAAAATACTTTCCGATCCTGACGCCCAGGCACCTGCTTTGGTAAGGCTGGAGGCCTCCAATGTAATGACAAGCACGCGCCGGATGGAGGCGATGAGGCCGACGACGAGAAACGGTTCGGTGACCAGGATGTGGGAGCGGATGGAAATACTGACGGTATGGAGGATCTCGACGAGCATCAGGACAAAGAGGAGATGGTCGAGAACCTCGAAGGCCTGCGCGGACATAGAGAGGGTGCGAATGCCGCTCCACAGGGACATGGCGCCATCGGCGAGAGCGGCAACGGCAGTGGCAGTGAGCAGAACGGCGAGGATGGCATAGATCGCGACCTCGGCCATGCGCGTGTATTCGTCGAAATGGTGGCGATACTTCTCCCCGACCATCCGTAATCGTAGCAACCGGGAAGTTCGCGTTCAAACGGGGCAGGACAGATTGGTTGGTGGGTCAGAACGACCTACCCCAGGAGACTGCGGAAAGAGTCATTGGGCGCAGACCGTCCCGCAGCGGCTGAACAGTTTGCTGAAAAAGTGTCTTAGCCGCTCGGCTTTCCCCCAGCGGCTGGAAGCCGCCTTCGATTCGGCGGCAGTTACGGCACGAGTGGAAGAGGTTGCGGAAAAAGTCGTCTGACACACTCAAAACAGCCACTGGGGCTAAAGCCCGAACCGAATCAACGCGACTTACGCGGCCCTGAAGGGCCGCTCTTCCTCGGTTGTACCAACGTTCCGGAGTTTCTCCGCAACCTCCGGAGCTCGTGCCCTTCCCAAAACTAACCCGAAACTGAGTTTTCCAGGAAGCTGTGAAGCCGATACTGAAAACGCAGTGTTTATTGCAACGGTGAACCGCTGCGCCACCCAAAGGCAACCACCAAAATCGGTTCTTTCCGCAACCTGCTAGTTATTAGCTCTCCAGCTTAAAGCGAGTTTCGGCGAGACGGTAGAGACGACGCCAGAGCAGGCGATTGGTGGTGACAACTACCGCGGCGAGAGCGATCGTGCTGGCGAGAAGAAGATTGAAATCCTTGGCGGCGGTAGCGGCGGAAATCATGGAGCCTACGCCGACCGTCGAATAGGTTTGACCTTTGAAGGTGGAGTATTCGGCGACGATGCTGGCGTTCCAGGCGCCGCCGGAGGCCGTGATCATCCCGGTAACGAGAAAGGGAAAGATTCCGGGCAGGATCAATTTTCGCCAGCGTTCCCAGCCGTGGATGCGGAAAACGCCGGCGGCTTCTTTCAGGTCGGTGGGGATGGCCATGGCTCCGGCGATCACGTTAAAGAGGATGTACCACTGCGTGCTGACCAGCAGGAGGACGATGGAGCCGATCCCGAGGCCGGCACCGATGCGAAACAGCAATAACAACACAACGGGGAAATAGGCTGTGGCCGGCACGGAGGCGGCAATCTGCGCGAGTGGCTGCGCGATGCGCGCCAGGCGGGGGTTGAATCCGATGGCGACTCCGATGGGGATGGTCCAGAGAGCGCCGAGCGCGACAGTGAGATTCACGCGCAGGAAGGTCGCAAGCAGGCCAATGCCAATTTGATGAAATTCAATGGCATGCAAGCCAGTGAGGATCATAACGACACGGACCACGGCGTAGCTGATTACTCCGAGAGTTGCGATTCCAACGATTCGCCCGAGCCACAAGACAGCCTTGTTCTCGTCCGGCGATGGGGCGCGAACTTCATTCCGATGGGCGAAGTAATGCGCCATCTGTTCGCGGAGAGGACGAACGGCACGCTTGCGGAAGAACGCGACTCCGCGAGAGCGCCTGAGAAAATCGAGCACCCAGGACGTGGGGACGCTGGCGCTCTCGACCTGCTCCATTTTGAATTTTTCGGACCAGGCGATCACGGGGCGCCATACGAACTGGTCGATCAGGACAATCACGGCGATCATGGTGACGATGCCGAGGAGCATCGAGCGGGTGTCGCCATGGTCGGCGGCGGCCTGTAAATAGGAGCCGAGGCCGGGGAGGCGGAAGTCGGTGAACTGTTCGCAAGCCATGAGGAAGAACCACGCTCCGGCGACCGACATCATGGAATTCCAAACCAGGCCGATCGTGGCGAATGGCAATTCGATCTGAAGGAAGCGCTGCCACCAGTTAAAGCGATAGATCGTGGCCGCTTCGTGCATCTCCCGCGGAATGCTTTTGAGCGAGGCGTAGAAGCTGAAGGCCATGTTCCAGACCTGGCCGGTGAAGATGAGGAGGACGGCACCTAGCTCGACGCCGAGCTGGCGTCCGGGAAAAAGTGCGGCCATGGCGAGCATAACGCCGGGCAAAAAACTGAGCACGGGGATCGATTGCAGCACGTCGAGCAGCGGGATCATGAAGCGCTCGGCGCGAGGGCGATAAGCGGCGATGTATCCGTAGGCGATGGCGAAGATCAGGCTGAGCACGTAGGCAATCGCGATGCGCAACAGAGAGTACCCCGCGTACACGGGGAGTGCGGACAGGCTACGGCTGATTTCAACCTGCGGGCGGAATGGACCCAGCCAGTTACGACCGACTTCAACGACTCCATAAAAAAGCGCGAGGCCGGCGGCGAACATAATGAGATCGGGCAAGCTGGCTGCCCTGGGGCGCGGCAACAACGACCAGATGCGAACCGGCGTGCGAAAAAGGATTCGAGCCGGGCGCTTCAAGGTTGGGCGTTCCAGGGTCAAGGCTGCACCGGCGAAGTGGGCGGATGAGGCTCGGAGACCGGCTCGGCAAGGACGAGGCGGTGAGACTCGCGATCATAGTCGAAGATCTCGGCGTAGCGCCCCCAGTTCATCGCGGTCTCAAACTGGCGTTCGACTTCATCCTGGCTGAAGTGTTCATCGAGAATGTCGTAGAAGAACTCTTCGGGAATGGAGTGGTCGGTCTTGGCATGAAGAATGCTGTCGATCTGCTGCAAGATCATGACGTGAGCGAGCGCCGCGGTGCGAAAGAGCATTTTGCGGGAAAGGATATCGGCTTCCGCGAAACGCGACCCCTCGGGCGCGATTTCGACGTCGCCTTCCTTGAGAGTGGCGAACCCCAGCAAGACGCATGCTTCGATAATAGGAAGCAAATCCTCCGCGTCCATAATGAGGACTTCGGCCAGGCGGTATAGGTCTTCCCTGCCCCCGCGATCCTGCAGGAGTTCGAGCAAACCGGCCACGCCGCCGACGCGAGCATGAGGAAGCATCTGGTACTTCTGACGCACCGGCTTCTGTGCCGATGCTTGCGCTCCGGGCACGGCGAGCGCGAGATCGGGCTGGGTCATGATTTTGTAAACGTAATCGACCAACTCGACGAAACGCGCCGACTTGCGATCGCGGGGATGGGGAATCTCGACGGAAAAGTCCGCGCGCACGCGAGCCGGATTTCTGCCTAAAACGATCACGCGGTCGGCGAGCAGGATCGCTTCTTCAATATTGTGCGTGACGATAAAAATCGCGCTGGTCGGCATCTTCTTGCTGATCCAGAGTTCAAGCAGTTCGTTGCGCAGGTTTTCAGCTGTCAATACGTCGAGCGCGGAGAACGGTTCGTCCATGAAGAGCACTTCCGGCTCAACCACAAGAGCGCGGGCGAAACCGACGCGTTGTTTCATGCCTCCCGAAAGCTCTTTGGGATAAGCACTTTCAAATCCATCGAGGCCTACGGTATCGAGGATTCGCAGTGCGCGCTTATGGCGCTCCATGGCGGGAACGCCGCGAGCCTCGAGCGGAGCCTCTACGTTGTCGATCACGGTAAGCCAAGGAAACAGTGCGAAGCTTTGAAAGACTATGGCCACGCCGGCATTCTGCGAAGTGATCGGCTGACCGTGCCACAACACTTCACCCGAGGAGGGTTTGCTGAGCCCGCTGAGAATGCGCAGCAAGGTGGATTTTCCGCAGCCGGAGGGACCGAGCAGAGCGATGATTTTGCCGGGCTCAACGTCCAGATCGACGGGCGCAATGACTTCAATGCGTCCGCCGTCAGGCTGGAGGTAGAACTTTTCTACAGCCTTCGCGCAAATGATGGGATCGGTCACGGGTTCAGATCTCAGGTCTTAGGTGCCAGGTCTTAGGTCTCAGGTGCCAGGTCTTGGGAGGGCGACGCCTTTGGCCAAAGACCTCGATTAAACTGCTTTGGCAAAGCGAGAATACACTAGAGCGTGTTTCACAAATACCTTTCAATCCGAAGGGTGCGCTTTCGCAGGGGCTAAAGCCCAACTGAATCCAAGCGATTTACGCGGCCCTGAAGGGCCGCTCCTCCACGGTTGTACCGACGTTCCTGACCTTTTCCGCAACCTCTAAAGCCGTGCCCTACCCAAAACCGATTCGTGAAACATGCTCTACTCAGGCGGCCCAATCTTCTTGTTTAGACTGCAAGGGCTGTGGAAGCCGGTCAGAGACATCGGCGAGCAGGGCCAGTTTAGCTGCCAGTTCTGGCCTTAGCATCTCCGGGCTGAAACGCCAGCGCCAGTTGCCGCCGCTGATGCTGGGCACATTCATGCGAGCTTCGCTGCCCAGACTGAGCACATCCTGCAGCGGAATGACGGATAGGCTGGCGGAGGAATCTGAGGCGGCGCGAATCATGGCCCAGTTGACACCGTCATCACAGCGGCCAAGGTACGCTTCGACATGCTCGCGCTCCTCCGCGGTCGCAGCTGATCGCCACCAGCCTAGCAACGTATCGTTATCGTGGGTGCCGGTGTAGACCACTTTCTCGCCGGTAAACGTGTGCGGCAAGTGCATGTGGGCGCCCCGGTCTCCAAACCCGAACTGCAAAACCGCCATCCCCGGAATTTGCAGCCGCTCGCGAAGCGCGTTGACATCGGGCGTGATGTATCCGAGATCCTCGGCAAAGAATGGAAGGCCACCGAGTATTTCCTTCACTTTTTCGAACAGGTCATCTTTGGGACCGTCGACCCAGCGGCCATGAATCGCAGTCGGCTCGTCGGCAGGAATCTCCCAGAACTGCGAAAAACCGCGGAAGTGATCGAGGCGAATGTAGTCAAAATTTAGCGTTGCCCAACGCAGGCGATCGATCCACCAGTCGTAGCCGCGAGCTTTCATCACGTCCCAGCGATACAGGGGATTACCCCACCGCTGGCCGTCTTTACTGAAAAAATCGGGCGGCACGCCGGCAACGACTTCAGGTTCCAATTCCGAGTTCAGGCGAAAGAGATCGGGATGAGTCCAAACGTCGGCGCTATCGAAGTTGACGAAAATGGCGATGTCTCCGGCGACGCGGATCGAACGCTCGGCACAATAACTGCGAAGCGCCCGCCATTGCTCGTAAAAGAAGAATTGCACGGCGCGGCGTACATCGAGATCTTCGTGCATTTCCGCGCTCGCTTTTTCCAGGGCGGCGGGATCGCGGTGAATTAACTCGCGAGGCCAGCGATTCCAGCTTTCGAGGTGGAACCGGGCGCGCAACGCGTCGAAGAGGACAAAGTCGTCCAGCCACCAACTATTCTGGCGGCGGAATTGGTCGTAGCGGGAGTGCGCATTTGCGGAAGCGGGATCGGACGAAGCAGACTCCAGGAAATTATGGGCCGCCTCAAAAAGAAGAGGCAGCTTCCGATGGAAGACTGCCGGGTAGTTGACCGGTTCGACATTCGAGGGCGGCGTATCCAGTTGTGTGCGCGAAATCCAGCCACGATCCGCAAGCCGTTCGAGGCTGATCAGCAGCGGATTCCCCGCGAATGCCGAAGGCGAAGAATAAGGGGAGTTACCGAATCCAAGCGGGCCGAGAGGAAGGACCTGCCACACGCCCTGCCGCGCGGAGGCTAAGAAATCGGCGAATGCGTATGCCGCCGGACCAAAGTCACCGATCCCCCCGCGCGAGCCGAGGGAGGTGGGATGTAGGAGGATTCCGCTGGCGCGCGCAAATGGCATTTAGAACACAGTTCTCGGTTCTCTCAGTTCCCAGAAAGGTACACGGCATCGCCGTTCTTGGGAGAACGGAGGCTCTTTCGACCTACATCATCGAAAAAGCTCCCGGCCTACGAGCCTAGCCTTCTTCGGCGCCAGGATGGGTCAATTTTTTTAATTCGTCCTGATTGACTTTGATCCGCTTGGATTTTTCCATTTCCTTGCGCAGGTTGCCCACGAACAGCTGGAACAATTCGTTCTGCTTGGCTTCAAGGAGAGTTTGACCGATTTGATCCTTCTTCTCGGCGAATTCCTGATCGGTGGGCGGCTGGGTCTCAAGAAGCTGAGCGACGACGCCGTTCGCCCCGGCCGAAATAGGCCCGCTGATCTCGCCGGGCTTCATGGTGAAGATCACGCTGGCCGCGCCGGCCAGGGAACCGATGTCGGGCACCTGGCCGTCGGGAGCAACCAAGTCGCTGGTCTTGACGGTGGCGCCCAGCTCCTTGGCGACTTTTTTCAAATCGTGATCGGCCTTGGCGCGGTCGGCAAGTTCCAGCGTCTTCTGCTGCAGCAGCATGGTGGAGCGCTGATTCTTGAACTCGGTTTCAACGCGCGAGCGAATCTCCTCAAACGAAGGAGTCGCTGGAGGATGGACTGCAAGCAGTTCGAACACGACATAGCCCTGCGGCACCTGGACTACATCGGGCGGCGCTTTCGCTGAAGCGGTAAACACCGCATCCATCAATTGCGGACTGGGCTGGAGACCGGGAAGAATGTCGTTCTTGCCGATGAATTCGGTGGTCACCACTTGCTGCCCTTTGGACGAAGCAGCTTGATCCAAGCCGTCGGTACGAGCTGCGCTCACGAGTGCATTGGCAGCCGCTTCGGTCATACGGGCAGACTTTTGCTGCTTCACTTTTTCCTGAATTTCGGCCTTCACTTCGGCAAGCGGCTTGACGCGAGCTTCCTGTTTGTCCTCGACCTGGATGATGTGGAAGCCGTAGCTGCTCTTGATAAGATCGCTGGTTTGCCCCTTGGGGAGGGAGAATGCGGCTTTCTCAAATTCCGGGACAGTACGGCCGCGGCCCATCCAGCCGAGTTCGCCACCTTCCTTGGCGCTGCCGGGATCGTCGGAGTATTTCTCGGCGAGTTGAGCAAAGTCGCCACCGGCTTTTAGTTGTTTCAAAACGTCGTCCGCCTTGTTGCGAGCTTGCAATATGCCCTTTTCGTCTTCTTTGCCATCCGGCCCCGGCAGCGGTGTCTTGATCAGGACATGCCGCACTTTCACTTGCTCGGGCATGCGGTATTCGTCGCGATGCTGGTCGTAATAGGCTTGCAGGTCCTGCTCGGTTACGGGAGTGGCGGCTCCGATTTTCGCGGAATCGATAAGCACATACTTGATCTGGCGCTTCTCCGGAATTGAGTTGTTGTAGCGAGCCTTGTTCCCCTCGTAAAAAGCCTTCAGTTCCTGATCGGTGGGATGCAGGCCTTTCAGAATGTCGGCCTGGGTGATCACCGCGTATTCGAACTTGACTTTGGTATTGCGGTGCACAAACTCGTCGCGCACTTCGGCCGGGGAAACAATCGCGCCGCCGGAAACCAGCGCCTGCAGCTTGTGAATCAGAATGTAGTTCTTTTCGATCGACTCCAATTGCGGGACTGTGAGGCCCAGGCGTTGCACGAATTCTTCATACTGTTCCTGGCCAATGAATTTGCCGTTGGGGAACAGTTCGGGGCCAAGCTGGCCGTGTTCGAGATCTTCGCGCAACTCGTCGTCTCCGGCATGCAGGCCCAGGCGATGGGCTTCCGCAACCAGAGCTTTTTCATTGATCAACTCCTGCGCCGCCTGGCCGGCAAAAAACGGCATCAGCACGCTTGCCTGGGCAGTTGCGTTCTGGCGCTGGATCATGGCGCGCGCTTCGCGCTGGACTTCGGTTACGGTAACTTCCTCATCGCCGACCGTGGCGAGAACGCCGGCGCCAGGGCCGCCGAGGCCGACACTCGTCCCGAAACCGCCGGGAATCAGCGTAATGATCATGCCGCCACAGATGACGACGAGGATACCGCCGAGAATAATCTTGAGGGTCGGCCCGGCGTTTTGCAGTTGTCGAATCATAATTTCTGGTAGCTCCAAGCTCTAAAGTCGAATTAATGATTATAAACCAGGCGTTGGCGACGAGTTTGAGGCCAGCGGGCATGCTTCGTTCCGCTAGAGTTTATTCACCAGGGAGACAACACAACCAACATCGGACCTGTTGCGGCTCACCAAACCATGTGACGGCTCGCACAGACTTCTATAAGCAGCTGGTGCTACACATAGATGGCTTTGAAGCATCGGGCGATGCCAACCCTCTGTGGCTTTGTCTGAGGCTGTCCTGGAAGGGCAGCGCGATTAGAGCCTCGCAGGCAAATTCACTGCCGCGCGAGGTGGCCCATCGAGCAGTTCGAAGGACCAACCGGAAAACTTCAAGCTAGAAATAAAAGATAGAGCGCAGTTTGATCCGTACAGTCCAACTGGAGAGTCATCAATGAAAAAGTGTCGCTGGTTTCAGGTCGTTCTATGCCTGGCAATCGTTGGTTTCATTTGCTGCCAACAGGCGCTGGCGCAGGCGCAAGTCCAACCAAAATTTACAGTTCATCACATACGACTCGCTCGGCATGCTCGCGCAGGGCATGTTCGGTCGGAGTTTACAGCACAGCCGGCCCCTGGTTTCTACCCGATCTATGCCGGCGCAGGCATAATGCCCAACCAGGATAACTCGACGAACCCCCCTACGGATATGTGGCCTTGCGATCCCTATAATTATGTTAGTCAGTATTGCCAGGAGACTCTCGACATCGACTGGCCGGTGGGCTGGACGGCGCAAGGATACGGCGGAGGGCTCTGGAGCGGATATCTGCAATACTCGATCCCGTGGCAGGGCGATCCGACTGATGTGCCCGACGACCCGCCGTGCTTCTACACTACGGCACCGGCCTTGAACAATGGTGGGTTGCCATTTTGCACTCAACTCGTGATGGGGTATGAAGACGACACAACCGACACCTTCGACGAACTCTACCAAACCTACGTCGTAACCCAAAAGCAAGGCACAGCGACTGTCTATCTGATGGATACGGGCATCATCGACCAGGGTACGAATGGTGGGGGCCCAATTGCCAACCTGTGGTGGACGGACGCTTTATTCGGAAGTCTGGGGCAAAAGACGACGGGTTGCACCACCTCGAAAGGAAAACCGACTGCGTGTGTGAACGATGGCATGTGCCTGGCAGCAGGCTCCCTCGATTCCTATTGGGGCTCGTATAACTACGCAAGCGGAAAGTTGTGCGTCAACCCGATTGTGGGCCCTGCCACGGTTACGATTACGACGTATCTCGGCAACCCCAATAAGCAAACGGAAGTGGTGAAGACCTGCGGCGCGACCGGCACTGCTGAGTGCTCGATCAAGCAGACGTTTACTGTCTTCTTGACCGACGATGAGCTAACCTCCTTCTAAACGCGAACCCGCGCCATGCAGTTCGCGCATTTGCACACCCTTCGCATGATTCCCATGTGCGAAGGGTGTTTTTTTTTGGCGCGGAAACACAAGGTAAGGTACCTGGAGTGGCTGGAACCCGAAAGTGAAAAACCGATGCGGACCAAGAGCTTGGCAAAACGCTTCGGCCTGGTTTAGGGGGTTTGAGGTCTTCTCTGCGACCGGTCACACGGTGGCGAAAGAAGGACAGGCTTTCACTCTTCGGCGGGAATGTCGAAGTTCACCAGATCGCCGCGGAAACCACGAGTCTTCCAGGCGCCATAGGCAATGCCGGCGACCATCCAGATCGACCCGGCGATCAGGGCCAGATTGGATAGGTGAATCCAAATGAACAGGCAGATGATAAAGCCCAGAATCGGCGGGATCAGTTGCCCAAACGAACGGTCTTTGCCGCGGATGAAGTAGTGGGTCAACGAGGCCAGGTTCACGCCCATGAATGCGATCAGAGCGCCGAAGTTGAGTAACTGCGCGCCGTTGTCATAGCTGATGAGAAAGGCGCCGACCAGAGCAATCGCTCCGACAAACATCACATTGTTAGCGGGGATTCGCGTTTTAGGATGGATGGCCCCGAAGAATTTTTTCGGAATAGCGTCGCTGCGGCCCATGCCATAAAGCAGCCGAGCAGCGCCCAGTTGTGAACCCATGCCGGAGCCAATGGTGGCGATGAGAAGGGTCAAGCTGATCACTCGGGTCATGAGAACGCCACCCGCGATGCCCGCGACGTGGCTGAATACGTTCTCGTCTCCAAACTGTGAAAAGACGCCGAAGTCTCTGCCGAAATGGATGTAGCTCAATAACTGCGCACCATAAACCTCAGCAGCCGCGAGAAACCCGTGATCACGCAGACCAGCACTGTGGCAAGAAAAATATTGCGCTTGGGATTTTCCACTTCTTCCGACAAGGTTGAGATGCCATCGAAGCCGATGTAGGTGAGCACGGCCACCGATGTGCCATGGAACACGCGGCTGACGGTAAAGGTTTGGGGATTGTAAAACGGATGCAGGAAATACGCCTCCGGATATTGCGGCAGATCAAAAATGTAGCGAATCGTGTACCAGAAGAAGGCGAGAATGACCGCTCCCATGATTGCGCAGAGCGTCTGGTTGATGCGGGCGGAAGTCTGCACGCCGCGCAGGTTGAGCGCCGTAAACAACAAGGCGAAGAACAACGGCCAAATCAAACCAGGGTAAGGAAGCTGAAGACGCGTCCCGCTCAACAGATCGGCCATCGCCTTGGCGCACCAGATGGTGCAGATCAGCGGATTGAGAATGTAGTCCATCGTCATGCTCCACCCGGTGACATAGCCGAGCGATGGATGCAGTTCGCGGCCCACGTAGGTATAGGCCGAACCCGCGCTTGGATAGACGCGCGCCATACGCCCATAGCTCATCGCGGTAAACACCATGGCGACCATCGCGATGAGAATGGAAGTGACGACGTGGCCCTGGCCCTCGTTGCTGAAAACTCCATAGGCGGGCATGGGCGCGGTTGGCTGAATCACGATGATGCCGTACATGATCAGATCCCACAGCGTGAGAGAACGTTTCAGACGCGGGGCTTCAACTGTGGAGGATGCCATCTATGGCCTCAGCGTGATCTCGGCGAAAAAAATAAAATTCCTTCGGATTGTAACGGGGAGCCGTCCGCTTGCAAAGCGGAAAGTCTCTAATTAAAACGATTCAGTCGGGCCGTTGAGGCGAGAAGCTTCCAGAGAACGGCGCCCCACCGTCGCGAAATCTTCAATGCCGATCCGGATACTGGAATGAATATCCCCTGGCTTCACTGCCAGACATGAAGCGCGTGTTGTATTCAAGCAGGTAGTTGAGGTGATCGGCGTCAGCAGGATACGACCGCTCTGTATATGGGTAGGATTTCATGTCAGCGAATGGCAGCGGATCGACTGTGTCGCCATGGTAGGCGTAAAAATCCATGTCTTTTTCGTATCCGTTAGCAATGAAGAAATAATCGCGGACCCAGCCAGCGGGGAGCGCAGGCAACACCGCAGGATCGAAGTCGAGGGCGATTTCGTCGCCAGAACCAAAAACTGCAAATCTATCGTCAAGCGCCGTGACGAGCGGCAGCACGTCGCCATAGCGCGTGTAAGCGCCGGCGGGACGCGTGTAAGGGCCAGTAGCGCTGGCCTGCTCGTAAATGTAATTCACGTTCCCGGGCGGTGTGCCTTCGATCTTTAGCGGGAAGCCGTGGAAGCTCGAGATCGGCGCGGACGAGCACGCCAGGACACCCACAGGTCCGCGCGGAGCCTGAGCCACCACCGGCACCCAACCAAGACCCCAAAACCAAGACCCAGAAACCCAGGAATGAGGAGCCATAGATGACCAAAGCCATGCCACCACCCGCGCTCAACGCCTTGCCGCGCAACGTGCGGAAACTGATGACGATGCTACAGTTCAAGCGGCCTGCCGGGTCCAGGTCCGAAGCGCTGTTCAACCAGCGCTACATTCGCTCAATGGGCGCCAGGCCCGACGCCCACGGCAACCACTGGCTCGTCATCCCCGGCAACGACGAGATCATGTTTTCAAGCCACACCGACACCGTGCACAAGACACCTGGCACCCAGAGCCTGATGTACGGCGCGGGTGCCCTCTCCGCCAAGGACAGCAACTGTGTATCCGGCGCGGGTGGACCGGAGCCATTCCCCAGCCTTTCTTTGGACGCGATCGGAGAAAATGGTGTTCCTCCACGCGGCCGGGGATTCTACAATAAGGCACCATGATCGCTCATCTGCGCGGAAAGCTCATCTACAAACAGACCGGCCAGGCCATCGTCGAGGCCGCCGGGGTGGGCTAAACGGAAGTAAGATAGGGCTGACGAAACTATGGAGGACGAGATGCAAGGACGCGACCATCGCTGCATGGGTGCTGGCCGCGGCCATGGCTGTCGCGGCCTCGCAAGCCTTGGCGCAGCAGGATGAGGGCCCGATTCTGCGCCCGAAGACGCCGCCAGCCAAGCCTAACTGGAGGATGTCGGAGCTGCGGACGTTCCGCCGCATCGTCTACGACGTCAAGACCAACTGGAAGCTGATCGTCCTGAATTACAACGAGTGCCTGCACTGCCCCTTGTGCACCCCGAGCTGAATCTCCTCACCGACTATCTGGCGCCGACAACGAGGAGCCCAATCCGGACTTTATCGGCGGCGTGATGTTCCTGCGCAACGGCGCCGAGACCATGAGCTTCGAAGGCAAGCGCAACGGCCGAGCGTATCTGCCTGGGCTAAGCCAGGAACAGCACAACTGGGCGGCGTTTTACAGTCTCTATCCCAATCTGCTGCTGGCTCCGCATCCGGACTATCTGCTGACGCACACGCTCTGGCCCATGGCCGCTGACCGCACCCGCATCGTCTGCGAATTGCACTTCCATCCGGATGAAATGGCTCGCCCGGACTTCTACGCCGACGACGCTTCAAGCTTCTGGGATCTGATCAACAAGCAGGACTGGCACATCGCCGAGCTTTCCCAAGCCGGGATCTCCTCGCGAGCCTATGTTCCGGGGCCGTACACCAAGCGCGAGGAGTTGCTGCGCGCCTTCGATCTCGACGTACTCGCAACAGACGGCGGATCGGAATAATTTAG
>CAWDPB010000165.1:0-6710 GCA_963804075.1 uncultured Acidobacteriaceae bacterium | reverse complement strand
CTCGTACGTGAACGGGATGTTGAGTATTCACGCGGAACACGCAACGCTTGCACAAGTATTATTTGAGTTCAAAAGCAAAACGCAGGCTGAAATAGCGATTCCGTCGGGTGCCGAGCAGGAACAGGTGGTTTTACAGCTAGGGCCTGGTTCGGCGCGCGACGTTCTGGGAGCGCTTTTGAATGGGTACTCCGAACAACTCTATTTTTGTCGGCGATGAACATTCCCTGGAACGCGTCATCCTGACGCGCCGCGATCCAAGCATTTTTTAGCGGTTAATTCCCGACTGGCGGCTGTTGGCCTCCGGCTCTCGGCGGCGAACTCTCGCTCCCTGCCGTGAACAGTTTTTCCTCGCGAAGTGCTTCATTACGAGGAAGGCGGCGGCGTAATCAAGCGCACAGGGACGGCGGAGGGGCCGTTGCCGTAAACGATGGACGTCTTGGAGGCAGACGTGCCACAGCCGATCATGTTTATGACCATGGTATGAATCTGGTATTTCTGACCTCCGTAGGTGCCCATATGAACATCATGTCCTTCCGGATTAAGAAACAGCTGCACAAAGCCAATGATGGTCACTGGGTTGGCGAGGGTATTGAAAACGGGGACGGTCACGATCGAATCGCTGACTGGCATATCCTGCCCCTCCGTAATGGCGCCTGCGCCAACTAGCGGGTCTTCGCTTCCCGCCAAAAACTCGAACGGGGCGTAAGGGCTTGGATATGTGGTTTCGTCCACCCTATCGGCGTGATTACCGGTTGCGTGAGTGAGGCAGTTCACGGCCGAGGTAGCCTCGAGATCACGCGTCGGATAGTTGGTCGTGTCAACGTGCACGGACTGGTTACATGAGATCGGGGTCTGCACGCAGCCAGCAATGCTGAGCTGATAAGGGGTTGCGGTGAAGCCGGAAGCTGTCGGCGAGCAGGTAACGGATGACGCGGCAGGCGGGGTGAAATCGCCGGGATCCCCAGGGTAATACAACCAAGGTTTGCTTGGCACAGGCAGAGCTCCGCTGCAATCACCGCCGGGACACACCACGCTCAGATAAGTTCCGGTAGGCGCGGCTGAGGGTGTTGTCTGGCTTTGTGTTTCCCAGCCGAGGAGGGTGGTGTCGTTGATAGTGCCGTCCGACTTGAAGATTGTCGAAGTTTGGGTTTTTGGGGAAATGTTCGGCAGCAGCCAGGGTTTCACGCAAATCGGTGCGACGGCGGGCTCATTGGTAGTTGCAAGGGTAGATGGGTTGTAGGCTTCGGCGGTCGCCGTGGCTTTCACGGTAAGTTGTTTTGTTCCCCAAATGCGGGCAAAGAAAGTTGGGAGATCGGTTCGCTGCACGGTAACGGTGACACGGGGATTGGCGAGGAAGTTCGTCAGAGATGTATCGATGTTGACGCAGATCTCAGCGGACGTGCAGGGCGAAACCGCTGCTGGGTTCAGATTCCTGCCTCCGACCTGATTGCTGGCAGCCACTTGAGTTGCAACCGCGGTGGCGAGGGCAACGGCGTTGCTCATCAGCGTACCGCTCGCGGCGTTGGGATCGGAAGTCATTCCGGAGTTGGCCAGGACGCGGGCGCCCGCGAGGGCAGCGCCGTCGGCAGCGAGTTGTGCCTCGCTGCGGGCGGTGTAGAGGGTTACAACGTCAATGGCTAGTGCGGCCATGGCTCCGACCACGCCGAGCATGAAAATCGCTACCAGGGTGATAATCAGACCCTGCTCGTTCTTCCGGCCGGAATTTGTATGGTAGCGTCGCAAAATCATCCTCACATCTGGTTGTGGACAGTGGCGGCCTCGGTCAAGTACGTCCGCGCCGCATAACTGGCGCCCGGAATCAAAAGCTGGATCACGCTATTGAACTGCCAGCGGTAAGGATACGTGACCGTGGACGGTTGTGCCCACCGCTTCCGGCGGAGCCGATCCACAAGGAGTGCCGGAGGAACAGACCCATCCACGATTGATCGCAATCACCAGATTATCGGACGGATAAGCGCTAGAGCAGCCGGCGATCGTGTAGGTCCATGTGAGACCGGACGGCGCGGATGGCGAACCAACGGTGCAGGTAGCTGTGGTTACGCCGCTGGCGGCGAGTGAATTCAGGACGGCGGTAGCGACGGGAACCAGGGAAATAGGGCTGCCATTGGGCGCTAGGTCGCTGAAGAGATCGCTGGTGGGCTGCGATCCTGCGATAATCGCGCCCTCTTGCGCAGCCTGCTCAATCTTCTGCTTCTCATTGAAGGCGGCGCTGAAATCGTAGATGCCGACAATGAAGACCACCAGAACGGGCAGAGCGATGGCGAATTCGAGGATGGCCGAGCCTACAGTTTCGTTCAGCAAGACTTCAAGAAATCTCCGGAACGAGCTCGCGCGGAGTGGACGGCGGGGCGCACCTTTACGTTCTCCATTCTGCTTTGTGCCTGCGCCGTCAGCTTAACTGTACTCACTTGAAGGGAAAGGAGCGGCAGGTTAAACGTGAATGGATACTGAAAGGTCACCAGCGATCCACAGATTTGGGTTGGGGTCGGTTGTGGTGGCGACCCGCAGCTTTGGATTGTGGTCGGATTCGAAGGCGGATTCAACACCACATTCTGACAGATCGTGATGTTATCGGGTGCACTGCACGAAGCCGGTAACGGTCCCAGGGACGATCTGGCCCGGATCGAGATTTGACGCCTTCATGACCGACTCAACAACATTCTTAACGGATGAACCTGTGGAAATTGCATTTCCGCAACTGGCGCACTTAGGCCGCGCGGCGGCGATGGCTCCTTGTTGGGCGGCTTGCTGGATGGTCGAGTAGATATTGAAGGCTCGCCCGAACCAGATGATGCCGAGCAGGAAAAGAAAGACCACGGGCAGAACGAGCGCGGCCTCGGCAATTTCGGCGGCTTCGGTGCTGCGGAGTTGGCGCGCTAGCGTGTGCATGATTTTGCGTTGGCCGTGGCGATCCGTGATCGTCATTATAATAGCGGCAAAATGGTGCTGGGAACGGCGTATTTACCGCCGGAATGTTACGGGCGGGATACAGCTCTGAGAATCTGTTACTCCCCTTCAGAACTTGTCATTCCGAACGAAGTGAGGAATCCGCTCGCGCTGGCAGAGCCCGCGCCGCGCCCTGGCCCTGGAAACCTGATTCCTCATTTCGTTCGGAATGACGCTCCCCCCGACAGTTGTCGCTGGATTTTATACCTGAATCTTCCCCGATACCTGTGCTGCGACGTAGAGAACAGTCGCCAGAGCCAGTGCGACTCCGAAGGGAATTTTTGTGGACTGCGGGTTGTCGAGCGAGACCTCGGCGCCCGGCATGCGCAAGCTGAAGAGGGATGCCACGAGGCGGGCAATGTTCAGGAGCGTCGCTTTCAGCCGGCCTTTCCAGATGACGAGGGCCAGCGCCATGACTCCGGCGACGAGGATTGCAGCGATAAGCACGGAGCAGAGCGGGTGCGGGCCAAGGCAGGCTCCGAGCGAGCCTGCGAGCTTCCAGTCTCCCGCACCCAGGCTGCGCACAAGCACGAAGGGCAGCAGCAGAGCCAAGCCTAGTCCCATTCCGAGCAAGGCGGTCTTAAGCCCTGGCCAGCGGTAGAAAATTGTGTTGGCGGCAACTCCTGCGACAACGCCGGAGACGGTGAGCCAGTTGGGGATCCTGCGGGAACGCCAGTCGAGGACGCCTGCACAGAGAGCAATTAGCACGGCGAGAATCGACGGGACAAGTATCGAGGGGACAGAAAACATACTGCATGTAATTTAGGGGTTTGTGGCCGTGGACTCAAGGGGAGAGTGAAATCGGCAGCACCGCCGCTCCTGCCAGTCGGAAAAAGCCACGTTTCGAAAAATCGCGAAACTAGGGCACCGAGCAGTCTGGGAGTGAAGCGCTGCGTCGCCGTAAGTCAAGCCTACACCGCTAAGGAATCTCTTCGGTTCGTCTAGCGGCGGACTGGATTTCCCGTGTTGCGCTCGGCGATGTACTTCTTGGCGTTGTCTGCGAGGGCACGCGCCTGGGGTATGAGTTCGAGAGCCTTGATCACCTGCGGATCGGTTTCCGCGCGCACTTTCAGTCCCTCTTCCTGGCCGAACGCGTCGACAAAGATCTCGCTCTTGATGCTGGAGCGCACCCAGTCGTTGTTCGCGATCAGGTCCGCCTCGGTGTAGGGGATCTTCTCCGAATCGAGGAACTTGCGGAAGTCCTGGAGAATGGCGTCGTCGACCTCGAAGCTCTGGGCAACCTTGTGCCCATTCGCGTAGTTCTTGGCGAAATTGAACAGGGCGTAGTGCTGGAGCAGGGTCTCCTGAAACTTGTTGCTCTTGTAAGGAGGCAGCTTGACGTCGGGCGTAATACCGCCGCCTCCATAGACGGTGCGTCCGCCATCGGTGAGTTTGACTTCCTTGTTGGCGGTATTGTCTTCGCCTTCGCGGTTGTAATAGTAGTCGTAGAGCGAGAGGTTGCTGTAGTCGCGCTGGATGAGGCGTCCGCTGGGTGTGTAGTACTTGGCCGTTGTGAGCGCGAGTCCAGTGTTTTCGGCCAGCGGATAAACGGTCTGCACCAGGCCCTTGCCGAAGGTGGTTTCGCCCACGATCAAGCCGCGGTCGTGATCTTGAATGGCACCGGAGACAATCTCGGCGGCGGAAGCGGTGCCGCGGTCAACCAGCACAACCAGAGGGTAATCCCTGCCACCGTTGCCGCGCGGGGCGATGTAGCGCTTTTCCGGCGAGGAGCGGCCGTGGTGCGAGACGATCAGCTGACCCTTCTTGAGGAACTTGTCGGCCACGCCCACCCCTTCGCTGAGCAAGCCGCCGGGGTTCTGGCGAAGATCGAGGATCAAGCCCTTGATGTCGCCCATCTCGTCGAGCGCTTCGGAGACTTCGTGCTCGGTCGTCTCCTGGAAGCCGGAGATGTGCATATAGCCAATATCACGTGCCTTGTTGATCACGAAGTGAAGATCGACGCTGTAGCGGGGAATCTCATCGCGAATCACGCTGAACTCAAGCGGATGGTCGGAACCTTCGCGCAGCATGGTAATGCGGACCGTGGTTCCTTTGGGACCCTTCAGAAGGTCGGCCACGTCGGAGGTGGTCATGTTATCGGTGGGCTTGCCATCGATAGCGGCGATGATATCGCCGGGGCGGATGCCGGCTCGATAAGCAGGCGTGCCCACAAAAGGCGCGATGACGATGACTTTATTGTTGCGGGGACCAACCGTCATGCCCACGCCGTAATACTTGCCACGCTGCTCCTCGCGAAGGGCGGAGTAAGACTTGGGATCGAAGAAATTGGAGTGCGGATCGAGCTGGTGCAGCATGCTCGGAATGGCGCCGTTGTAGATCGTTTTGTCGGGATTGACTGGATCGGCGTAGTTCTGCTCGATGGTCTCGTAGACCTGAGTGAACTGCTTGAGGCTCTCGCGGACATCGGAGTCGGAGTTCGGCTGTGCGCTGGGGTTGATCTTCTGCGCGAAGAGCATGCCGAGCAGCCCGAACAGTGCGAGAACAAAAACTACAAAGAAGAGAGAGCGACGAGAACGACGTGCCATGTTCCGGAATCCTTGAGGCGGCATGGAAGGAGCTGAACCCACCCCTAATGAGCGCAGTATAGCATCGCGCCTACCTGGATTGGATGCGAAAGGACGGCGGAAGTTACTTTGGATGGGCTGGGAATTACGCGATGGCCCGGGGCGTGCCCGGCAGTAGGCGGGAAGCTTCATTTGGCGGTGCATTCACTCTGGCAGGGCGCGGGACGCTTGCCGCACAGCCGGCTGGGCGTCGGTGCTACTTAGAACTGGCGGGTGACGCCTTCTTCCAACACAACGACCTTGTCTTTCACTCCGACGGCGCGAGCCTCTTTGTCGAGCAATTGAAGCGGTTCTTCAATCGGCTCGTGCGATAAGCGGAATGTTCCGTAGTGCATGGGGATCATCCAGCGCGATTTGAGATCGAGAAAAGCCTGCATGGCATCGGCCGGGCTGGTGTGGACGTTGCGAAATTGCGGAGGATCGTAGGCTCCGATGGGGAGCAGGGCAACCTCAGGGGCTAGGCGGCGTGAGCGTGTAGCTTGCTGCGCGCCAATCGCCTTTGCCGATGCCGTAGGTGCGCACCTCTGCACCGGCTCTGAGCGCGGCGGAGGTAAGCCGCTTGGCGTACTCGTCGTGTTCGTTGATGACGGCGACGCGCGGAGCGGGGTAGACGGTTCCGTCGAAGAGCAGACGCTTGGCGGCGAAGTACTTCTCCATGGTCTGGTGATAGTCCAAATGATCGCGGGTGAGGTTGGTAAAGACGGCGACGTCGAAGTTGATGCCGGCGGCCCGGCCCTGGTCGAGGCCATGACTGAAACTTCAGTGATGAGTTCGGTAGCGCCTTGGGCTGCGCCTTCTGCCATCAGCTCGAAGAGGTCGCGCGACTCGGGCGTGGTGTGGATGGAGGGGCGGACTTCGCCGGCGACGTGATATTCGATGGTACCGATTAGAACGGTTTTGCGGAGGGCGGCGTTGAGAAGCGATTCAATCAGAGAAGCGGTGGTGGTTTTTCCGTTGGTGCCGGTGATGCCGGTGGAGGCGAGCTTGCGCTCGGGATGGCCGAAGAAGGCGGCGGCGGCTTGGCGAGCGCGCGGCGGCCTTGTTCGACTTCGAGGACGGGCAGGCCGCTTGTAGACGGTGAGATGGTCGAAGTGGGCGCGGAGTCGGTGATGATGCCGAGCGCGCCGGCGGCGATGGCTTTCTCGATAGCAATACATC
>CAWDPB010000164.1:0-57551 GCA_963804075.1 uncultured Acidobacteriaceae bacterium | reverse complement strand
GGCTTCACTGCCCTGCACTTCGCCTGCTTCTTCGACCAGCCCGAATCCGCCCGACTGCTAATCGAATCCGGGGCCGCCGTGGATGCCGTCGCCGCCAATCCGATGGCCGTTATGCCCCTGCACTCGGCCGCCTCGGCCCGCAACTTGGAAGCTGCCCGTCTGCTACTCGAGCACGGAGCCCCAGGCATTGTTAATGCCCGCCAGCACGGCGGCTGGGTCCCCCTTCATGCCGCCGCAGCCAACGGAGATCGCGCCATGGTCGAACTCCTGCTCAAGTACAACGCCGATCCCAAACTGGCTAACGACCAAGGCAAGACCCCAGCCATCGTCGCCAGAGAAAAAGGTCACGAAGAAATCGCCGCTTTGTTGTAAGCCACTCTTTTTTGGAAGAGTAAACTTCTTTCGCGAACAGGAGGATCCAACTTAACTCCTTTGAAATGTGGATCTTGAGCGGATTCACAGACATCCGCAACTCTTACTCATTGATTCAAAAAGACTTATATAAAGGTTGCACCATCAAGCCCTTTGTTGTCAGGATCTTACATGTAACTCCTTTAAACTCCTAGATCTGGTAACGTGATGATTCTAATAGATCGCCTAAAGGAGGGGAGTCAAGGTAGCGAGCACAAGCCCGAGTCCAAAACGGGAAACTGAGCGCGAGTAGGCCAGCAAGCCAACAACAACCGTCGCTTCCCCAAACTCGCGTTACCCGCGAGTGACTGCTCCGAATTCATGCTTTACGATCGGCGCATCAAACCATCTATAATCCGAGGGAACGTTCCTCGAATCTGGCCCAGTCACTCGATCAAAAGCTGAATCGGAAAAGCTGAGTCCAAACGCAGACTACAGAGTCCAAGGGTTAAGAGCACAAAGACAAGAGCGAAGATCAAAATTATGTCGACCAAGCTGAAAGTCACCGTCATTGCCAGTTCGCTGGCCGTCTTGCTGTTCACCATTACCGGCAGTTTCGTGAACGTGCGCGCCTCTTCCAACGAAGGCGCGTATCGCCAGCTCTCGGTCTACAGCGAAGTGCTCTCTCGCATCCGCAGCGAATATGTCGAGGAGCCCAATATCTCGATGGTCACCGACGGCGCGCTCCACGGCCTGCTTGAGTCGCTCGACGCCAACTCCAGCTATCTCGGCCCCGAGGAATATAAGCACTACAAATCGGTCAAGCCCGAGGGCAAGGCCAACATCGGCGCCATGGTCTCCAAGCGCTTCGGATACGCGGACGTAGTCGCAGTCATCCCCGGAGGCCCGGCCGAGAAAGCCGGCATCGAAAACTCCGACATTTTAGAATCGATTGAAGGCAAGAGCACGCACGAGATGTCGCTCGCCGAAGTTCGCACGCTCTTGCTGGGCGAGCCCGGATCGACGGTCACCGTATCGGTCGTACGCCCGCGCCGCGCAGAACCGCAAAAGATCGTGATCACGCGCGATATGGTCACGATCCCGCCCGCATCTGAAAAAATGCTCGCCGACAACGTTGGGCTTATCAAAGTGGACGCCTTCCCGGCCGGCATGTCGCAGGAAATCGCCGGCAAGGTGCGCGATTTGCAGAAGCAGGGCGCGAAGAAGCTTGTTCTCGATCTGCGCAATTGCGCGGCTGGCGACGAGAATGAAGGCATAGCCACAGCAAATCTCTTTCTCGATCACGGCACAATCGCCTACTTGCAGGGACAAAAATTCCCGCGCCAATCTTTCAACGCCGATCCGAGCAAAGACATTACGAACCTTCCCGTCGCGGTCCTGGTCAATCACGGAACGGCAGGACCCGCGGAAATCGTGGCTGCTGCCATCCTTGAAAACGCTCGCGGCGATGTGATTGGCGACAAGACTTTTGGCGATGGTTCCGTCACGAAGCTGATCGAGATGCCCAATAACGCGGCCCTCATTCTTTCCATCGCCAAGTACTATCCGCCGAGCGGCAAAGCGGCGATTCAAGATTCGGGCGTGACACCCAACGTGCTCGTTGCCGAGGGCGACGAGGACGCAGGTCTTCTCGATGAAGACCAACCGCCTGCTACCGAAGAAAAAGCTGCGCCGCCAAAATCTTCACAGGACGATCAACTCAACAAAGCCCTGGAGATTCTGAAGAACCGCGAAACAAAAGGATAAGATCGAGTTTCAAAGTTTCAACGTTTCGGTGTTGCAAAGTTTCAAGCAACGATTTGTCATTCCAAGCGCAGCGAGGGATCTGCATTTGCCCGCAGACACCAAGCGCCTGCTTCATTTGGGATGAAACCTTGAAACCCCGAAACTTTGAAACGCTCCTTCGTTGAAACCTGCCTTCTTACGCTATCCTGAATCCAGCGCTCCATGAAAATTCTTTACCAACATCTGCCTCCGGTGGAAGTTGCCGGACGGAAGCTGGTTGGCGCTGTCTTCTTCGGCCTGCTGATTCTTCTCGCAGCCGCGGTCGGCGCGGCGGTCGGATTCATCCTCGTCTACTCCACCGACCTCCCGCAGATCGAACAGCTTGAGCGCTACCGCCCCAGTTCGATCACCGAACTCTACGACACGCAAGGCCGCGTCATCGGCACGTTCGCGCTGCAACGCCGCGTCATCGCCGTGTATGATGACTATCCTCGGGTGCTGCGCGACGCGCTCGTCTCCATCGAAGACAAGGACTTCTACACTCACTCCGGAGTCAACTTCTGGCGCATCGTTGGCGCGGCCTATCGCGACGTCGCATCCGGCGGAAAAGTGCAGGGAGCTTCCACGCTCACCATGCAGCTCGCACGCAACCTCTTCCTCTCGCCCGACCGCTCCTTTTCCCGCAAGATGCAGGAGGTGTTACTCGCCATCCAGATCGAGCGCCGTTTCACCAAGCCGCAGATCTTTACGCTCTATGCGAATCAGATCTTTCTCGGCCACGGCGCATACGGATACGAGGCGGCTTCCGAGTATTACTTCAGCAAACCCGCCCGCCAACTGAAGCTTGAAGAAGCCGCGCTGCTCGCGGGTTTGCCAAAGGCGCCGCAGTATTATTCGCCCATCAATCATCCCGATCGCGCGCTCAAGCGGCGGAATCTGGTGCTCAACGCCATGTTGGAAGACGGCAAGATCACGTCCGCGCAAGCCGCTGAAGCCAGGAGCAAACCGATCCTGCTCAACGTGCAAAAGGATCCGAACTCGCTCGCGCCAAACTACGTTGAAGAGATCCGCCGTTACCTCGAGGCCAAATACGGCAGCGACCAGGTCCATGAAGGCGGTCTGCGCGTCTACACCTCGCTCGATGTCGATCTCCAAAATGCCGCGCGCCAAGCCCTGCTCGACGGCCTTGCCGCATACGAGCGGCGTCATGGCTGGCGCGGCAAACTCGCCAACGTGATCGCGCAAGGCCAGTCGCCCGCCAGAATATTCCGATCCCGATTGGATTGAAGAACCCGAGGTCAACGGATACATGCACGCGTTGGTCACCGACGTTTCGCCCTCTTCGGCGCAAATCCGCGTCGGCCAGCGCACAGCTACGCTCGCAGCGGCCGACGCGGCCGCGTGGATTCCTCCAAAGTCAAAGGGCAAGCTCGCGGACATCCTTCATGTCGGCGACATCGTCTACGTCAAGGTGCTATCGCTCGACCCGCCGGAAAATCCAGCGTCACTCTCGAGCAGGATTCCGGCGTGGAAGGCGCGCTCATTGCCATCGACAATGGCACCGGAGAAATCAAGGCGATGATTGGCGGCCGCGACTTCAACCTCTCCAAGTTCAATCGCGCCACGCAGGCTCTGCGCCAGGTCGGCTCGTCGTTCAAGCCCTATGTCTACACGGCTGCGATTGATCGCGGCGCCACACCCGACGACACTATTCTCGATTCGCCGATCACGTTTCAGACCGCTTCCGGCCCTTACACTCCGCATAATTACGACCAGAGGTTCGAGGGCACGATCTCGCTGCGCCGTGCCCTCGCGCAGTCCAGAAACATTCCGGCTCTTAAACTCGCCGAGCGCGTCGGCATCGCCGTCGTGATCGAGTACGCGCATCGCCTCGGCATCAGCGAGAATATTCCCGCATATCTGCCGGTTGCGCTAGGTTCGGCCGAAGTAACGCCGCTCGAACAAGCCTCCGCCTTCAGCGTTTTCCCGAACGATGGCCTGCGCGTGGTGCCGCGCTACATCACCAAAGTGACCGACTACGAAGGCCGTATCTTTGAGGAAGATTATTCCGACGCGAAAGATGCCATCAGTTCGCGCACCGCGCGAATCATGACCTGGATGCTGCGTGAAGTGGTGCAGCACGGCACGGCTGTCGCAGCCGCGAAAATTCCCTATCCGCTCGCCGGCAAGACCGGCACAACCAACGATTTCACGGATGCATGGTTTGTCGGCTTTTCTCCCAACATCACGTGCGCGGTCTGGATCGGATATGACGAGAAGAAGTCCCTGGGCGAGAAGGAAACCGGCGCCCGCGCCGCTCTGCCCATCTGGATGCAGTTCATGAACGCCGCTCTGGCAGGCAAAGATGCGGGAGAATTCCCCGCGTCTCCCATGGCGCCCGCTGCGGACGTTGTCCACAAAGTGGACACACCGGATGTCGCTCCCGGCGACGGCGAAACACACTAGGACCGATGCACGCGCGCAGGCAATTCCAAGCGTCAACCATGCTCCTGTAATGCGCTTTTAGGGATGGGGCCCCCGTCTCGCCGCAATCCAACTCGCGGCCCAAACCGAGTACTTTTTCTTGATACAGTTCTTCTGCCAATGGCCGGGCCTTGCACACAACCTGAATGAGCGCCTCATCCGCGGTCTCGACTTCTTTGATGTCTTCAAACCAGATTCGCGGCTTTTGGGCTGCCTGGGGAGGATGGACGCTCGATGGCATGGACTCCTTTATTTATGCGCTCGTACTCGTGCCATCTCTGCGGGAACTACTGCCGCGCTCAGGCATCGCCGCGACCAAAGGCAACGTTGGGTTGTACGGTGGCTTGTTGTTCGCGTTGTTTCTGGTCGGATGGGGAATGGCGTTTCTGTGGGGCCCGGTTGGCGATAAGTTCGGCCGCGTGCGCACGCTGATATTGACCATTCTGTGGTATTCGGTGTTCACATTTCTGAGCGCCTTTGCAACCAACGTTTGGCAACTGGCGATTTTGCGCCTTCTCGCAGGCGTCGGCATTGGCGGAGAGTGGGCCATGGGCGGCACGTTTGTCGCCGAGGAGTGGCCGGAAAAACGCCGCCGCATGGGCGCAGGCTTCATGCACACCGGCTACTACGTCGGGATATTCCTGGCCGCGGTCGCCAACTTTGCCATCGGCAGCCGCTTCGGCTGGCGCGCGATGTTCGCCGTGGGAGGAGCACCCGCACTGCTGCTGGCGTGGATTCGGCGCGGCGTCAACGAGCCGGCGCGCTGGCTCGACAAAGAAAACGTGGTTCACACGTGGCGTTCTGGCAGCCTCTCGCGACCATCTTTTCGGCGCAGTTGCGGCGGCGCACATTACTGAATTCCCTATTCATGCTGGCGTCCATCTCCGGCCTGTGGGCCGGAACCGTGTACGTTCCGGCGGCGATTACCGCGCTGGCAGAAGCCTCCGGCCGGAGCGGCATGCAGGTGGCGGAGCTAGCGTCGCGCGGTGTGATGCTGGTTTCTTTCGCGACGATTCTTGGTTGCCTCTTAATGCCCTTGTTAGCGGAGCGCGCCGGCCGCCGTGGCGCGCTTGCCTTTTTCTTTGCTTTGATGACGGTCTTTATTACACTCACTTTCGGTAAAGTCTTCTATCTTGGAGCGACAGCGCTGCCGTGGTTTTTCGTTTGTCTGTTTTTCTTAGGCCTCGGAGGCGCAAATTTCGCCGTCTACACGTTGTGGCTGCCCGAGCAATATCCCACCGGATGCCGCGCCAGCGCCTTTGCCTTCGCCACTTCCTTCGCGCGTTTTGGCGGAGCCGGAATCACTTTCCTGGTCGGCGCGGGTGTTCGCCATTTCGGTTCGCTAGGCACTCCCGTGGCGATTACGGCAATCGCCTTCGCGGTCGGATTGCTGCTGATTCCTTTCGGATTGGAAACGCGCGGCCTGCCGCTGCCTGACTAGCATCGGCGGGAGCGCTCTGGCAGTCTACTGAAAGACTCGATCTAGCGTTGATTTTGGGGTGGTGTCGTGGGTTCACCGCTGCGATAGCGCTCCACCTGCACGGCGGCTGTTAGCTGCTGAAGGCAGGCACTCTACTCTGATCTAACGAAGAGCGCCTTAGAGCGACTTGCGGAGCAGGCGCCCGATCCGCACGAAACGGTACAGCGGGAAGAGAATCTCCGGCAATGCAATCGATGCGATTTCCCCCGGCCCCGGAGTCCAGACCAACCGCCAGAGATATCGCCAACGATCGCTCGCCCGCTCACGCAGGTGCCAAACTTCGCAAAAGTATTTGGCCGATTCGAAATCGTAGGTCGCCGCCTGCGCAATGCGCGCCGCGTACTGCTCGCCCAGTTTCACTACGTCCGAATCATGTTCGATCAAGTCAAGTGCGGCCGTCGGAATTGCCGCTCCCAGCAACCAGTTTGCTAGCCAGCAGCTTACGCCCAGGATTCGTGCGATTCCCATTTCACGTGCGCGGGCGATGATAAGAGCGAAATCGAGCTCTGGCGCGCGCAGTGTTTCCGCAATATCGGAAATCCAGATCAGCCGTGTCCAAAGATGCTTGCTCGCATGCAGACACAGAACAAGCAACGAATCTTTTGGCGCGAGACATGAGATCTCAGCCGCTCCAAGCCAAACGCGCTCAGCGCGAGCGAACAAGTCTTCCAACTCAAACTCCGCCGCGCGAAAGTCGACTGCATATAAATATGGCAATAGATTCCATTGCAGTTCGAGCAAGTTTTTTCCGGCTGCGCCATCGAATGACCGCTCATACCCGACACGCAAGAACAGGCGCTCAACCGGAGCAGACAGCTCGTGCGATGGACGGTACCCGATCTCCCCCAACGTCTCTTTCGCCCGGCCAAAATCGACCGGAGAAATCAGCACGTCGAGATCGGAAAAGCTGCGCAGCCCCAAATCTCCATATGCCGATTGCGCCAGCACCGGCCCTTTATATGGGATCGCCCGCACTTCCCTTTTTGCGAGGTGTTCGAGGATACGCGCCAGCTCTGCGGCAAACCACAAATTTCTCCGCAGATTCTCCGTGTAAGCGGAATGCAGCGATTGCCGAATCTCTCCCGGCAGACTGGTTGCGTGCTGTAGCAGATTGCGCGCCACCATCGCTAATACGCCATGATGCTCGGCCAGGCGAAGGAATTCGCTCCAATCGAAGCCGGCAAAATTCCAATTCGCAGTGCACGCCACTCGTTCCAGCTGCGGTTTCGCGCTGGCACAGGCGCACAACAGGTCAAAGGCGTTTCCTCGATTCATCGCGCTGGCCGGTGGAGAAGATGAGAGCAACGCTTCAGACATCTGGCTGCGAACTATAATACAAAGATTCCAGCAGGCGCATGGTCGGCTGCGAAGCGCCCCGCGTGCTCTTCAATTCGCAGAATCAGATTCGTTAGATTTTCATGAACCAGCTTGTCCTCGAATCCGTCCGCAAGGTTTTTCACCATCGTCCCGCCCTGTTCAACTGGGTCGGGAAAGAGCGCGGCGGACAAACTATCGCATTGAACGGCGTTTCCTTTTCGGCGGCGAGTGCGGAAGTAGTGGCCCTGCTCGGACCGAATGGCAGCGGCAAGACTACTACTCTCAAACTGATCTCGACCATGTTGTTGCCGGATGCCGGATCGGTTCGGGTCGGCGGCTTTGACTCGCGTGACAACGGCGGCAAAGTTCGCCGGCAGGTCGGAATCGCAGTAGCGGCGGAACGCTCCTTTTTCCCTCGTCTTTCAGCCCGCGAAAACCTGGATTTCTTCGCCGCGCTGGATGAAGTGCCCAGGCGCGAGCGCCCGCGGCGCATCGAGGAAGTGCTGAGCGACACCGGTCTCGGCGAACAAGGCGATACGCTGGCCATGAAGTTTTCGAGCGGCACGTATCAGCGTCTGGGGCTGGCGCGCGCGCTTATCAAGCGCCCAAGCGTCCTTCTGCTCGACGAGCCAACTCGCAGCCTCGACGCCGCCGCCACGTCCAATTTCTGGACGCTCATCCGCGCACTGGCTGGGCAAGGCACGACCGTGCTTCTGGCCACCCACAACTTTTCTGAGGCAGCCGCCGTGGCTGACCGCCTGCTGCTTTTGCACAAGGGCGTCTTGCTCGAGGATCGTCAGCTGAACGGCCGTGAATCCGCCGAGGACCTGCGATCGCTCTACTTTCAGCGCACCGGCGAACACCAAGTTGATCTGGAAGACGACGCCTTGAGCAGCGTTCGTCGCGCGAGAGCAGCATCATGAACTCAATCCTGGACAAACTCCTCGCCATCCTGCGCCGCGATCTGCTCACCGCAATCCGACATCGCAGCGGATTCGCAATGACATTCGCTGGATTATTTATGGAGCTGGCGGCTTTCTATTATCTTGCGCGCGCCATCGGGCCAGGGTTTCATCCTGGCGGCGTCCAATACTTTCCGTTCCTGCTGGTCGGCACCGGCGTCTACACCTTTTTTCTGATGAGCGCACAGGCATTCCTGAATGCCGTGCAGCAGGCGCAACAGACCGGCACGCTCGAAGTGCTCATGACGACTTCCACTCCGCCCGCCGAACTCCTTATCCTGAGCGCCATCTCCGCGTTTGCCGGAAGCCTGGTAAGCCTGGTTGTCTATCTCTTCGCTGGCGTCGCGGTGTTTCGCGCGGCCATGCATATCAATCCACTTTCCTGCGTCATTGCAATGGTTCTCTCGCTCGCCATCGCGCTCGCCATTGGCGTGCTGGCCGCTACACTTCAGATTGCCATGCAGAAGGGGTCTGCGCTGATCTGGCTGCTCGGTTCTGGGCTTTGGTTTTTGAGTGGAACTCTATTTCCCATTCAGAGTCTGCCGCGTCCCCTGGAACTTCTTGCGCGCGCCGTGCCATTGAGCTATGCCATCGACGCCATGCGCGGAGCGCTGATCGAAGGCCGATCCGTGACCGCGATGGCGACCACGCTGGCTGCATTGGCCGCATTCACCGCGGCGATGCTGCCGCTAGCGCTCGGCGGCCTGTCGTTGAGTCTGCGGCGGGCACGCCAGTGCGGAACGCTGTCGTCGTATTAGCAAATCGGCGAGCCCCGATTACTTGGCGCTCGCATACGCGTGTAGTACACTGCCTTTAACTTATCCCCAAACTTAGCCAGCAGGCGAGGCTTGACGCATTATGACGGACAACCACACGCCGGACGACCGGCAAAAGCTAACCAGAGAAGCCAGAACTGCGAAGAAGCCCTATCAAAAACCTGCGTTCCGCTTCGAGCGGGTTTTTGAGACGGCCGCGCTGGCCTGCGGCAAGGTCTTTGGGAACGTGGGTGGATGCGGTCAGTCGAAAAAGAGTTCGTAGCCAAGGAAGCCGCGAACGCGCCCGCAATCTTAGGCGCGGAACGGTTCGTCTTGGCTGTTGAGGTCTTGCGCAGCAGTGGGCGCTTGCGCCTGCAGGTGCGCGGCGCAAGCATGCTTCCGGCCCTTTGGCCTCACGACGAAGTCGAAATTACGGCTTGCTTCATCGAGGATCTTCGGCCCGGTGAAATCGTACTTGCACAGCGGGACGGCCGTTTTTTCCTTCATCGTTTTGTCGCTCACTGCGATCCCAGCGGATTTCTTCTACAGGGGGATTCGATGCCAACACCCGATCCGCAATTTCCCAACGACGCTCTACTGGGACGGTTGTCTGGCCGCGCTAGCCGATTCTCTTTAGGCCGATCTAGCACTCGCCCCGAATGCTCTCACACTGACTCAATGCTCCCGTTAAGCCCATGGTCCTGGGCGGTTGGGCGCATCCTTTGTTATTGCGGGTTCGCTCGCCGAGTTGCGCTAAGGCGCCATGCGATGCTTCACCCCGCGCAATCCAGCGGACACGTGCCATATGACATTCAGAACTCCAACCCAGCTTCGCTGGCGCGCTCGGCCGGCCCCGGGGTCGCATGATGCCACTGCCCAGTAAAGTCACCTGCATCGAGATCGGCGGCATCCCCATCTCTCTTTCAACATCCGACGAACACTTCTTCGAGCTCTTGATGAAGCGGTACGAAGGCTTCCGAAGCTCAAGGCCAGCGGAGTTTGAACTTGAGTTTGAGATCGTTGAAGCTCTCGCGGTCTCCGACGAGGATGTTCGCGTCCGCAAAGACGGCAAGGACAAAGACGAAGAATGGCGAATCGAGCGCGGCGATTTCTTCGCCCGCTGGAATCCGCGCACCGGAGCCGGTTTGGTGCGGCAGAATGCGAACCCTTATTCGCTCGATTCCGTTCTGCGCATTCTCCACAGCCTCATTCTCGCCGAACGCGGAGGATTTCTGCTGCACGCCGCCAGCGGAATTTGCAATGGCAACGCCTATCTGTTTGCAGGAGTATCGGGCGCAGGCAAAACGACAATGACGCGCCTCGCTCCACCCGATGTCACGCTTCTTTCGGATGAGATTTCCTACGTTCGTCCTGGCAGCGCCCAATCCAGCTATGGGCGAAAGGGAGACGCTGCCTACCAGGCCTTTGGCACTCCTTTCGCCGGAGAGTTGGCAAAAGCTGGCGAGAACACGAAGGCCAGCATCGGCGCGCTGTTCTTCCTCGAGCAAGGTCCGGAGAACCGCATCGATGAACTACCATCGGCAGAAGCCGTCCGCCGCCTGATGCGCAATATTCTGTTTTTTGCCGAAGATCCCGCGCTGACGGAGAAACTCCTGGCCAGCGTCTGCGATTTCGTCGCTCATATTCCTGTTCGCCGCCTCACGTTCTATCCCGATTCAAAGGTCTGGAAAGAAGTCCGCAATTTTGATGGAGTGCCCGCGCATGTCTGAGACTTATATTGCCCGCAGTTCGGCCATCGCCGCGCGCCTGCTCGCCGGCGAGATGATGGTCATGAATTCCGTCGATTCGACATTTTTCACGCTGAATGAGGTCGCGACCGCCATCTGGCAGGCCGCCGACGGCCGCACGCCCCTCAGCGAAATTGTGCGCGAAAAAGTTTGCGGGCAATTCGAGATCGAACCCGCGCAGGCGCAGTCCGATGCCGAGCAATTTGTTGCCCACCTCTCCTCGCACGGCATTCTGCTGGTCGCCGATCATCCTCTGACACCGGAGCCTTCGCGATGAGCTTGATGGCAGAGATCGGGCAGAAGGCATTCAGCCTTAGTGTGCCCCTGGCCGCGCATCTGGATGTCACTTACCGCTGCAACGAGCGTTGCGTGCACTGCTATCTCGATCACGACGACCACGGCGAAATGACCGCCGCCGAAATCAAAGGCGTCCTCGATCAACTAGCCGAAGCCGGCGTTTTCTTCCTCACCCTCAGCGGCGGAGAGGTCTTCATGCGCCGCGACTTCTTCGAAATCGTCGAGCACGCGCGCCGCTTGCTCTTCGACGTCAAGATCAAAACCAACGCCGTGATGATCGGCGAGGCAGAAGCGCAGCGCCTGCGCGCTCTCGGCGTCGATACCATCCAGATCAGCGTCTACTCGCATCGTCCAGCCGTGCACGATGCCATCACCAAACTGCCGCATTCGCTCGAACGCACGATCCGTGCCGTGAAGTTTCTGCGCGACCAAGGGTTGCGGGTCAACATCGCCAACGTCCTGATGACCGCAAATTATAACGATCATCTTGGCGTACAAAAGCTCGCCGCCGAACTGGGTGTTCATTACACTCTCGATCCCACTATTACTCCCATGATGGATGGCGACACATCGGTTCTATCGCTTCGCGTCGCTGGAGAAAAACTGGAAGAAGTTTTTCGCAATCCCGCTCTCGTCCCCAACCAGGAGGAGTTTTGCGCGCCGCCCACGCCAGCCGCCAGCGGAGACATGGAAAACTACTCATGCAGCGCGGGCCATTCCTTCTTTTACATCTCGCCCTACGGCGATGTGTTTCCATGCGTCCAGTTTCCGCTGCCGAGCGGTAACCTTCGCCGGCAAAAATTTCTGGATATCTGGAATCACTCGCCGCAACTCAAGGAAGTGCGGTCCGTTCAAATCAAGGATTTGCCAGTCTGCTCTTCGTGCTCGCACGCCTCAAGCTGCACGCGCTGTCCGGGCTTGGCTTATATGGAAGGAAGTATGCGGGGACCGTCCACCGCCGATTGCGAAAAATCGTTCTACCGGACCGGCGTCCCGACGGCGAACATGGAGCGGCAAGGCATATCGAAACCGCGCAGTGGGCTTCTTCAGATTCAGCCGATACCAGTTTCCGCCTGAAGTGAAGCGCCGTTAGGTCAATTTCGCCGCCACAGCAGCGGCATTTTGGCTGCGTTTTTTGTCGTGGACCGCTTCCGCGCTAGCCAACTGATCGAGGATGCGATTTAAGGCCGCGCGCACTTCATGCGTCGGCTCGTGGAACTTGAGAGCCGCGCCAATTCCCATGTCCATGCGCACCACTTCGCTCTGAATGGAGATCTTGTTCTGCCCCAGCGAAAACGTCAGCTTTAGCTTCGTTCCCGAAAGCACAATCCCGCTGGTCTCCACGTAGCAGCCGCCCAGGCTCAGGTTGGTGACAATGCCGAGCATCCCGCGTTCCTGGCCGTCGAGCGCGATTTCCGTCGTCAGACGTCCGCGCATGCGCGGATACAACCGCCGGTTGGCGCGCACCGACTGGCTCTGCTTTTGTAAGTACATGCGCTTGTCGGCCTCGGAGAGGAGTTTCTCCGCGTCCAGCCCATCCTCCGGATACACGGCCTTCCCCACGCTCAACGAGAGGATGTCTTCATTGCAAACTTCTTTTCCAGCCCGTTGCGCCAACTCCCGCATTTGTTCGGCCTTGCGCGTGGCCGCTTCCGGCGTAAGGCCGGGTGCGATGACAACGAATTCATCGCCACCCATGCGGGCCACGTAATCGTATTCGCGGCTGGTGTCTTTCAGCGACTGGGCAAACAACCGCAGTACGCGGTTCCCTTCCAGGTGGCCGAATCGGTCGTTGATCTGCTTGAAGCCGTCCATATCGCTGACCATCACCGTCAGCGATTTGTTATCGCGCTTGCAGCGCGCCAGTTCGCGGTCCAGCTGCAAAAACAACGAGCGCGCATTGGGCAGCCCCGTCAGGTAATCGGTGACTGCCGAGTTCTCCGCCTGCTCGTACTTGAGCGCGTTCTCGATCGCCAGCGCCATCTTGGAACTCACCGCCAGCAATATCCGCAGGTGATCGGACGTAAAGAAGTCCTTCTCGGAGTGATAGAGAGCGACCACGCCAACCACGCCTTGCAAGCCCTCCAGCGGCACCGCCAGCGCCGATGTAAGCGTACTGTAGACCGCGGGGTTGTTAAGATAGCCCGGTTCCACGGACGGATTTCCGTTCAGAATCGGCTTCAGATTTTGTGCGACCCAGCCGGAGAGGCCCTGGCCAATCGGAATTCTCAGCGAGGCAAACAGCCTGAAGTTGTCGCCGTTCACATACTCCGGCACCAACTCCTCACCGTGGCACACATAAATTGCAATCGCATCGTAGGGTATGGAGCGGCGCAGTTTTACCGAAAACACCGAGAGCGTTTCGCTCAGGCTGAGCGATGCGCCCAGGTCCTGGCTCAGTTCGAACAGGGTTTGCGCTTCCTGCCGCGCGGCCGCAATCGAACTCAGGAAGCTGCGCTCCGGCGCTTGCTTTCCCGGCTTCGCAAATCCGGCGGCGGGCTCGATGCCACGCGTCGGCGCTTTTCCTGCCTCCTCGGGCTCTTTTTCTTCGGTTCCTTCCTCGACCGTCTTCTTGTTGAGGGCCTCCATGCGGGCGTGGACGAGGATTTCGAGGTGTGTGTATTTCCGGCGCAGCGCATTCACCACTTCCGGATCGAACGCCTTTCCCGATTCCTCCATCAGTCGCGCCATCGCGCCATCCATCGGCAAGGCTCGGCGATATTGGCGGTCCGAGGCTAATGCATCCAGAAAATCCACCGCCGCCAGAATCCGCGCGCCAATCGGAATCGCCATTCCCTTCAAGCCCAGCGGATATCCTGTACCGTCGAATTTTTCGTGGTGCGCCGCCACGATGGGCACCACCGGATAAGGAAAGCGGACGCGCTCCAGAATCTCCGCACCCACCACCGGATGAATCTTCATTTTTTCGAATTCTTCCGGCGTCAGCCGTCCCGGCTTCGAGACGATGTGTTCGGGAATCGCCAGCTTGCCGATATCGTGCAGCAAAGCCGCGGCCTGCAAGGCCTCCATCTCTTCCGGGGTTACCTTGAGTTCCTTCGCAACCTCGCTGGCATAGATGCGCACTCTCTGCAAGTGATCGTGCGTCGTTTGATCCTTGGCTTCGATGGCGAGCGCCAGCGCTTCAATCGTCCGCAAGTGCAGGTCGGCGATCTCTTCCACATGCCGTTTCTCATCCGCCAGCTTGCCCAGGTACAGGCGATAGGACCGGTAAATCAGGTACGCCACCGGCAGAGTTAAGAGAGAAGTCTGCCAATCGGTGAAATTGTGTAGCCAGCTCATCACGCCGACCACGCCCGCGCCGACCAGATAGTAAGGGAAGCTCCAGAAATAGCAATCCGCCCAGATCTTGCGCAGCGACCGGCCCTCGGTCAGCGTAATAATGATCGCCACCGGAAGGGTATTGGCGATGAAATATACGCAAGTCGCCATGAACAGCAAGGCCGAGGGATTGTCGATGACGTGATGAACCAGCGAGTAGTTGTAGGCGAAAAATGTCGCCCCAATCGCCAATGCGGTTGAGCACAGGTTGAACGCGATATGCAGCGCTTTTGGACGGTCCCTCCCCAGGCACTGCACCACGACTGCGGCGCACCCGAGCACCATCGTCTCGCCGGCGCTGAGTTCCATGATGCCCAAAAGCAGAAACAGGAAATTGACCGACATCGTTCCCGTGATGCCGGGCAACGTGACTTTCAGCCGCGAGGCCGCCAGCGCGACGGCCAGGTAACAGGAAAATTTAAGCGGGTCATGACACGAACCGTGCAGGATCGTGTAAATCAGCACGACCAGGCCACAAGCGACCACCACCGCGGCATAGGCGCGGGGCGCAAGGTTCATCTCCCTCCACGATTGAGGGCTAGTCTTCATTCCGAGAGACTCCTGCCGGACATGCTGGGCGCAATCTTCCCCCAGAAAAAACAGGGGAAGAATCATTGATAACAGGCGCGGGGGCGATCAGGAAAGCATTTGGACCGTTAGAGATAAACTTCCGTAATTGGAATGGGTTACCGGCGTATTACTTAGGGTGAACCTCGACCGAAGTCTAATCGGCTTCCTGCGGATTTAACTAGCTGCAACGCTTCCATCCGCCCACTCATTGGCACCGTGACCGGGGGTTTTGACTGCTATCGACGCGATCGGGGTATAGCAAAATCGGGGCGCTAGATATCTCCATATATCTGGGCAATCGTGTGGCGCAGGGCCATCAGATTACTGCGCGACGATTCGGTAGCGGAACTGGTAGGGTCACTCGCAAATTCCGCTTGGTACAGCCTCATCAGCAAGGCGCTCTGCTTTCTCAAACGCTCAATTGTCCCCAAATAGAGTTGTTCTTCAGAGTGCATACTGTTAATTGTATAGGCTTTCCGAGAGAATAGTTCCCCGCCACGTGGGAACCGGGCAAGATTTGCACAATGACGGGAGGGACCCAAGAATTAGTGGCACATTGGAGCCATTCCCATCCGCGCCACAGGTCGTTAGTCTGTGGATGAGCAGTTTTCGGGGGAGAGCTGATCAACTAGCGTCCCAAGACTCGAAAGAGTTTTCGGGGCGTTTTGTTTTGCTCCCATCGTTTGCGCGATGGGATATTTCGACAGCGACTGCGATTTCGACCCTCAATGCGTATCCCCCCTCTTTCGTTGACTGCCCCTCGCGTCCTCCGTAAGATGGACCGACCACACGCGTGGAATCCTCCCGATGTCCAACTCAATGATCGGCCAAACCATTTCGCACTACCGCATCGTCGAAAAGATCGGCGGCGGCGGAATGGGTGTGGTCTACAAGGCCGAGGACACCGATCTGGGCCGCTTTGTCGCTCTCAAGTTCCTTCCCGAGGATGTGGCGCGCGACCCGCAGGTGCTCGAGCGCTTTCGCCGGGAGGCGCGGGCAGCGTCCGCGCTGAATCATCCCAACATTTGCACCATCCACGAAATCGGCACACATGGCGATCAAACCTTCATCGCCATGGAATTTCTGGACGGCGTCACGCTCAAGCACCTGATCGCAGCCAAGCCGCTTGAAAACGAGACTCTGCTCTCACTTGCCATTGAGATTGCCGACGGCCTGGACGCGGCCCATTCGCAAGGCATCATTCATCGCGACATCAAACCCGCCAATATTTTCGTCACCAAGCGCGGCCACGCCAAGATTCTCGATTTCGGTCTGGCCAAGTCGCTTCCAACGGGAAGTTCTTCTTCAGCCTCGAACACCATGACGGCGACCGTGGATGAGCAGCACCTGACCAGTCCTGGTTCAACCCTGGGCACGGTCGCGTACATGTCGCCGGAGCAAGCGCGCGCCAAGGAGATGGACGCGCGCAGTGACCTGTTTTCGTTCGGCGCGGTGCTCTATGAGATGGCGACCGGCGTTCTCCCGTTTCGCGGCGGCAGCGCGGCCGAGATTTTCAAAGCGATTCTGGATGCGGCGCCAACTCCGCCCGTGCGTCTCAATCCCGATCTGCCAGTGGAGTTAGACCGCACGATCAACAAAGCACTGGAGAAAGACCGGGCTGTGCGCTATCAGAGCGCCGCCGATCTGCGTGCCGATCTTGTGCGCCTGAAGCGTGATTTCGACTCCGGGCGCTCGTCAAGCGCCGTCGCCGCCAGTAGCGCGTCTTCCATAAGCTCGTCGGCCATCGCTCCCGCGGCGCCGTCTGGCACTCGCAAATACGTCATCGCAGCTGTTGCCACCGTCATAGTCATTGCGCTCGCCGCGGGCGCATACTTCCTGCGCGGAAACTCCAAGGCTAACAAGATTGACTCCATCGCCGTCCTGCCCTTCGTCAATGCAACCGCCGACCCCAACAACGAATACCTCTGCGACGGCCTCACTGAGAGCCTGATCAGTTCGCTTTCGCAGTTGCCGAATTTGAAAGTAATGGCGCGCAGCACCGTCTTCCGCTACAAGGGCAAGGAGGACGATCCGCAAAAAATCGGCCAGGCGCTACAGGTAGGCGCGCTGCTCACCGGCCGCATCGTGCAGCACGGTGATCACGTCGCCGTTGAGGCCGACCTTGTAAGCGCCGCCGACGGTTCCGAGCTTTGGGGCGAGCACTATGACCGCAAGATGGCCGACATCACCGAGGTGCAAGGCGACATCACCCGCGACATCTCGGCCCACTTGCGCATTCAATTGAGCGGGCAAGAGCAGCAGCACATGGCCAGCACCGGCACATCCAATCCGGAGGCTTACCGCCTTTACCTGCAAGGCCGCCAGCTCTGGTACGGGCGCACCGGAGATGGTTTGAAGAAGAGCATTGACTTGTTTCAGCAGGCCATCGCAGCCGATCCCAACTACGCTCTGGCCTATGCCGGCTTGGCCGACACCTACAACGTTGCACCCGGCTACCCGACCGGAATCGCTTCGCGCCAGGCCAGTCAGTTGGCCGACGACGCCACTCGAAAGGCGCTCGAATTGGACGATTCACTTTCCGAAGCGCACGCGGCCCGCGGCATGGCGTTGGCGTCGGAGATGAAATGGAGCGAAGCCGAACCGCAATTCCGGCGAGCGATTGGGTTGAATCCCAACAACGCCACCGCCCACTATTTTTATGCCGTCACCTTTCTGCTTCCCCAGAACCGGGTCAACCAGGCTCTGAAGGAGGACGAAATCGCGCTCTCGCTGGACCCTCTTTCCTCCATCATCGGAGCCAATTACGCGACCGCGCTGATGGTGGCCCACCGCTATCCGGAAGCTCTGGCGCAGTTGCAGAAGGTGCTTGATCGCGACCCCACTTCCCGCCCGGGAAATTACAAACGGTCTCAGGTGTACGCGACGATGGGCCGCTTCGCGGAGGCGATCCGCGACGCGCAGGCAACAGTTCCGAATCCCGTGCCCCTAAGCCCGGATGCAAAGGGATATTGCGAGGCCGTCAAAGCGATGACAGCTTCGGTTCAAACTTCAGCCTTGGCTCTGGCATATTCCATCGCTGGCGACCGCGATCGGGCCTTCCAATACCTGGAAAAAGCCTACTCCGATGGAGACAATGAACTGCTGCTCATCATTCGTTATCCTGGGCTGGACCCGCTCCGTTCCGACCCGCGCTATGCCGACTTGATGCGCCGCCTCGGCTTGCCGCAATAAGAATGTAAGACCTCCTCTTGCGCATGGAACAAGGCTCGTGCGCATCCAGCTCCAGAGGATGTGCGTTGGTACCCACCTCCAAAAATACGTTTGGTAATTACAACCATCGAAATCCAGCCCCGGAGGGGCAAGCCACCTTAGCCCCGCGCTTCAGCGCGGGGTAGGGTGGGAAAAACAACAAAGTCCCGGGGGGACGCCCCAAGTCTCGATCAAACACTTTGAGCCGCTGTGGGCACACGACTGACTTCTTCCAGAGACCGCTGACGAAATTGTCATCAATAACGTTCCCCACAAAAAAACTACCGCCCGGCAGTCTAAGCCGGGCGGTGTTAAATTCAACCTGCTTGGCGAGCGTTGCGCTCTCAGCGAGCCCTCAACGATCTGGTTCAACGATCAGGACAGGAAGAATTCTTTCGAGATCGTGGCCCACTCTGTGTCGGGGACCTGTTCGGCCAGGTTGTTGACGGCCACGCCGCCATCCTGCGCCAGTGCGCCCGCGAACGCCGGCATTCTGCTCTGCAAGCGGCTCGCCGATTCCTGCATCCAGAAGCGCGCTACCATGCCGCTCAGCAGGTTGCGGAAATTCGTCTTGGCGTCGGGAGACTGAACCGTTACCAGCCAGCCTTCGCCGTAAGGATCGCTCTGCGCCAGCTTCGGATCGCGCGCCACGCTGTCGTTTACGTCTGAGATGCTGCCTTCGATCGGCGAAACCACGTCTACGCTCGCGCCATTGCGGAAGAACGTCGCAATCTTCTGTCCCTGGCGGATCCACTGGCCACGTTGCGGCAGCGCTGTGCGGTCAACTTTGCCGATCAGCTTCGAAGCGAAGTCGTCGAGGCCTACACGCACCAGGCTCGGGCTCTCATTCAGCGCCCAGGTGTGGCCGGGGTGATAGCGGAGATTCTCCGGGACCTTGAATCCGCCCACGAGCTCGGGAGTTGGACGAACCGCTTTTTCGTTTCTTGTCGTTGACTTTGCCAGCGCGGGCTGCACAACAACCGCCTTGCGGCTATGGAAGTGATCGATGAGGAGGAAACTCGCGAATGTGAAGAGAACCAGGATGACTGTCATAACCCACCTTTTATTCGAGGGCTCTTTCTATTTTCAGGCCGCTCGCCACTATTGCTAAAGGCATTCGCGATGCCAAACTCCAGAGCACATTCGATGAAGGTTGTTAACGCCAGTTAAGTGAATGTAAACGAGCGACCTGCGGGATCATGCGGCTAAGAAACTCGCAACGGACCGCTGAAAGTATCAGCGGCTGTTTGATGAAAATCGCATCGGTGTTTTCAGCGCGCAACGCTCATAACACCATGAAACTCGGAGAATGCTTATGAAATACAACGACTTAGTCGACGATCAGGAGTGTGATGCGGTTTACAACAGCGGTTGGTGAGGAATGCAATAGTTTTTGGCCCTTCATTCGCCACAGAGGCACAGAGAACCCCTGCAGCTGCAAAACAAACCGGATAAGGTTTTGCCAAGCCGTTGGTTTTCTCCGTGACTCCGTGGTGGAACCAAACTAAAAATGGAACCCGATCTCCCCCGTCACCGAGCGCGGCGTGAGGTAGTGTGTGCCGCTGAAAGTCGAAAGAAAGTTGTAAAGCGCATACTTGTTGGTCAGGTTGACTGCCGTCAATTGCGCGCTCCACTTAAAGCGGTCACCATGAAACAAGTTGTCCTGTCCAAGCGACAAATCGAATACGTTGCGCTGAGCGATCCGCGGAGGGTTTTTATCGTCATTCTCCGCGTTCGCCGCCGGTATCTTAATAAGGTTCGAGGTGAACTGCGATGCCAGGCACGACGACGGCAGCGCCAGCGTCGGGGTCGCGTGAACGCCATTGCAGGCAAAACCAGCTTCAAACTCCAGGTCGGCGCTCAGCGGATTGCCCAGGGCATCCTGCATCAGGATGGCCGGCGCGGCAGAAGTCCCAGTCGACTGCGGGCAATTGTTCCCGTCGATCACGCCGTAGCACGGCGTCGCACCCGCAACCAGTCCGCTGTCGTAACGCCAATCCCACCCAATCCATGGTCCTCGCTTCCATGGCTGGTATTGCAGGTGGGTGCTCTGGTTGTATCTCTCGTCGTGGTCAATGCGGAACGGCAATCCGGTCCCGGTAGTCACGGTGGCGCCCGCTCCGCCAATCTGAGGAGTAAAGAAGCGCGCCGCCACGCTCGAAAAGACGGCGAGCGCGGAGAACCCATGGAAGTTTGGCACACTCAACCGGCCTGCAAATCCCGGAATCTTTGAGTTATGCCACTCGATCGGGAACGTAATCGGCGTATCGCCCAGCACGCTGAAGTCGTAGCCGTTGTGCGTGTACTTCCAGATATATTCGCCCGAGAACACCACATGTCTTCCGATCGCCTGTTCCAGTCCGGCATGAAACTCGTTGCGAAATCCAGGACTCAGTGGATTGGGCCTGCCGAGCAACGTCGGGCTGCATGCCAGCAGCGGAGCCAGCACATCGTTGGCGCAACCCGTGCTGGAGAGGATCAAGTTCTCATTGAAAGGAGATTCCAGCGTCCGCGCATACGAAAGTCGCAGGACCGTGTTCGTCCGTTTGATGTTATAAGCAACACCCAGTCTTGGTTCAGCTTGGCGCGCCGCTGTAATGCCGTTGTACAGATCGCCGCGCAGCCCAAGGCTCACGTTCCAGTTTCCCGCGGTGATCGCATCTTCAAGATAAAGACCAAGTTCTTTCACATCGGTATGACCATTGAAGTTGTATCGTGTGCCCCCGCGCGTCAGGTCATAGGGTAGGAGCACAGGATTGAATAACGGATAAAACCCGGACTGCGGTGCGTTTGTGTTCGTCGAGATATTTGCCTGATTCAAGCCAGTGCATTGCGATGGATCGGTAAACCCCGGCACGGGCACATACAAGCCCGAAGCTGCGTCCAACGCAATACATGGCGCGTTGTATGCCGGATCCACAATCCCCAGTCTGTCATTCTCGTCGAGGAACGTTTGCTCGTAGGCAACGCCGCCCTTGATGTTGTGAATTCCCTTTACATAAGAAAGACTCGATCGCACTCCCGCATTCGTCAGGCTGCGGTCCTGTTCAACGCTCTGCCGTTGCAAGCTCGGCGGACCCAGGTCGGCGAAAGGATTGTCGCTTGGATAGTAGTTGTATTCGTCGCGGCGCACCCACGCACCCGTCGTCACAACGGCATTATTGCTGGCCAGATGTGTCCACGACGGCGCGATATTAAATGTCCCAATCTTTGACCGCTGGTCCGTTGGGCCGACAATCTGCCCATTCGGTCCAACGCCTCCGTAGTTTTCAACTGCCGGAAGAACTCCATCCAGCCCGCTCCACGGTGTCGCATTCTGGCCGTCAAATGTATTCGGTGTCTGAAACCACGAGCGCGTGTAGCTGAGATCGAAGTGAATCGAATCCTTGGGAGCGATTTGCAGGTCCACGCGGTCGAAGACGTTCTGTTGATTTCCCTTATCGTGCATCACGGAAAATTCCGGAGCGTCGAGAAACCGGCCACTCTGCAGGCCGCTCACCGAAATAAAGTCTCCCCAGTTCTTGCCGCCATACGAAAGATCTACCGCACCCGAAGTCGAACCAAACGCACCATAGGACAGCGTGACGCTGCCATGGGGAGTGGTCACTCCTTGGCCGGAACGCGTCGTAACGTTAATCACGACGCTGGTCTTGCCGCCGTATTCCGCCGGCGGCGCGCCAGAAATTACTTCCATCGATTGCACCGAAGCCAGCGGCAGCTGATTGGAGAAGACCTTGCTGATTTGATCCGTCATCGGCTGGCCGTCCATCGAGATCGAATTCTCGGCGTGGTCGCCCAACCCGTGAATCTGCCCGTTCGAGTCCGCCGAAACACCCGGCGTCCCTTCCGTCACGACCGAGCTTAAGGCCGACGACTGGCTCTCCACTGGCAGCGAGTTGATCAGGCTCTTGTCGATGTCTGTGTGGAACGACGAATCGGTTTCAATAAGGTCGCCCGCGGCTTCGACGGTTACGGTTTCGGCTGTTGTCGACACGTCCAGCGTGATTGTCACGTTAACGGGAACCACGGAACGCACTTCCACATCCTGCGCTTTTTGCGCAAAGCCCGCCGCCGTGATTGTCATGTGATACGGATTGTAGGGAATATTCGGAAAACTGAAATTCCCTTTGGCATCCGTCACCGCCGTCCGGTCATAGCCACTGACCGGATTGTGAATTTCCACCTTGGCATTGGTCACCACGGCGCCTGAAGGGTCCAACACCGACCCGCTAATGGATCCCGACGCCGATTCTCCGCTTGCATATCCCGCACATAAGATGGCTAGAAACGCCCCCACAAAAACGGCGCACCTCAGTCTGCTCAATAAATGCATGATTCCTCCAGATGAAATCGTGATTCTGGGCGGCCCGCATGGGTCGCACGTTCAGCAAAAAGGCTGGCGATAAGCTGAATCAGAATTCCGGTGGAGGACGAATAAAGAAGGTAGCGGCGGGACGGAAGATGCTTGAGGTTTCCAAAACCGGCGTCGCCAGCGCTGCCGCCAGCATGACGGGAGCGGCCGGCGCGGCTTCCACATTCATTCCCGCATGCGCCGTCACACAAACGGAACACGCATGATGCGATGTGGCGGAGTCGTCCGGATGCGCGTGCACGGCTTGCACTACACCCACGGCGCAAACCAGCCCCATCGCGAGCACACACACCACTCTCGCGAAAAGGCTGCGGTTTCCTGCGATTGGCGCCATCGTTCTCATTAAGATGTTGCTGATTTAGTGCTGGTTGCTGCAAAGATTTTATCGTCAAACGACCAGCGGCGCGCATGCTTAAGAAGAAAATGTGCCCATTCCAGCAGCCATGCCCCGCCATCCGCCCGTCCGGCCGGTTGGTCGGCTATTGCCAAGGATTTCCGTAAACTATTGACAATACAATATTTACCATTGTGACGAGCATCACAACTCCGGGTGCCCCTTGTCACGTGCGGGTTCTGTTCCTAGGGTCGACACTGGCTCTTGGAGGCGGCCATGATGCTCGCTTACAAACTCGTGCGTCTGATTGAAACGCACTCCGAGACCTTGTCCGCAAGCCTGCTCGCCAAGGTTCAAACCTCGGAATGGACCCGCTCGTATCGCAATGTTCCCCCTGCCGAACTTAAGGATCGCGTTTTTGAGATCTATCATCATCTCGGCGAATGGCTTCTCGGCAAGGGTGCCAGCTTCGATCTCGAGCAACGTTACGAGGAAATCGGCGGCAAGCGTGTGCACCAGGGCGTGCCCATCAGCGAATTGATCTGGGTCATCATCCTGACGAAGGTAAATCTGTGGGAGTTCCTCCAGAAGGAGTCTTTGCCCGAGCGTCCCATTGAGGCCTTCGGCGAACTGGAAATGCTGCAACTACTCGATGAGTTCTTTGATCGCGCCATTTACTTCGCCTCCGTCGGCTATGAGCGGGCGATGGCCGCACACGAACTGCCGCCGTCCCGCGGCGCAGCGCATTAACCAAGAAGATTGGACGTAAGGGGAATCGATGTCCTGGAAAGTCGATCACAAAAAGAAGTTGCGCACACCGCAGGAAGCGCTGCTCTATGTGCAATCCAGCATGCGCGTTTACATCCAGCCCGGCTGCGCCGAACCGGAGACGCTGGTCGAAGCTCTCATGGAGCGCGCCCCGCACGTCGAAAACGTCGAAATCGTGCACATGCTCACCATGGGCACTGCACCCTACGTCGCGCCGGAGATGGTGGGCCACTTCCGTCACAATGCCATGTTCATCGGCGGCAACGTGCGCGACGCCATCAACGACGGCCGCGCCGACTACACTCCCATCTATCTGAGCGAAATCGAGGAACTGTTCGTCAGCGGCGCCATGCCGCTCGATGTCGCGCTGATTCAGGTCTCGCCGCCCGATGCCCATGGCTTTTGCAGCTACGGCATCGGCGTGGATACGACTCTCACCGCCGCCAATTGCGCCCGCTTCGTCGTCGCCCAGGTCAACGACCAGATGCCGCGCACCTTCGGCGACAGCTTCGTTCACGTCTCCGATCATCGATGTTCTGGTCGAATCCTCGCGCCCGCTGCCGGAAATGAAAACTCCGCAGATCAGCGATACCCAGACCGCCATTGCCCGCAATGTCGCCGGCCTGATCGAGGACGGCTCCGTGCTGCAGACCGGCATCGGCGGCATTCCCGACGCTGTGCTTTCCATGCTCATGGACCGCAAAGATCTCGGCATCCACAGCGAACTCGTCTCCGACGGCGTCATCCCGCTGATCGAAGCCGGCGTCATCAACGGCGAGCGCAAGAACTTCAAGCCACGCAAAGTGATCATCGGGTTCATCCTCGGGTCGCAAGCGGATCTTCGATTTCGTCGATAACAATCCGATCTTCGAATTTCACCCCACCGCCTACGTCAACGATCCCGGCCTCATCGCCCGCAACGACCGCATGGTCGCCATCAACTCGGCCCTCGAGGTCGATCTGACCGGCCAGGTCTGTTCCGACTCCATCGGCAACCAGTTCTATAGCGGCATCGGCGGCCAAGTCGATTTCCTGCGCGGGTCTTCGCGCTCCAAAGGTGGCAAACCGATCATCGCCATCTCTTCCACCGCCAAGAACGGTTCGATCTCCAGAATCATGCCCACGCTGAACGCCGGGGCCGGTGTGGTCACGTCGCGCGGCCTGGTGCGCTATGTCGTCACCGAGTTCGGCGTCGCCTATCTGCATGGCAAGTCGATCCGCGAGCGCGCCAAGGCGCTGATCGAAATCGCGCATCCCAAGTTCCGTGAACAGCTTTATGAGTATTGCGAACAAACCAAGTGGTTGCAGCGCCCAGAGCCTGCAGCCCTAATGAGGTGAGTATGGCTGCACCAAGTAAGGTTGCACCAGCACGTGGCAACATCCTGATCGATACCGAGGAATGCAAGGGCTGCGGACTCTGTGTCGAGTCCTGCCCTCCCGAGTGCCTCGAACTTCTGCCCGGAGCTGAACGCCTATGGCGTGCACCCCGCGCATTACACCGGCCAAGGCTGCACCGGATGCGGCATCTGCTTTTATTGCTGCCCCGAGCCCGGAGCCATTACCGTTTACCGCCTCACTCCACCCTCCAAGCCTTTAGCTCATGGACGACACAAAAGAAAAAGTTCAGGGAGGTTCCCATGCGGCAGCTCTGTAAAGGAAACGTTGCCATCGTGAAGGGGGCCATCCTCGCCGGATGCCGCTCCTATTTCGGATATCCCATCACTCCCGCCAGCGAAATCGCCGAAGCCGCGGCCCTTCTTCTGCCGCAAGTCGACGGTACGTTTCCTGCAGGCGGAGAGCGAAGTCGCCGCCATTAACATGGTGTACGGCGCAGCTGCAGCCGGGGCGCGCGTCATGACCGCATCCTCCGGCCCCGGCCTCAGCCTGATGCAGGAAGGCATCTCCTACTGCGCCGGAGCCGAGCTGCCCTGCGTCATCGTCGATATCGTCCGCGGCGGTCCCGGCCTCGGCAACATCGCTCCCGAGCAAAGTGACTATTTCGCCATGGTCAAAGGCGGAGGCCACGGCTGCTATCGCAACTTCGTCCTCGCGCCGGCCTCGGTGCAGGAGATGGCCGACCTCACCATCCTCGCCTTCGAACTGGCCGACGAATACCGCAATCCGGCAATCATTCTCGCCGACGGTTTCATCGGCCAGATGATGGAACCGCTCGACCTCACCTACCGTGAGGCCGAACTTCCCGACAAACCCTGGGCCGTCATGGGCACTGCAGGAACCCGCAAGAACCTGATCAGCTCGATTTTCCTGGAGCCGGACGATCTTGAGAACCACATTCGCAAGCTCGAAGCCAAGTACATCCGCGCTTCCCGTATCGAAGCTCGTCATGAAACCTTCGAGGCCGAAGACGCCGAAGTCCTGCTTGTGGGCTACGGCATCACCGCCCGCGTGCTGCGCTCAGCCGTCGAAATGGCTCGCCGGGAAGGCCTGAAAGCCGGCTTGTTCCGTCCGATTACGCTGTGGCCGTTCCCCAAGGAAGCTTTGCGCGCCGCCGCCAGCAAAGTCAACAAAATTCTGGTGGTCGAACTGAGCAACGGCCAGATGCTCGAAGATGTTCGCCTCACCATCGAAGGCAAAGTCCCAGTCGAGTTCTACGGCAGAACCGGCGGCAACGTCCCGTCGCGTGGAAGAAGTGCATTCGCAACTGATGCAGCACGTAATGCAGCTGACGTAGCAGTTTGTGTTGGGCGGGCGCCCTCGCCCGTCCAGCGGAGCCAAGCTCCGCAGCGTATAGCTACGGTAGCAGAGTTTGAAAGGGCACGCCTTCAGGCGTGCCGAAGGCGCACGAGTTAATGACGGGGCTTTAGCCCCTGAGGTACGGAGCGATCATGTCAACCAACGCGAAAACCGAAGCACAAGCTTCCGAAATCCTCGCCGCGGGCTACGAGGTCACCCACTCAAAGTCGCCCGTCTTTTACAGCACCTTCGAGCGCAAAGGCGACCTCCAGAACCAGACCCACTACTGCCCCGGCTGCGGCCACGGCGTCGCCCACAAGCTCATTGCCGAGGCCATTGAAGAACTCGGCCTGCAGGATCGAACCATCTTTGTCAGCCCCGTCGGCTGCTCTGTTTTCGCCTACTACTATATCGACGCCGGCAATGTCCAGCTCGCGCATGGCCGTGCGCCCGCCGGAGCCACCGGCATCAAGCGCACTCGTCCCGACAGCATCGTCATCTCCTATCAGGGAGACGGCGACCTCGCCGCCATCGGCACGGCCGAAATCATCCACGCTGCGAATCGCGGCGAAAAAATCACCGTATTCTTCGTCAACAACGCCATCTATGGAATGACCGGCGGCCAGATGGCCCCGACGACCCTCGTCGGCCAAAAGAGCACCACGTCCCCCTTCGGACGCCGTCCCATCAACGAAGGCTTCCCGCTGCACATGGCCGAGCTGATCTGCCGGCCTCGAAGCTCCTGTCTATGTCGAGCGCGTCGCCCTCTCCGACAACAAGAACGTCATGAAGGCTCGTAAGGCTGTCCGCAAAGCGCTCGAAATTCAGCGCGACGGCAAAGGCTTCTCCTTCGTAGAAATTCTTTCTCCGTGTCCCACCATCTGGGCCAAAGATCCCGTCGAGGCCCGCAAGTGGGTCGCCGAGGCGATGATCCCCAACTTCCCGCTCAATGTTTTCAAAGACAACGTCCATGAGCCTGTGCAGAACGCCGTCATCCCGCATCACACCGTCCCCGAAACTCTCGAGATCGGCGATGCTCGCATAGGAACACAGACCGACACTCCACATCGCGTAGGCACAGCCGGCCCAGGCGAGCAGCCGCCAGCTCACCCGCAACCGCACCAGCACCATTTCGATACCTTCGAAATCAAGGTCGCCGGCTTCGGCGGACAGGGCGTGCTCCTGCTCGGCCAGTTGCTCACCGAAATGGGGATGCGCGAAGGCCTCGAAGTGAGCTGGCTCCCGTCCTATGGCCCCGAGATGCGCTCCGGCAGCGCCCACTGCCACGTTTGCCTCTCGAAGCAGCGCATTGGCTCGCCGCTCATCTCGCATCCCGACGTCCTCGTCGCCATGAACGAACTCTCCCTCCGCAAATTCGCGCCGCAAGTCGCCTCCGGAGGCCTCATCCTCTATAACGCCGCGCGCTTGCCCGAAGATTTCCAGCTGCCGCAGGCCCGCATCATCTGCATCCCCGCCTCGGAAATGGCCGACAAACTCGGTTCGACCAAGACCGACCAACATTGTGCTGATGGGCGCTCTGCTCGAAGAAACCGAATGCCTGCTGCGCCGCGACAGCCGAGGGTGTGCTCGAAACCAAGGTCAAGAAAGTCGCATTGAAGGAAATCAATCGCAAAGCTCTGGCTGCCGGCCGCGACTTCATCGACCACTACGTAAGAGTGGGAGCGGTAAGCCAGCCCGACGGCTTCGCCTACTAAGATGATTGTGTGGCGCGGGCGCCCTCGCCCGCGCCACCAAGCTAGGATCTGCCGCACGCTCGCCGTAAAATAGGCATTCCTATGCCTATTGCCGAGCACACCTCTTCTGCCACCGTCGACCTACCTTGGGTCCGCTCCCAGTTCCCCGCCCTATCCCAAACCGTCAACGGCCAGCCCGCCGTCTTCTTAGACGGCCCTGGAGGCACGCAGGTCCCGCAGCGCGTCATTGACGCCATTTCCGATTACCTCATCCGCCACAACGCCAACTCCGGCGGAGCTTTTGCCACGAGCCACGCCACCGACGCCGTGATCGCCGAAGCCCGCGCCGCCATGTCCGACTTCTTGAATTGCGATCCTGGCGAAATCGTCTTCGGCGCAAACATGACCTCGCTCACCTACGCCATAAGTCGCGCCATCGGCGCGCGACCTCGGCCCCGGCGACGAGATCGTCCTCACGCTCCTCGATCACGATGCCAACTTCTCTCCCTGGAAGGCGCTCGAAGAAAAAGGAGTCATCATCCGTGCGGCGAAGTTCAATCCCGCCGACTGCACACTCGACATGGACGATCTCGCCCGCCAGATAACCAGCCGCACGCGCCTGGTCGCGGCCGGCTACGCGTCGAATGCCGTGGGCACGATCAACAATGTCGCCGAAATTGTGCGGCTGGCGCGGCAAGCCGGAGCGCTCAGCTACATCGACGCCGTCCACTACGCGCCCCACGGACTGATCAACGTCCGCGCGCTCGACTGCGACTTCCTCGTCTGCTCAACTTACAAATTCTTCGGCCCGCACACGGGAGTGCTCTACGGCAAGCGCGAGCACCTGGAGCGTCTGCATCCCTACAGGGTCCGTGCCAGCGGCAACGATGTTCCTCACCGCTGGGAGTGGGGCACGCTAAACCACGAGTGCATCGCCGGAATCAAAGCCTGCGTGGATTACTGGGAGGAGTTGGGAAGGCGCGCATGTGGCGCAGGCATTCTTGCCCGCGAAAAGTGTGGCGCGGACACTCCTGTCCGCGAAAAGGCAGGCGCTGTGCCAACAGCCGTGGCGGACAGGAATGTCCGCCCCACACCGTCGGCGACAGCGAGCGATCATACCTCGCTGGCCATGACCCGCCGCGACGCGATCATCGCCGCGCACGCTGGCATCCACCAGCATGAGCGCGCCCTGACCGGAGAAGTTAATTTCCGGCCTGCAGCAATCCCCGGCCTGAAACTCTACGGCATCAGCCGACCCGCAGCCGCTTCGACCATCGCTGCGCAACGGTCGTAGTGCGCATCGAAGGCCACACCCCGCTTAGAACTCGCCACGAAGCTAGGCGAGCGCGGATTCTTCACCTGGGATGGCAACTACTACGCCCTCAACGTGACCGAGCAGTTGGACGTAGAGCGCTCCGGGAGGCTTCCTCCGCATCGGATTGGTGCACTACAACACGATGGAGGAAGTGGAACGGTTGCTGGCGACGCTGAGGGAGATTGTGCAGCAGCTAGATCTTTCTTTCGTCGGAATTTGTGTTTGCCAGTGTTATCTTAGGCTCGGAGGAGATATGAACCACCCGTCTCACACGAATGCTCGATAGTAAACCCCAAGTTACCGTGGAAGTTGCCGCGCGAATGGCGCAGCTGCGCGGGCTCCGTCACGACGTCCGCCTCCGAGTGGAGAGCTTTGCTCGCGCGAGCCACCGCAAATGACCCCGAAACCGAATGGGAAGTTGCCGAGCGATACGAGGACGGATGTAAAGACAAAACCGGAAAGATCGTTGTGAGGCGCTCAGCGCGTAAAGCTTTGGAATGGCTTCGGCGAGCGGCGGAACATGGTTGCGCGCCCGCTCAAAATAATCTTGGGCTCCTGTTCGATGAAGGGAAAGTCCTCCGCCGGAATCGACGGGAGGCACTCAGATGGACAAAGAAGGCGTTCCGGGGCGGAAATTATTGCGCAGCGAACAATGCCGCAATAATGTACCGAGAAAGTGGGAGGATGAGAGAGGCCGTCCAGTGGTTCAAGAAGGGTGTTGCCGCGGGCGACGATGACGCCCTTATTCAGCTTGGAGTTCATTACTATTGGGGAAAAGGGGCCAAGAAGAATCCCGCTGCTGCCCTTCGTTGCTTTCGAAAGGCAACGAAGGCGAAGTACATATCCGAGGGCGGAAGGGACAACGCGTTCTTCTATTTAGGAATTGCGTATCTCGAAGGCAAAGGTGTGAAAGTTTCGAGACCGACCGCCAAGCGATTACTTGAGCGTGCGAACATCGACGATGATCACCCGGCGGCTCGAAATGCTCTTCGCCAACTGTTAGTTCTTTAGTCGAACTTCTTCGACAGCCCCATCTTTTCCCACCAGCGCCACGCTTGCCAGCCCAATGAACAACCCATGCTCAACCACGCCTGCCATGTCGCCCAAAATGCGCGCCAGCGCAGCCGGATCTTCGATCTTTCCGAAGCTGCAATCGAGAATAGGATTGCCATTGTCCGTGAGATAAACGCTGCCATCCGCGCGCGTGCGCCATTTAACCGACGCTCCAAGACCAGCGATCTTCTTCTCGACCACCGCCCGCGCAAATGAAATCACTTCCACCGGCAGCGGAAATTTGCCGAGCACCGGCACAAGCTTGCTGGAGTCACTAATAACAACCATCTTCTTCGACGCCGAGGCGACAACCTTTTCGCGCAGCAGCGCGCCGCCCCCGCCTTTGATCAGATTGAGGTGCGGATCGATCTCATCCGCGCCGTCGATATCAATATCAATCTCCGGATGCTCGTCGAGCGAAGTCAGCGGCACGCCGAGCTTTTTTCGCCAGTTCTGCCGTAGCGTTCGACGTAGGAATGCCCACAATCTTCAGTCCGGCCTTCACGCGCTCGCCGATAGCGAGGACGGCAAAGTAGGCGGTCGATCCGGTGCCCAGCCCTACAACATCGCCATCGCGCACCAGTTCAGCGGCGGCGCGGCCCGCGAGTTCTTTCTCCCTCTGACGCTCCTGCTGACTCTTCGCCAGTTCAGCCATAACGCTCCAGACCGAGCTAAGTTATTGATTTATATATATATTACTTCTAAGTCCTTTTTATTCAATGATCTGCGAAGAAAAACCGCTAGATCTATGATTCTAAAAGATCGAGGAAGGGGGGTCTCATTTCCTGAACACCTCGATATAAACAAGATACGCGCCAAGCGCTAAACCAAAGAGGCCGAGCAAGTAAGAAACAATGTCGATGACAAAACCAGCCGGCTCGAAGCTGTCTGAATCCAGTTGCGCGCGAGTCCTGTGGTAGCGGGACAAGCCAGCGAGGATCAGCAGCACTCCACCCACAATCGACAGGACTCCGAACCATGCAGTAACGCCAGACGTTGTCGAAGTCTGCCCTTCAAGGCGGAGGAATTCACGCAGGGCAATCGAGAAGCGCCCGATGGCGAACCCGAAAATGATCGTGGCGATGCCCGTTCGAACCCACGCCAGAAACGTGCGTTCATTCGCGAGATGATCGCGGGCGCGATTCGGATTGACGTTGTCGGGCGTCATTTTCCTGAACACCAGAGCAGCCCGCTATTATTCCACAGCCTTCCGCAACAGCGCAGCCGGACCGGCAATGTTCTTCAACAGAGCCGTAGGAATGCCATGTCGTTCCTGCAAATACTCGGGCGCATTGTAGGAGAGCCAGACTTTCCCTTGCGCGTCCTGCCAGGCCAGCGCCTTCAGCGGGAGATCGATCGCCGAACTGGGCGAAGCAATCATGAGCGGCGTTCCACCCCTGGGATTGCCGAAGATGAGCAATTGCGTGGGCCGCATTTCAAGGCCGACCTTTGCGGCTTCGCCGCTGTGATCGACAGCGCAAAGACAGTCACTCCGTTCTCTTTGAGAATTGATTGCAGGCGCGCGAGAGTTTCGGGGACCGAGTAAGGACTGGGGAGATCGACAATGCCTGACGTCATCAGAGCCTCCGAGAAGTAGACGACGGCGGACCAAGGATGGACGCAGAATTTTGCAGGGGACGGTCGAGGTCTCAGGTGTTAGGTCTCAGGTCTCAGGAAAAACTTCTCCTGCGAGCATTTGTGTCAGGGTTTGCCTTTCCTGATACCTAAGACCTGATACCTGGCAACTATCCGCCGATCATCTTGCCCAAAATCTCTTTCAGCAGCTTGGCCGCGACCATGGCGGTCATTTGCGTATGGTCCTGCGCCGGGTTGAACTCGACGATATCGGCTCCCACGACTCTGCCCGTGATCGCTTGGATGTGAGCAATAGCTTCGCGAGTGGACATGCCTCCCGGCTCGCGGTGCGAGATTCCCGGAGCAAACGCGGGATCGAGCGCGTCCATATCGAAAGAGATGTAGACCGGCCCGTCGACTTTCATGCGATCGAGCGCGGGCAGATGGCGCATTTCGATCACTTCGACGTTCCACTTCTTCGCCTGCTCGCGCTGGTGCGCCGTCATGGCCCGAATGCCGACCTGGATCAGCCGTTTCGCCGCACCCGCTTCCATGATGCGGGCGAAGGGGCAAGCATGCGACAACCGGTTGCCTTCCAGTTCGTCATAAAGATCGGGGTGCGCGTCAAAGTGGAGGATGGTGAGATCGGGAATGTGCTGGCCAAAAGCGCGAACGATGGGCAGCGTGACCGATGATCGCCGCCCAGGCAGACAGGGCGCAGGTTGTGGTCAAGCAGCTCTCCGACTTTGGCTTCGATCGCCACGAAGGGATCCTCGAACGTGAACTTCAAGTCGCCGGCATCGCAGTACGCGCCTTCGGCGCTCAAGTCGATTCCAGTTTCCGTCGAGAAATTGGAAGAAGCAGAGCCGAAAGCGACGCGAATAATGGGCGGCGCACCGGCAGCTCCACGTAACCAGGAAGAGTTGGCGTCGAAGGGAATACCTAGGAGGACAGGCGTTCCGGGCTTGGCGGATTTGAGAGTTGTCATGACAGTTCGCTTTCTGTGATTAGGATAATCGCGGCTGGAGGAGTTTGCAGTGACCCGAAGCACAGCGGAGTCGGCCATAACGCAACGCTGAACCGAACGCGGGGCGGGGATTATCCGTTATTCTATAGAGACATATTATGGCGACTTCTTCGACACGGAATCCTTCTAAGACTGTGAAACCGACTACCACCGGCAATGGCGGCGCGAGCGCGGCTAAGACACCGCTCGTTTCGAACGCGAGCATATCTTCGGGCTCTTTCGGCAGTTCGGCTATCTCGAGGCCGAACTGAATCCGCTGGGGCTGCTGCCTCCGCAACCGCATCCCGATCTGCGGTTTGAGGGTAATGACGATAACGAATTCGCGCGCGAGGCGCGGCGGATTTATTGCGGCAGTGTGGGCGTGGAATTTACGCACATTGCCGACCGGGAGCGCCGCCGCTGGATTCAGGAGCGCATGGAAACGGACGCTGCCGGCGCGAACATAGATGAAGCAAAAAGCGATGAAGCGAGAGCAGGCGCTCCATCCGCCGCGGACCGCGAACGCGCATTCGATCTGCTGTTGCGGGCCGACATGTTTGAGCAGACTTTGCAATCGCGCTATCTGGGCACGAAACGGTTTTCGCTGGAGGGCAACACTTCCCTGCTGCCGGCGGTGGATGCGATTCTCGACGTAGCCGGCGAGCACGGCACACTGGAACTGGTAATGGGCATGAGCCACCGCGGGCGGCTGAATGTGATCGTGCACGTCGCCAAGCGTCCGGGAGAGCAGGTGTTTGCCGAGTTCGAAGACGTGGACCCGCGCAGCGTGCTGGGATCGGGCGATGTGAAGTATCACATCGGCGCGACTGGCGAGTACGAAACCAAGAGCGGCAAGAAGATTCATATCCATCTAGCCTCGAATCCCAGCCATCTTGAGGCGGTCGATCCAGTGACGGTGGGGCGCACGCGCGCCAAACAGGATCGCGCGGGCGAAGGAGGCAAGTCGAAATATCTGCCGCTGCTCGTGCACGGAGACGCGGCTTTTGCGGGGCAAGGCATCACGGCTGAGACTTTAAATTATGCCGACTTGCCGGGTTACACGGTGGGCGGGACCATTCACATCATCGTGAATAACCTGCTGGGCTTCACGACCAATGCGCGGGACGAACACTCGTCGCGATTCTCGGCGCAACTGGCGCGGCGGCAGCCCATTCCAATCTTTCACGTGAACGGCGAGGACATTGATGCTGTGCTGCGCATCACTCGCATGGCCACAGAATACCGCTATCGTTTTGGCACGGATGTGGTCATCGATCTGATTGGATACCGCCGTCACGGGCACAGCGAGGTCGACGACCCAACCGTGACCCAGCCGCTCATGTACAAGGCGATCAAGGAGCATCGCCCGCTGTTTGAGATTTACGGGAAGCAGATTGGCGTAGAAAATCTTGCCGAGCGCGTGGCGGCGATCAAAAGTGAATTCGAGGACGCGCAGAAAGCGGGCGCACAGGTCACCAAGAAGCCAAGCCTGCGCGAGCTGCCTTCGTACTGGGATAACTACTTTGGCGGACGCTATCGCGCTGAGTATGAGGCGCCAACCGGCATTCCGCGCGAGGAGTTAGTCGAGCTGACTGCGCGGCTGACTACTTATCCGGAGGGATTCCATATCCACGCGAAGGTGAAGAAACTGCTAGAACAGCGCGCGGAGATGGGCACGGGCAAGAAGCCGCTCGACTATGGCATGGCGGAAGCGCTGGCGTTTGCCAGCCTGCTGAAACAGGGGATTCCCGTTCGCTTGACCGGTCAGGATGCGCGTAGAGCTACATTCAACCAGCGCCATTCGGTGCTGATCGATATCGAGAATGAAACCGAGTACATGCCCCTGGCGAACATTGCGCCGGGGCAGGCGGCTTGTGATATCTATAACTCTCCTTTGTCGGAAGCCGGGGTGATGGGCTTCGAATATGGATATAGCCGCGATTATCCCGAGGCGCTGGTGCTGTGGGAAGCGCAGTTTGGGGATTTCGCAAACGTGGCACAAGCGGTGATTGATCAGTTTGTGAGCGCGGGCGAAGACAAGTGGGGATTACTCTCCGGGCTGGTGCTGCTGCTGCCGCACGGGCATGAAGGACAGGGGCCGGAACATTCGAGCGCGCGCATTGAGCGCTATTTGCAGCTTGCAGCTCGCGACAATTTTCAAATCTGCCAGCCGTCGAATGCGGGACAGTATTTTCACCTGCTGCGGCGGCAGGCGTTGCGCAAATGGAGAAAGCCGCTGATCGTGTTTACTCCGAAGAGCATGTTGCGGCATCCCGATGCACTGTCGCCGCTGGATGATTTGACGCATCAGCGGTTCTTGACGGTGATTCCCGATGATGAAGCGCAAGACGCGAAGAGGATACTGATCTGCACGGGGAAAATTGGGCACGAACTGCGCACGGAGCGGCAAAAGCGTCAGGATAAGAGCACAGCCATTGTGTTCCTGGAGCAGATGTATCCGTTTCCGGAGGCGGAAATTGCAGCCGAACTGAAGCGTCACAGCTCGGCACGCGATATCGTGTGGGTGCAGGAAGAGCCGTCGAACATGGGAGCGCTCTTCTACATGCTGCCGCGGCTGCGAAGGATCTCGGGCGACCGGCCGGTGCTTTCGGTGAAGCGGTCAGCAAGCGCGAGTCCGGCGACGGGCTCAGCGAAAGCGCACGAGGTTGAGCAGAAGACGCTGCTGGCGCTGGCATTCACCACGCAAGGGTAGGAGGGAGTCCCAGAACTCCATCCCCACTTGCGCGTGGTTACAAATCCCATTCGGCGCGATCAAAAGCGTTGGCTCTGGGTCGATCCAAGAGAAGTTGGTCGTCTCCCGCCGGGCTGGCACGGCGAAACATCGCTCCAGCCCTGCCTCGGTCGTCGCTTAGCGGACATGATCAGCCGATCGTGCTCGACGCGCATTTCGACGGTGTCGCCGAAACCGCACTGCTCAATGAATGGCTTGGGGATGAGAATCCCTCGCGAATTACCGATTCGTATCAGCTTACATCTCATAACGATCAGGACCTACTTCCGTTCCCTCAATATTTGCATCGTCGCAAAAGACAAAAGCCCAGAGGCTTCTTCTGGGCTTTCCGATTCGAGCTATTGGCTTAATTTGAATTTATGGCCAGCGCTTGGCTGCGTCTTCCCATCCAGCGGCGCGCGCGGCTGCGTTCACTGCCTGGGCGGCAACCGGAGCCGGAATACGGATCGGCTGCTGCTGCGCGGCAACCGGGGCCAATGCAGGTTTCGGCGCTTCGGCCAGCGACTCCTTGTCCTCCGAAAGTAAGGGTGCAGCGACGCGCAGAGCCTCGACTTCCTTTTCTAACCGGGCCAGTTCCAACTCTTTTTGCCGTAGAACTTCGTACACATTCTTCATGCGTTTGCACCTTTTAGTCGTACGGAGTGTTAAGCGCAGAGTATGAGGTTTCCGCGCGCTTTGTCAAGAAATATGGACCTGCGATGCCAACACTCTTTTGGGTGCATTTTCGTCGCTAGTTTGATTCGCAAACTGGTTCATCGAAGCACAAGAAAGGCAACCAACACTCCCAGCATGATGACGAGAATCGTAACCAGCGGAATGTGGCCCACCAGCCAAGACTCCTTGACTGGCGCGGCATTCGCGAGGAAGAGAGGGAGGGAATCATCGGGCGCGTGGACCTCTGTCTCGCTGCCATCGTCGTGCGCCGGCTCGCTGGTCTCCGGCGCTTTGGCAAGGTTCGCGGTCTGTTTCTCTTCGCAATCGATGCACAACGTCCTGCCTTCGGAGACCGGAAATCCACAGGCTCCGCATTTACGAATGCGATCCATCGCTTGCGAAAGCGATGCGGACGCGGAGGCCTCCGGCGATGAAGATGTTTCGGGCAGTGGCGTTGCCGATAATTCCGCTGGCGGCTGATCGGGCCGCGATGGAGTTAGACCAGTACCGACATCGCCGCCCTCAGGTTCCGCAGCCTCCAATGCAGACGGAACCGTCGACGCCGCAATCTCCACCGATACAGACGGAACATCCGCCAGCGGAGGAATAACGGCGACTTTTTCAGCCTGGCTCGTAATCTCGGGCGCAGGCTCCGCGATTTGCACGGCAGCGTGTTCGGAGCCTGCGTGCGGAGGAACGTCACCGTGGCGCTCTTCAGCGAGGTCCAGCGCCGTGAGGGTGAGGTCAGCCATGCGATCGAGAGCGATCAGGTCGCGCTCTTCAAAGGCATAGGCGTGATCGGAGAAAAGCTCGAACAGCCCGCGTAATTCGCCGTTGGGCCGCAGCAGAGGCAGCACCACGATGGACGCGATCCCGAGTGTCCGGCAGGCCTGCAGATTCACGCGCGGATCGCTCTCCGCATTTTCGCAACGCAGCATCCGGCGGCTCGCGATGCTCTCGCCCGTCAGTCCGGAGCTCACTTGGAGCCGCGCACCAACCGCCGGTGCGCAGGATCCCGTGCTGGCGCAGCAAACCATCTCGTCGCCCTTGAGTAAAGCCAGCGCGGTTCCGGTCGCTCCCGTGATGTATTGCGCGCGCTCGACCAGGAGCTGGAGAGCAGCCTCGAGCTCGGGTTCATCCAGAGCGCGACCGGCGTTACGCTGGTCCGCGTGAGGCGCGAGAATCGCGCTCCTTCCGTCGGTCTCCGGCCCACTGTCGACAGCGGACACTAGATCGTCGGATTGAGAGAATCCCGCCATGTGGCTGCGCACCCTGTGGTCTTAAAGTTTGGTCCACGCAGGTTGATCGCCAATCTGTGAGGCCTGCGCCATAAGGACCTGACAGAGTCTCGCGCTGGAGTGTCCGGCTGTCAAGCGAAGCCCCTGGGAATTGTCGGGAACCGAACCTCGGCATGGACCGGAAAAACCGAAAGGCGTTAAATGATGAGGAGTCGCAGTAGAACCGTACCGCCCCGCTATCGCCCGTCTTCCTTGTGGCGCAACCATTCGATGAACATCTGCTCTTTGGGTTTGTCGTAGGCCATAAGCAGATGCCGGACGCTGCGTCCGCTGACGAAATGGCACACTTCTTCGGCCAGGTTCTTGGCGTGGTCGCCGGCGCGTTCGAGAGACTGGGTCATGAAGATGACTTGCAAGCTGGCGCGGCGCTCGATGTTTTCCGGGTTTTCAATGTGCCGAAGAAAAATCAGATTGCGCAGCCGGTCAATCTCGGCGTCGGCGCGCAGCACTTCAATGGCTTTCTTCACGTCGCGCTCGGAAAACGACCGGCCCACATCGGAGAGCATTTTTTCCAGAATCGTCGCCATCTGCGTCAACTCGCGCGCATCCTGCGGATCGATCCGCGCGCTGGCCGATTCCGCGCTGGTGGCGAAGCTCAAGAGTAAATCGCCAATGCGCTCCAGCCCGATCATCAGCTTCATGCAGGCGAGCAACTGCCGTGTTTCGCCTTCCGGGACGCGCGTGATGGTGGAGGTCACGCCCGAGTCGACTTCCATGTCGATGGCATCCAGCTCCTTTTCGCATTGCCGGATGTCGTTCAGCCGCGACATGGAACCGGTGGCGATTCCTTCGGCTGCGATCGCGGCAGCCTGCCGCGCCAGTTCGCACGCTTCTACCGTGCGCTTAACCAGGTCAGGATACGAAGGCTCGGGCGGAGGCGTTTTCACGCTGGCTGTGCTCATAGAAGAAACCGGATGTTTTATTGGATGCTGAATCCGTTCCAATCGAACGCGAGCGGCATCCAATCGGAGGTGTGACACACACTCCCGGGAACAGTGTAATTCGCACCTTCGTGGGGCAGGTTACAAGGCGATAAATTTCCGGCCGCCGCGAGATGAAATGCGATTCTGCCCAATTCCGGCCAGCCGGCATCCGTTTGAACCCCAGCGCTAGTCCAAGCGGCAAAGAACCAAGGGGCATCATGGTCAGTATTACCGTCGTTATCTCGCTCTGGCATTCCGAGAACTGCACAATGTTTCAATGGGCTTAGGACTTCTTTTCCTCGGGTTTCTCCAACGAATCGCCGTGGGAGCCGGTACGGTTCTTGCTTTGTTCCTGATCATTCGATTCGGGATGCGCAGGCGTTCCTCGATCGTCGAACAGCACGTTGACCGCCGCTATAACTAACCATCCCCCGGAACGCGCCCTGTGGCGCCCGCGTCACACTCCCAGATCACGGTTTGACTCAGCGCGCTGCCGCGTGAGATAGTTGCCTGCTCCGATCACTGCAACTGACTGTAAACACAAATACTATTGGATTCTGTTGCGCCCAAATGGTCCGCCTTATTCCTAAAGATAATAGCTTCTTCGCAATGTTCTCGGCGATGTCCGACAACCTCATCGCCGGGGCCCGTACGCTGGTCGATCTCTTCGCAAACTACCACGATGTCGGAAGCAAGATCGACGAGATTCACCGCATCGAACGCGAGGGCGATGAACTCACCCACGCAATCCTGACCAAGCTCAACCAGACATTCATCACACCCTTCGACCGGGAAGACATTCACGAGTTGGCCTCCAAACTCGATGATGTCCTCGACTTTATCAATGCATCCGGCGCCCGCATCGAGATGTACCGGATCACGACTCCGCCGCCTGCCGCCGGAGAATTCGGCCGCGATCATCTGAAGCAATGCCAGGAATTGCAGCAGGCTGTGTCCCTCATGCAAAAGAACGGCAATATCCTGAGCCGCTGCGTGGAGATCAACCGTCTGGAGAACGAAGCCGACCAGGTGTCTCAGCAGGCCATCGCCACCCTGTTTGAACACGAAAAGGATCCAATCAACCTCATCAAGATCAAGGAGTTGCTGGAATGCCTGGAGCGGGCGACCGACAAGGCGGAAGACGTTGCCAACGTACTGGAAACGGTCGTGCTGAAGAACACGTGAAGCTCAATAATTCACCCAAATAGGAAACCTGGTGAAGACTGATCTGATTCTGCTGATCATCACAATACTGGTCGCACTGATCTTCGATTTCCTGAACGGATTTCACGACGCCGCCAACAGCATTGCCACGGTCGTATCGACACGAGTCTTGTCCCCCAAACTAGCTGTGTTGTGGGCCGCATTCTTTAATTTCGTGGCCGCATTTCTCCTGGGCACGGCTGTCGCCAAAATGATCGGCGGTGGCATGATCCACGTCGAATCGGTGACCCAGTATGTGGTGATCACGGGACTCTTCGGAGCTATCGTCTGGGACCTGCTGACCTGGTGGTGGGGACTGCCAACTTCCTCGTCGCACGCTTTGATTGGTGGGTACGCCGGCGCGGCGGTCATGCGGTCGGGATGGCACGTGATTATTGCCGAGGGTTGGTACAAAACCCTCATCTTCATCGTAGTGGCGCCAATCATGGGGCTCGTCCTAGGTTGGGCGTTCATGATTGCCGTCTACTGGCTCCTGCAAAATAAAGCGCCACGGCGAATCGATGCCTGGTTTCGCAAGCTGCAACTGCTCTCGGCGGCAGCTTACAGCCTCGGCCACGGCGGCAACGATGCCCAGAAGACCATGGGAATCGTGGCCTCCGCCTTGTATGGAGCGCATTATTTGAGTTCGAAAGAATTGGCCGGCGATTGGGGGAAATTTCACTGGCCCATCATTCTGGCTGCGCATCTGTCAATTGCCATGGGAACATATTTTGGCGGCTGGCGGATTGTTCACACTATGGGATCGCGCATCACCAAGCTCAAGCCAGTGGGAGGATTCTGCGCGGAGGCCGCGGGAGCGATCACACTGTTTTCCACAGCCCTGGCCGGAATCCCCGTGAGCACTACACACACCATCACCGGAGCGATTGTCGGAGTTGGCGCCGTCAACCGGCTCTCGGCCGTGCGCTGGGGAGTAGCCGCACGCATCGTCTGGGCCTGGGTTCTGACCATTCCGGCAGCGGCGCTGGTCGGAGCGGTTGCGTTCTGGCTGGTGCGATTGATTCACCCCGGAGCGTAGCCGGTTCCGTAATATTCTGCCGATCTTGCTCTTGCTTTGGGTGGCGCAGCCGTTTACCGCTGCGAATGGCTGCCCTTGCCTTAGCCGATGACTTTAGCCGTTTGGAGCAGGTGATGGGTCAGGCTCCGGAGTACCAGCACTTACCAAATGACCTGCCTAGTCGGGGGTTGATCGGGATGGTCCGCCAACTGGGAGAATGCGAAAATGTGAAGGTCGCAATAGATTGAGCAGCCCTGATACTCGGCGACGCGGACCGTTTTGTGGCAATATTGTAAAGTCCAGCGAGATGTGAGGGCCCATGAAACTTCGCGGAATTTTCTGGACTGGAGCGATGGCGTATACCGGATTCCTGCTGACCGGCCAGGGCCTGCGAACCTTTAACAGTGTCTCAGTTACCGAAGGATTCCTCGGAGCCCTGACAGGATTTCTCCTTGCCATGATGTTCACCCTGCGGGAGAGACGCCGGCAGAGACCTGCTTTCAATGCACATTCCATCGCAGAAATAATGCCTAACTGGGGCATTCGCGCCGAAAACCGTCACGCGCGTCCGAACGTGAAGGAATGATCCGAAGAGGCAGGCTACGGGCCGGGACTTTTCGGGAAACCGCCGTTCTATCGAATTGGTGGGATCCGGTGAATGACGGTAATGGGGATGTTACGCCAGTTAAGGCCCCGCCTGACGCGAGTATGAAGGGGTTCACCCTTCCAGCGACTTGCGATCCCAGTTGCCGAGGTTGGCGCCGGCTTCGTAGGTGGTGCGGCAAAACTCCAGAATCGACTGCGTCGGAGAGTCGGATTTGCGCACGTCCTCGTACATTAGCAGGAACTCTCCGAGTTGCTTTTCGTAGCGGGCCATGGCGGGATGGATTGTGGCGTCGCGGAACCCTGTTGGCTCGGGCGCCGTGTAGGAGTAAAACGCCGCTCCTCGCACATCTCCACCACCCGGCCAGAACCCAACACTGCTCACTTCGTGCGAATAAGCCTCACGCGTTATAGCGTCGGCACCCGGACGCGCCGGCGCCCTGCGCCCGGAAAAACGGCTCACTGCAAGGTCGAAGCTTCCCCAGAAAAAATGCACCGGGCTCGATTTGCCGATGAATTCCGACCGGAACTGGCCGAAGACAGCATCTACCGACAACAAAATCCGCCAGAATTTTTCGACCGATGCCGCGTCGTAAGAATGATGCTCGCGATCCTCGTCGAAAGCGATCGGGTTGGGCACCTCGACCGGCATGCGCCAGATTTTGACTTCGATTCCGGCAGAACGAAGCATTTCCATGAACTCGCGATAAAACTCTGCCACCGGGCGAGGTGACAGAGGAAGGCTTTTCACCGTTCCCTCACTGGTCTCGAGCACAAGCTGGTGATCGATGAAGTCAAACCGCAGCTCGAACGCCCACTCCCCATACGGAATGCGAGACGTCGTCAAGCCCCGCGCCGTCACATACAGCGGTACGTTCCACCAATGGTTCACAAGAGGAGTAAGAGCCAGCCGAACTTTCCCCACGATCTGGGTCCACATATGAAGAGTGGCGCAGGAATCTTCCCACGAGTCCAGCGTCAGGCTGGGCCAGCATTCCGGTCGATCAGCAGGTAAGGGTGACACGCGATTCCCCACCGTTGAGATTAATGCGAGCTGAAATTGACCCAATCCGATGATACCGCCACATGACGTCTGCTAGGTTCGCTGAAAACCGGGCGGTTGCGCTCAGAACCCGGACCGCCCCGTTCGATTCCGCTCGAATGACGGGCAACTCGGAACCTTTCCCTTCATCTCGCACCTACACCGCATCAGCCTCGGAGGCAGGCAGCGTGAAAAAGAAGGCCGAGCCGTGGTTCAGATCGCTCTCGGCGCGGATGGTCCCGCGATGCGCCAAAATTATGTGCTTGGCGATTGCCAGGCCAAGTCCGGTGCCGCCCGATTCGCGGGAGCGAGCTTTATCGACACGGTAAAAGCGCTCGAACAAGCGCGGCAGGTGCTCGGAAGAAATACCCGGACCCATGTCGCGGACGGAAAACTCGACGCCGTTCTCAGCAGCGCGCGCGCCCAGAACAATCTTCTTGCCCGAGGCCGCGTACTTCAGCGCATTCTCGATGAGATTGGAGAAGATTTGATGGATCGCCTCGCGATCCGCATCGACGTGGGCATCGGGAACGGTGTTTTCGACTACTAATTCCACGCCGTAGGGCCGCGCTACTTCGTAAAAGCTTTCCAGCGCATCCTGCAACAGTTCCTCAGCGGTCACGGTCTGGATGATGAACCGCTGCTCGCCGGACTCGACGCGCGCCAGCGTCAGGAGATCTTCGGTCAGGCGTGACATGCGAGCGGCATTCTTGCGGATGATTTCGAGAAACTCACGCACATGATCGTCTGCAAGCGGACTGTCGAGCAAGGTTTCGGTGTAGCCCTGAATCGAAGTCAGCGGAGTGCGCAGCTCATGGGAAACGTTGGCGATGAAATCGCGCCTCGTTTTTTCCATGCGCTCGGTTTCAGTCAGATCGCGGAGCACGGCTACGGCGCCGCCTCCGGGCATGGGCGCGGCGGTCACGTCGAAGATGCGGCCCGCGGCGATGGTGCTGGAGCGGGCGTATTTGACGACGTGATCGCGCGCCGCCTCCTGGATGGCGGCCAGGAAAGCGGGATCTCGCACACTGTCGATTAGGGGCGCATTCAGGTGGGGCGCACGCATGAGAAGCCGGTTGATGCCGCGATTCGCCCACTGCACTCGGCCGTCGGCTCCGATGGCGATCACGGCATCTTGCATGCTGTTGAGCAGGGTCTCGAGCTCATTCTGGCTGGTTTGCAGGCGATCGAAACTTTCTTCAACCCGGCGCGCGGTTTTGTCGAGTGCGGCGGCAACCTGGCCAATCTCATCCGTTGCGGTGGATGCAATTCTGGCAGCGAGATCGCCGGTCGCAACGCGTTCGGCGAAGCGCACGATTCGCTGGAGACGAAAACCGACATACTGCGACGCTGCGGCCGCAATCATCATGGCAATCACAAACGACGTAAGCGAACCCCAGAACAAAGCCCGGGTCAGGGGGCGATCGGTAATTTCGATCTCGGGCAAGGGATAGGCAAGGCGGACGGCTCCTCCGGAAATGGGCGCGGCCACGTACAAGAAAGGGACGTTCAGAGTCCGGCTGTTGCGCTCATCGAGCCCGAGATGGCCACCGAGTGCGGTGGCAAACTCCTTGCGATTGGCGTGATTCTCCATGGTGCCGGGATCGGCTTCGGAATCGGCCAGCACCTTTCCCGTGGGATCGATGACGGTGGCGCGCGCTCCGGCGGCTTGGCCTTCCTGGGAAACGATGTCGGCGAGCGTGTGCTGGCGGTCGTTTTCGACCCGATACGCAAACATCTGGACCTTCTGCGAAAGGTCGCGCTCGATCTGCTGGCGCAGAGTACGCTCCCAAACGCTGTGGACAGTCCATAGCAGCGTGACGGCGGTCACCGCGATCACGAGCATGAAAACAAACATCAATTTGACGAAGATGCGACTTCTCAACGAGGAACCTCAAAGCGATAGCCGGCGCCGCGCACCGTTTTCAGGTAGTGCGGGTTTTCCGGATCCGGCTCGATTTTTTCACGGATGCGGCGCACGTACACGTCCACCGACCGCGGCGTCACATAGGCAGTATCGCGCCACACCGAGTCGAGCAACTGATCGCGTGTAAACACTCGCCCGGCGTGCCGCATGAAGTAATCGAGCAGCCGAAATTCGGTGGCCGTGGTCGGAACCTGCTTCCCGCGAACGGTCAGGGTCATCGCGGCTGGGTCGATGTGAACATCTTCTATCTTTGTGGGCAGAGGCGGCAACGGACGCTCGAAGCGCCGCATTACCGCCTTGACTCGAGCCACCAGTTCACGCGGGCTGAAGGGCTTGGGAATGTAGTCGTCGCCACCCAGTTCCAGTCCTAGGATTCGATCCGCTTCGCTGCTCTTGGCGGTCAGAAAAATGACCGGGACCGAAGCCAGCGTGACCGATTGGCGAATCTGCCGGCACAGCTCCAGGCCGTCTTTGCCTGGGACCATGATATCGAGCAGGAACAATGCGGGCCGCTGCCGCTCCGCGTCGGTGACGACGAGGTTGCCAGTCGAATAAAGCCGCACGTTAAAATTAGCGCCCTCCAGATGATGGCGCACGAGACGGGAAATATCGGGATCGTCTTCCACCACAAAGATGGTCGGTTTCACGGCACCATTGTAGCGCTCAAATGTAACAGTTCTGTAACAAGAAGGCAGACAGCGTTCCGATCCATTTTCCACCATGGAGACAGAGAGTCACGAGCAAAAGCCTTGAATCTGTTGCAACACCGGCAGAAGAAGGTCTTGCCAAGCTGTTGGTTTTCCCTGTGTCTCCGTGCCTCCGTGGTGGAAAGTGGCACATGGAAAACCGGTCATCTTAGCGGCAGGCTGGCTTCGGCTGAGAAATCCATCGACACAAATTGGCGGCGCGCGAATTTCGGGAACGCCGCGGCCGCGATCATGGCGGCGTTATCGGTGGAAAGCTTACGGGACGGGAAAAAGACTGGCAATCCCTGCATTTCAGCCTCGCGCTGAAATGTCGTGCGCAATTCCTGGTTCGCGGACACTCCTCCGCTCACCAGCAGAGTGCCCGCATCGTACTCGCGCGCGGCAGCCAGAGTCTTCGTGACCAGATCGTTCACCATGGTGCGCTGGAAAGAGGCCACCAGATTGAGTGTCTGGCGGTCGCAAAGCTGAAGATAGTCCTCTAGCGTGGGCTGACTGCGGTTGTTCTGTATTTGTTCTGCGAGCGCCTGACGCCTCTTCTCAATCGACGAGCCGAGATGCTCGGTCTCCACGTAACGCAAAACCGCGGTTTTGATCCCGCTGTAGGAGAAGTCGAAATGCGGCCTGGGATCTTCAGATGCCGTCGCTGGTTTCGCCCGTTCGTTGCGGTCGCGATGCTTGATCTGCGCCATCTGGAATTTGACGGCGCGCGCATCGCCATGCGGCGCGAGGCGGTCGATGATCGGTCCCCCTGGATAGCCGAGGGCGAGAAGCTTTGCGACCTTATCGAATGCCTCTCCGGCCGCGTCGTCGCGCGTGTGGCCGATATTCTCGTAGGTCCAGAGATTCTCGTTACGCTCGGCAATATAGAGATGAGTGTGTCCGCCAGAGACCACCAGCGCTAACACTGGAAATTGCAGGTCGGTTTGTCCGGCTTGGCGCTGCTCGAGCAGCACGGCGTGGACGTGGCCTTCGAGATGATTGACTGCGATCAGAGGCTTGTCGAGCGCGAAGGCCAGCGCTTTGGCAAAGCTGATGCCGACGAGCAGCGCTCCCGCAAGACCTGGACCTTGTGTAACGGCGATGGCATCGACCGATTCGTAGGAATGTCCGGCTTCGGCCAGCGCTTGACGAACAACGGGAACAATGGCGCGCAGATGCTCGCGCGAAGCGAGTTCGGGGACGACTCCTCCGTAAGGCTGATGCGTGGCGATTTGCGATGCGACTACGTTCGAGAGAATCTGCTCTCCCGCGCGCACGACAGCTGCACCTGTTTCGTCACAGGAGCTTTCGATGCCGAGAATGGTTGCGTCGGGCATAATGGGCTTGGGCTCTTGCCTCTGGCCTTTCGGCTCTGGGCATTCGCTTTCGTTTCCAGTTTAGACGATTGGGAACTTGCAGCGGCGAATCGGCATAACGCTCGCTACGAATCGAGAGCCAGTCATACGCATCGTGATCACTGCCAAACAAAACGCCACTAATATCGTTCGCACGCTGCGCGAACGCGGACATCAAGCCTACTTCGCTGGCGGATGCGTGCGCGATCTGCTGCTCGGCCGCGATCCTGCCGATTACGACGTCGCTACCGATGCGACTCCGCAGCAGGTTATGCGCATCTTTCCGCAGACGTTTGCGGTGGGGGCGCAATTTGGCGTGGTGCTTGTGCCGTTGAGCGATGCGGCGGAAGTCGATGTGAGCGCCGACGCGAGAGCCGAAGCGAGAACGCAATTTCCATCCTCGGCAAGCGAGGGATCTCGTCGCTCCAAGACTACGGTTGAGGTTGCTACGTTTCGCTCCGATGTTGGCTATTCCGATGGACGACATCCCGACGAAGTGCGGTTTACGCGCGATCCGCGCGAAGACGTGCAGCGGCGCGATTTCACCATCAACGGAATGATGCTCAATCCCTTGACGAATGAAGTGCTGGACTTTGTTGGTGGACGCGACGATCTCGCGGCGGGAATCGTGCGCGCAATTGGCGATCCGGAACGGCGCTTCTCGGAGGACAAGCTGCGCATGTTGCGCGGAGTGCGCTTCGCGGCGCGCTTCGGATACACGATCGATCCGCTTACGTTCGCGGCCATGCAGCGTTTGGCTCCGCAGATTCATCAGGTTTCACAGGAGCGCGTGCGCGAAGAGCTGACCAAGATGCTCACCGAAGGCCGCGCGCAGCGGGCGTTTCAGCTGCTCGATGAATCCGGGCTGCTGGCGCAGGTGCTGCCGGAAATTTCAAAGATGAAGGGAGTGGAGCAGCCTCCGCAATATCATCCTGAAGGTGACGTTTTTGTACATACACTCCTGCTGCTGGAAAAACTTCCCGCGGGATGCTCGAAGACTCTCGCATGGGGAGCGCTGCTGCACGATGTGGGCAAGCCTCCCACGTTTCGCGTTGCGCCGGACCGCATACGTTTCGACGGCCACGTGGATATCGGCGTGAAGATGGCCGCGGAAATCTGCCGGCGGCTGCGCTTCTCGAACGACGAGACCGATCGGATTCTGGCGCTGGTCGACCATCACATGCGCTTCGGCCACGTGTTCCGCATGAAGGAATCGACGCTGAAAAAATTTCTGCGCCTGCCCGCCTTCGACGAGCACCTGGAGTTGCATCGCCTCGATTCGCTTTCGAGCCACGGCCTGCTCGAAGCCTACGACTATGTGCGCGAAAAGCTGCACTCCATTCCGCCGGAAGCGATCCGGCCAACTCCACTGGTGACGGGCGACGATTTGATCGAAGCCGGATACGAGCCCGGCCCCCGTTTCAAAGAAATTCTAGAGGCGGTTGAAGATGCGCAACTGGAAGGCCGCCTAACATCGCGCGACGCAGCGATGGAATTTGTGCGGCGCGAGTTCTCCGCGTAGCTTGCTTCGGGCCTCCAGCGTCACGGGGCATATTTAATTAATTAATTAATTACCCCCCCTCCCCCTCCGAAATGAGTCAAGTCGATGACAACAAGATAGTTAGAGGCAGAGTATTCAAAACATTAGACTTGCTGGTTAGTTCTGCTGTTTGGCGTGCACTTGCCGGGGTGCCGACCCGGGGGGAATATTGCCAAAAAGCCTCTAAAAAAGGCGAATATTTTCAAAGAGCGGTGAAGAGTCTGAGGCCGGAAGCGCGTTCGTCTCTGGAGACTGGCGCAGTTCTCGATGGTGCATTGTCGAGGCATGCTCTCACGCGATCGTGGTGCAAGTCTGTGATGCGGGACACGATGAATTTGTGATGAAAAAAGCTGCGGGCTTTGAGCCGCGAGCTACGAGCAACACAAAAGGTCGAATCGGGACTGGGGATACTCTGCTTCGTGCCAAGGCATCGCCCAGATTTAGCACCCCAGAGACCAGGGCGCGAACCTGGGGCCTAGTGCTGCTCCGTTCACGATGAGAACCCGGCATGTGTCAGAGACGGACGAAGGTCTAAGATGCCTAGCATGTTAGATCCTTTATTCACGACGAGCTCCCGGTTACGAACTATCACGGTTGTACTTGCTGGGGCTTTGATTTCGTATTTGTGTAGCGGTGCCTTGGCCCATTACATTGACCCGGACTTCCCCCAGACCCTGCGTCAGGCCATGAAGACTCCGGCTAACAGCCTGGACTGGGTTGAGATCAGGCGGAAGTTGCAGCACTCTCATTTGATTGTCGTGTATGTGGCTGATCCACTGGCTGGCTTCATTGCCGGGATATTCGTAGGTTACGTTCAAAAGAAACGCACGGCGATTATCGCTGCGAGTTGCATGGTTCCCGGTTTTCTGGCGGGACTCTCTGTCAATCATGTTAGGTATTGGGCGAGTTCAGTATCCCGGATCGCCATCTACCTGGGAGAGAGTTCGTTACCGTTCATCACGGCGATCATTGCGGCCTTACTGTGTCGTCATCTACTTGTCACGCGGGCTGCCCCATCCTTGCTGCGTGGAGTGGATGACGAAGGCGAGGCCAGTTGATAGGCGTGCGGCCCGGACGATTTCTCGCCCAGTAAAACTAGGTGAACGTCCCGTCTGTTCCCGTATTTTCCGGCCGATTTTTCCCTAACTATACTCCCCGCATCAACTCCGAGACGGAGATTCCGAATCCTTTGGAAAGAACTTCCAGCATGGGCAGAAAGACGTTCTTTTTGCCGCGCTCAAGATCGGAGATATGCCCGCGATCTATGCCGAAACGGTGCGCCATTTCGACCTGAGACAATCCGCGCTTCTGGCGAAGTTTGCGGACGCGTTGGCCGAACCGTGCGGCGATGCTGGACACCGCCTCATTGTGTGCTGTAGCCTACATGGTCACCTATCGGCCCCAGCCGACAGCTCCCCCGGACAGTCCAATAGCGAGAGGAATGACTATGTGCCGTGTCTTTGCGTTTCTGCTTTGTCTTTTCATTCCCGCCTTTGCCTTCGGTCAAGATTCGCGTGCCGACCTGTTTGGCGGGTACTCCTATGTGAGCATCGACACAAACGGTGTTACGCCATCGCGCCAAAACGCGAACGGCTGGGAAGCGTCGATCTCCGGCAGTTTTAACAAGTGGTTCGCAGTCGAAGGCGATGTGAGCGGATACTATAAAACTTATAGCGTCAATCTTGCAGCTCTCAACCTTGGGATTGTAGATGTTAAAGTAACCGACTATTCCTATGCCGGTGGCCCACGAATCAATTTGCGCCCATTCTTCGTTCACGCCTTATTTGGAGGCGATCATCTGACTGGGAGCGCCTTTGGCTTTTCAGAATCGCAAGACGGTATGGCGGGCCTTGCAGGGGGCGGCGTACAGTGGAAAGTCTCGGGGCCATGGTCTGTTCGCGCTGGCGCTGACTATGTGTTCACCCGGCATAACATCTTCGGCGGTCCATCGGTGACACAAAACAACGTTCGCGCCTCAGCCGGAATCGTCTACAGTTTCGGCGGCATTGAACATGCACCGAAAACATCGCGTCAAAGCGCACAGCGGAACTCTGGGGCTGGGATGCTGATTCCGCTGCTGGGGATCACGGCGGCTATCGGGAACAATCCAGGGGCAGAAGTCACCGACGAAGCGCCGAATGGCGTCGCGGCACTTGCTGGCATTCGTGTTGGCGACGTGATTAACGCCGTGGATGGCAAGCCGGTGAGCACTCCAATGGAACTCGCGGCGGAACTTGTGAGCCATCAAGCCGGGGATAAAGTCAGAATCGGTTTTCTGATTCGCGGCCAATGGCAAAAGGAAACTGGCTTGCTGCTAGGGAATCATTAGGATTGACGTGCTTTCTTCCAGCGCGCCTTAGCAGCTTTCGCAGCAACCGTTGAGCGTTCGGCCTTGGTCATGGTTTTGAGGCGGCGCTTCCCGCCGATCTGACCGCCCTTGCGCCCGATGGCGGCCATGTACTCGGAGATGCTGGCAGGCGGGGCGCTCCCGGTGACTTTGGGGAGTTCCGGTTCTGGGGTTGGAATCTGGCCGGTGGAAACCGCTACAGTCCAAGTGGCGAGTTGGTTTGGATCGCGTGGGCGCTTGCCTTTGCCGATGGTCATTGCATCCCAATCATGCCACAGACGGGATGCTAAAGCGAGACTGTGCAAATCCAAACTTGACCACTACCGTCCAGTGAGAATTGGGGTACGTCCCGTCTGGAAGATGTGAAAAAATCGATTTCCAGTTTTTTGCGGGTGACCGAAAATGTATCGCGACGTGCCAGACATCGCTTTGTAGGGCATCTAATTGCAAAAATTTCTCGAAGCACAAATTAGTCTTTTCCCAATAGTCGATTTTTTCACATGTTCCTGTCCCCGAGTTCCCCCCCAGGTCGAGGCTGCGCCACTGCCGAAAGTGGATTCGAAACTAATCCTCGATACGCGGAAGAAGCTGCGGTGCTCGCGAGCAGTTTTCGCGCGCAGGCTGCGCATCAACGAGAGAACGCTGGAAAAATGGGAGCAGGGGCGCGCCAAGCCGAATCCGCAAGCGGCCGCCCTTGTGCTCCTAGTGCGCCGGTATCCGGATACGCTGGCGCGATTGGACGAACTGGCAGCGCGGTAACTGGGCAGCCGGCAAAATCCCGAGATGGACGCGACCCTGGAATCCCAGGTCTCGAAAAGCGCGAGACCTGGGGCACCCGCGAGCCAACACCGGGCTCGCCGGGGACCCTGGCCACGCAAACGCCTCAACTTCGACTCCGTTCGGCATTCGCCTCACCTCGCTCAAGATGACATCGTTAGAGGGAGTGGGTGAGGTGATTGCTGCGCTGAAGAGGGCCGTCCCTCCGGGACTTTGTCTCTTTTTTGCAGTTTTCCCACCGCTGAAGCGGTGGGCTAAGGTACGTCGCCCCTACGGGGCTGGAGTTACTGGCGCTTTGTCCGCTGCGCCACGCAAAATCAGAAACGGCAGCGACCGATCGATGCGGGGGCAAAGTCCGATGAGGCACGGGAGAATGCCTTGTGGTGTCCCGAACGGTGATTGAGGGAATAGGGGTCCTTCGACTGCGCGGGGTTCGCTTCGCTTACCCCGCTACGCTCAGGATGACAGCGACCATGGGCACAAAAAGGTCACACGCTCTCAGGATGACATTGTGGAACTACCCAGGATGACAATGCAGAACTGAGGACGTCTTTCAGACACCGCGGTCAGATACCGTCCAGGTAGCGGCGGAGGGCGTCTTTCCAGTCTGGCATTTGGATTCCTTGGGCGTGCAGGCTCTCTGGCGACAGCACCGAGTTCGCCGGACGCTTGGCTGGGCGCGGGAACTCGGCGGTGGTTACGGGCTTCACTTCCGTCGGCAGGCCGGCGAGTTGAACAATTTCTTTTGCGAAGTCATACCAGGTGCAATCGCCTGCGTTGGTGACGTGCACGATGCCGCGGGCGTCTTTGTCATTAACTTTGTCGTTAGCTTTGTCTTTATCTTGATTCTTGGCTGCGTCTTTATTTTTGTCTGTGTTTTTGCGGCAAAGTTCGACCAGAGCAGCCGTCAGATCGCGCGTGAAGGTGGGCGATCCGCGTTGATCGTTTACAACGGAAATTTCGGGGCGTGACGCGGCCAGCTTGAGAATGGTTGCGGGGAAACACTTGCCTCCGTGGCCGAAAAGCCAGGAGGTGCGGGCGATGCAGACCTCGGGAAGAATCTCGAGCAGGCGCTCTTCGGCGCACGCCTTGGTTTCTCCGTAAACATTGATGGGATGGCGTGGGTCGCTGGTTTCATAGGGCGCGCTCTTGGTGCCGTCGAAAACGTAGTCGGTGCTGACGAACAGCAGGCGCGAGCCGCACTCGCGAGCAGCCTGGGCGACATTGATGGCGCCGTCGCAGTTCACGCTCATGGCCAAGTCGCGGTTCGATTCGCAGCCGTCGACATCGGTGTAGGCCGCGGAGAGGATGATCCAGTCAGGGCGGGATTCGCGAACAACTTGGCTCACTCGCTGCGGATCGCGGAGGTCGGCTTCCTTGGAGGAAAGCGCGGTGAGTTGTGCGCCGTGGAGCGCGCGGACTAGATCCTGACCGAGAAGGCCTGTGGCTCCGAAAAGAGTGACGCGCATAGCGGCATTGTAATGGGTGGGTGCGCTGCGTTGTGCGACTTCTACTGCGCGTGGGGATTTCCATTCGCTCGCGGCGAAACAGGCTGCAGAAAAAGTCGTTGGCGAGGACAGATGTCCCTCAGCGGCTAAAAGCCGCATTCAAACAATGCAGTTACCGCAGCGCTGCGCCACCCAAAAGCAACCGTCGCGTCGACTCTTACCGAGACCTCGAAGGGCGTTAACAACCGAGGACACGGGGGAAATCGAAAGGAGTTTAAGTCCGTAAACTCATCAGTCTGCATGCGGCAACTGCGAGCGCTGAGACTGCGGCGTCTGCCGGCGCAAGGCGTGCAAGATGAGCGATCCGCTGACGCCGAAGCAGACAACTGCTCCGAAAGCTACCAGATCCTCCATCGGTCCGCGCACGCGGAGATAGTCGGCGAACAGGGACGCGGCGGCAAAAAACAAGCCGAGGATATTCAGCCACAGCGGCGAGTGAACGCCGGGCAGCTCGCGGTGAAAGCGGACTTGAAGAAGGATGGCGGCCAGTCCGATGGCAGCGACGACAACCAGAGCGAGCGGACTAAGAAACGCGTTGCGGCGCGTGAAAATCACGACCATGGCGAGCGCCAGAATCAGCAGGCCGGATGCAATGACGGTCCATCGGCGAGTTGCCTGTGAGCCCGGTCCCGAAGCCGGGCGCATCTCCCCATTTCGCATGCCGACATTGTATCCTCGAATCCGCTTCGCGCAACGCTTAACGGCCTGAGGAAAAGTCGTTCGCGCGGCAAGAACCCCGCGCTGCCAGATGCTAACCGGCCATCCACTCTGCCGGCCGGTTGGACCCGTGCGACATTGCGTAGAGAACCAGCTCCACGCGGCTGGAGATTCCGACCTTATCGAAAATCCGCAGCAGATATTTCTTGATGGTGTGCTCGCTCAGACCCAGCTCACCTGCCACTTGGCGATTGGTAAGGCCGTCGGCCACGAGCGCGACCACCTGTTCTTCGCGCGGCGTCAGCAGCGTGCGTCCGTTCGAATTGACCACGCGCAGGGTCGGCACTTCCGAAAGCGCGTCGGTGACGTAATGCATCTGCGCGTTGTTGAGCCAGATCTCTCCCTTGGAAACGCAGGTGATGCACTTGCAGAGCAGGCGAAGAGGATCTTGCGCCAGCAGAAAAATTCCGCGCGCACCAGAACGCAACGCGTTGATAACCAGTTCGCGATCATCCTCCTCGGCGAGCAAGACTGCCGAAATGGCGGGATGCGAAATACGCAGCCAGCGCAGCAGGCCGAGATCGGGCGGGGTGTTGCCGGAGATCAAGGCGACATCCGCATGACCGGACTGCAGGAAAGCATCGATGGCGACTGTTTTCTGAGCAACAGCGGAAACGTGAAAATCCCGCCGGCTGCGCAGGGCGCGCGCCAACAGCTGCGATTGTAGAGGACCGGAATCGGCAATCAAGACGCGCACCGGATGCGTCTTTACCGAAGGAGGTTCTTTGTGTTGTTTAACGACAGTTTTTGGCTTCACATTCACCATGATGCCTGAAAGGGTAGAGACCATCTGTAGGCCCCATCACAGTGAAAATGTGACGAATCGGGAAACAGTACCTACCTTCGTAGGCCTACCATCGTATCCTCGCGCGGCCCTGCCTGCTGCCTCCATCAGGACGGCGAAATCGACACATTGGCACGCTAGCAAGCCGAATGCGCGCATTCATCACGTTCTTGATGGTCGATAGGTGCCGGGTACCTCGGTGGACAGCACTTTCCGAGTCTTGTTGTGTTTGGCGCATGCGGGTAGGTTCTTCGCAGCAGCTCAAACGCCCGAGCTGATCGTTCACCGGGAGCACGGTGAAGTACGGAGACGAATGAAACAAGCGCAACAAACCGCCATGAGAGTCGCAGGCGTGCTCATCCTGCAACTCGCCGTGATCGCCTTCGCTCAGGAGACGGTTCCGCTGGTTCCCGCATCCGGGGATTCTGCTCTGCCGGCCGGCAAGCCTGCGGCGGCGGAGAGCTCGCAGACCCCGGTGCGGAACGGCGGAACAAGCTCCGCGAACGGAGCGGTCACACAATCCGAGAAAGCGGGTGGCCTGGGAGATCCTGCTTTTGGAGGGGAGCGTCACCCGCTTTACCGGCTTACAAAGTCCGACGTGGTTGACCTGAACTTTACCTTTTCGCCCGACTACAACCAGAGCCTGGTCGTGCAGCCCGATGGGTATCTGGTTCTGAAGGGCGCGGGCACGATCATGGCGGAAGGTCTGACCTTGCCACAGTTACAGCGGTCGGTTGCGGAAGCCTATAGCGGCGTTCTGCGCCAGCCCGAAATCACAGTCGCTTTGAAGGACTTCGACAAACCTTACTTTCTGGCCTCGGGCGAAGTCGTCAAGCCCGGAAAGTACGAGTTGCGCGGAGATATCACTGTCAACGAAGCGATTGCCATTGCCGGCGGATTCACGCAGCAGGCGCGGCACTCGCAGGTTGTTTTGTTCCGGCGCGTCTCGGCCGAAGTCGCCGAAACTCACGTGCTCGATCTGAAGAAGATGCTGGACAGCCGCAATCTCCGCGAGGACTTGCACCTTCGTCCCGGCGATTTCGTCTATGTCCCGCAAAACCGCATTTCAAAAGTTCGCAAGTTTGTTCCGACCAACTCCATGAGTTGGTACATGAATCCATTGCAGTTTTAGAAGTTGGGGGCTCAAAACAGCAAGAATCCTTCGGCACACCCGCCGATACCTCTTTTAACCGATGGAACCTAAGCCCATGACTGACTTAAAGGCCAACTTGTCGCCGCAGCACTCGATCCTTCCGCGCGAGCTTGCCGCCACGTTGTTCCGGCGGCCGAAGCTGGTAACCGGGTCCTTCGGCATTTTCCTGTTTGCCACGATGGCGATCGTGCTGCTTTCGCCACGATACGAATCCCACTTCAAAGTACTGCTTCGGCGCGGCCGCTTTGATCCGGTAGTTTCCTCCCAGCCGCCCAGCCTGATGGACTTGACGCGGCCCGACATCAGCGAGGAAGAACTTAATTCCGAGGTCGAGCTTCTTCGCGACGAGGACCTCTTGAAGCAGGTCGTGACCATGTCGGGTCTGATTCCTGCCGATACCCCAGCCGCAGCCCGCGAGGCCGAGATCGAACATGCCGCACGCAAAGTCGCCCGGCGGCTGGACGTCGATTCCCTGAAAAAGTCGGATCTCATTCAGGTTTCATACAAGGATGCGGACCCGGAACGCGCCGCTCGCATTCTCTCCACTTTGGCCAGTGTGTATACGAACAAGCACACTCAATCTTCAAAGGCCGGCGGGCGAAATTCAGTTCTTTGACGAGCAGACCACGGAGACCGAGAAAACTCCTGCGCCAATCTGAAGCCGAACTCGTGAACTTTACTCGCGCCCGCGGGGTAGTTTACGCGCCATGGAGCGCGATATCGCCCTGCAGCGCCTGGGTGAGGCCGATGCAGTCTACCGGCAGATCGACCAGGATCGGACCGAAACCGAGCGCACAATCGCCTCACTTGACGAACAATTGAAGCCTTCCCCGCGCGCTCGGTCACGCTCAAGCATTGGGCCGACAATCAGGAATTGCAGGAAAAGCTGAAGACGCACCTGTTGGATCTTCAGCTCAAGCGCACCGAACTGCTCACGCGATACGACCCTTCCTACCGCTTGGTGGAGGAAGTCGATCGGGAGATTGAGCAGGCCAAGACCTCGATCGCGGGTGAAGCGCTACACCCCGTTGCGCGATGAAACATCCGACAAAGACCCCAACTATGAGTGGGCTCGCATGGAGTTGGAAAAGGCCGAGGTGCGCCGCGACGGCCTGCGCGCGCGCGAAGCCGACGCCGTCGCCCAGGTCTCATCGTTGCATGCGCTCGCGCAACACATGCAGGCCAGCTCCGTCGATCAGCAGGACTTGCTGCGAACGGCAAAGGCGGACGAAGATGCCTACCTGCTCTACCTTCGCAAACGCGAAGAGGCCCGCATTGGCGATGCGCTGGATCGGCAGCGATCCTGAACGTCGCCATCGTCGAGGCGCCGGTTGCTCCCGCTCTGCCCGTTCACCCCATCATCCTTTATTTTGCGTTGGCTTGGGCTCGTCCGTTGTGTTCAGCGTTGCAATTGCTTTTACAGCGGAGTATTTCGACTCACAGCAGAGACGTACCTGAGCCAAGCAAGGCAGCTCCACCGCCGATATCGCTCCGCCTAAAGCCCAGGTGCCGCGTGCAATAGTCGCCAACAAAAGCAACGCGATCAACAGCACGTAGTCGCCAGGATAAACGGCGGCGGCAGTGAGCCCTCTGGATTGGTCGGCGGCATGGCGAGATGATCATTCGGATTAATTCGACGGGCTGCGACTCTCAGGAACATGCCCAAAAAGCCACGAGAACAGTTGAACGGAATTCAGACCAATTGAAACGCGTCCGGGGAAATACCGTCAGAGTCATTTGCCACCGGCTCAAATGCCCGTCACGCATCCACGTAACCGATCGGCCCCCAACTTCGAAGAATCCGCACGAATGCGCGACTCTCCCAAGCTGGATTGGCCGCTCACTGCCAGAGGCAAGGATGGACATTTCTCGGGAGATCATCAGATAAACTCGAAATGCGCCTTCGCTGGATTTCCGACATGCGCTCGTAATGCTGGCCCGCTGCCTCGGCGTGGAGATCGCCGCGCTTTTCGCCCGGCCGTGAGCGCGCGGAGAAGCTCGCCCGGAGCGATTCCGGGCAACGTGACCCGGTTTGGGAATTGCCTTGCACCCCAAGCGCTAGCGGCGAACCAGGCTCGGCCGACAATGACGACTTGGCCGGATGTTTGGAAATCGTACTTTGATGCGCTCAAGGTGATTGGACCGGCGTTCATCACCGCGACGGTCGCTCATCTGCGCTTCGTGTACAGTTGAA